>NZ_JBQXYF010000007.1:0-327282 GCF_052645355.1 Halomonas sp. V046
GGCAACGACGTCAACGTCACCAACGGCGGCACGGTGCAGGGCAGCTACGGCGTCCTGACGGTCAGCGTCAGCGCCGGCAACTACACCTACAGCTACACCCTCGATGACAACACCACCGAGCACAGCAGCCAAGGCACCGACAGCGACGGTATTCAGGACGACTTCGCGGTCACCCTGACCGACAGCGACGGTGACGTCGCGACCACGACCCTCACGATCGACGTGAAGGATGACGTGCCGGACGCCATCGACGATGACGGCGGCGAGATCAACGAGAACACCCCGATCACCGTCGACGTGTTGGCCAATGACGTCGCCGGCGCCGATGGCCCGCTGACCCTGACCGGGGCGGGCCTGGATGACCCGGCCCAAGGGTCGGTGACCTTCAACGCCGCCGATGGCACGGTGACCTTCACCCCGGCGGATGGCTTCGAGGGCGAGGCCGCGATCACCTACAGCGTGGTCGATGCCGACGGTGATACCGACAGCGCCACGCTGACGGTAACCGTGGACGCCACTCCCGAGATCGAGGTCGATCCGAACGAACCCAACGCCGAAGGCAATAACGAGGTGGACGAGGCGGGGCTTGACGATGGCGGCAGCCAGGCCGCGAGCGATCTCGAGACCACCAGCGGCTCGCTGAATATCGATACCGGCTCCGACAGCGTCGGCAGCCTGGTGCTGAAGGACAAGGACGGCAACGACGTCAACGTCACCAACGGCGGCACGGTGCAGGGCAGCTACGGCGTCCTGACGGTCAGCGTCAGCGCCGGCAACTACACCTACAGCTACACCCTCGATGACAACACCACCGAGCACAGCACCCAGGGCACCGACAGCGACGGTATTCAGGACGACTTCGCGGTCACCCTGACCGACAGCGACGGTGACGTCGCGACCACGACCCTCACGATCGATGTGAAGGATGACGTGCCGGACGCCGTCGACGATGACGGCGGCGAGATCAACGAGAACACCCCGATCACCGTCGACGTGTTGGCCAATGACGTCGCCGGCGCCGATGGCCCGCTGACCCTGACCGGGGCGAGCCTGGATGACCCGACCCAAGGGTCGGTGACCTTCAACGCCGCCGATGGCACGGTGACCTTCACCCCGGCGGATGGCTTCGAGGGCGAGGCCGCGATCAGCTACAGCGTGGTCGATGCCGACGGTGATACCGACAGCGCCACGCTGACGGTGACCGTGGACGCCACTCCCGAGATCGAGGTCGATCCGGAGGAGCCCAACGCCGAAGGCAACAACGAGGTGGACGAGGCGGGGCTTAATGATGGCGGCAGCCAGGCCGCGACCGATCTCGAGACCACCAGCGGCTCGCTGAATATCGATACCGGCTCCGACAGCGTCGGCAGCCTGATCATTGGCGGCGTCAATGTGACCAATGGCGGCACGGTGCAGGGCAGCTACGGCGTCTTGACGGTCAGCGTCAGCGCCGGCGACTACACCTACAGCTACACCCTCGATGACAACACTACCGAGCACAGCACCCAGGGCACCGACAGCGACGGTATTCAGGACGACTTCGCGGTCACCCTGACCGACAGCGATGGCGACGTCGCGACCACGACCCTCACGATCGACGTGAAGGATGACGTGCCGGACGCCATCGACGATGACGGCAGCGAGATCAACGAGAACACCCCGATCACCGTCGACGTGCTGGCCAATGACGTCGCCGGCGCCGACGGCCCGCTGACCCTGACCGGGGCGAGCCTGGATGACTCGACCCAAGGGTCGGTGACCTTCAACGCCGCCGATGGCACGGTGACCTTCACCCCGGCGGATGGCTTCGAGGGCGAGGCCGCGATCAGCTACAGCGTGGTCGATGCCGACGGTGATACCGACAGCGCCACGCTGACGGTGACCGTGGACGCCACTCCCGAGATCGAGGTCGATCCGGAAGACCCCAACGCCGAAGGCAACAACGAGGTGGACGAGGCGGGGCTTGACGATGGCGGCAGCCAGGCCGCGAGCGATCTCGAGACCACCAGCGGCTCGCTGAATATCGATACCGGCTCCGACAGCGTCGGCAGCCTGGTGCTGAAGGACAAGGACGGCAACGACGTCAACGTCACCAACGGCGGCACGGTGCAGGGCAGCTACGGCGTCCTGACGGTCAGCGTCAGCGCCGGCGACTACACCTACAGCTACACCCTCGATGACAACACCACCGAGCACAGCACCCAGGGCACCGACAGCGACGGTATTCAGGACGACTTCGCGGTCACCCTGACCGACAGCGACGGTGACGTCGCGACCACGACCCTCACGATCGACGTGAAGGATGACGTGCCCCAGCAGTTCTCCAGCGTGAGTCATGATCTGGAGGACGGCGGCGGCAGCCTGGACTTCGCCGACAATGCCGGTGCCGACGGCGTCGGATCGGTAGTCTTCAACGCCTCCCTGGACGGCATGCCAGTCACCGACAGTAACGGTTTTACCCTGTTGGTCGATGGCAAGCCGATGGTCTATAGCCTGAGCACCGACGGCACGACGCTGTTCGCCAACTCCACCGACAACAGCAGCACCGGATTCGTGGTCACGCTAGAGCCGGATGGCAGCGGTTACAGTATCGAGATGGGGGGTGAGGTCACCAATGGGGCTAATTTCGAGGCGGCTCTCGAGAGTGGCGAGCAGATCGGCGATGCGCTGGCGTTGAACACATCCGATGGCGTGGAGGGGAACGACCTGCTGATGACCTACTCGGATGGGGCTGTTGTTGTCACTGGCGGTGAAGTGGCGGTGCCCAATGGCCAGAGTGTTCGTATTGACGCCTTGACCGGCCTTGCCAACAACGGCGGTACGGCGAACTGGGACGACCATCGTCCGCTGTCGAGCCTGACCCAGAGCGTGGCGGTCGGTGGCGGCGAAGGCGCCACCGCGGCGCTTTTGATCTCGGCGGTGATGTACGCAGCCGACGGCGGGGCGAACGCCGACGGGCCGGGGAGCACCGGGTCGCTGCTGGATCTTGCGGTCGGCGATGTTCGTGTGTTCAACAGCATCGGCGTCGATGTTACCGACCGGGTGACGCTGACCGATGACGGTGACGCTATTCGCGTCGAGGGTCTACATGATGGCTGGCAGGTGCGCCTCGAGACCGACGGCGATCGCCCGTTCGAGGCCGTGAATATCGAGAGTGCCAGTGATGAGCTGTCGTTGGGCGATATCGACTATCGCGTCGGCGGCCCGCCCGCGGACTACAGCCTGGATCTGGGCCTGGTCGGCACCGATGGGGATGGCGATGTGCTCGAGAGCACGCTGACCCTCAACGGTGACGCCCCATCCGAGCTCTACGTTGATGACAACGATGGTAGCGAGGAGACCGGCGGCGGCGGTGACGATGTCATGATCGGCGACTCCGGCGGGGTACAGGTCGAGCCTGCCGAGAGTTACAACATCTCCCTGATCGTGGACACCTCAGGGAGTATGGCTAACGCTTCAGGCACGCCGGGCAAAACCCGCATGCAATTGGCCAAGGAAGCGCTGAGACATCTCGTCGAACAGCTATCCGAGCATGACGGGACCATCAACCTGCAGATCATCGATTTTGATACCGGAAGCCTGTCGACGGTGATCAATGATTTCGGTCCCGATAAGCTGACTCTGGCCCTCGCAGCCATCAATAGCATGGTGGCATCGGGTGGTACCAACTATGAAGCTGGCTTCAATCGTGCCAGTAGCTTCTTTGACGATCATGACAATGGCCTTCAGAACCTGACGTACTTTTTGACCGACGGCGTGCCGACCCGCTATGTCAACAACAATGGCACGTTTGGTGGTAACGGAAACGACTTCACATCGACGGTGATGACTCAGTCGATCGATGCCTTCGAGGCCTTGTCATCGAAGAGTTCGGTGGCGGGCATCGGGATCGGTGATGGCATCAGGGCGGATGTATTGCGCTTCTTTGACAATACCAACGTGGTTGACGATAACGGCTCGATTACCATCGGGGGCACCGCCGTGACGGGCCCCGTGGGCCAGATCGACATTGTGAATACCGCCGATGAATTGGCGGCGGCGCTGCAGGGCGCGTCTTCGGCGCTCCGGCCCGCGGGCGACGACACCTTGAGTGGCGGCGCTGGCGACGACGTGCTGGTCGGCGACACCCTCAATAGCGATGACCTTGAATGGACCAATGGCGATACCAACGAGACCTTCACCGCCGGGACTCACGATGGTCTTGGTTATGGCGGTCTGTACGACTACCTGACCTGGACCAAGGACGATGGCAACGGTGGCCGTGAAGATGACCCGGATGGTACCCCGCCGACCCAGGCCGAAATCATCGACTATGTCCGAGCCAACATCAGTGACCTGATCGACGATCGTGACGACGGCGGCACGAATACTCTGGATGGCGGTATCGGCAACGATACGCTGGTCGGTGGCGCCGGTGACGATACGCTGCTCGGGGGCGAAGGCGATGACATCCTGATTGCCGGCAAAGGCAACGATATGCTGAACGGTGGGGCGGGCGACGATGACCTGGCCGGCGGCGGCGGCAATGACATCATCGATCTCGGTGACGGCGCCGATGTCGTCCGGTGGCAGGCGGGGGATCAGGGCACCGGTGCCGCTCCTGCGGAGGATACGGTGGAGCAGTTCTCGCTGGGGAACTACGGCACCGATGCAGCGGCCGATCGCCTCGAGATGGCGGATCTGCTCGATGGCGCCACCGAGGCCGATGTCAGCGACTATCTGTTCGCCGAGGAGGACGGTAGCGGCAATACGGTGATTCACGTCAAGAGCGATGGGGGCATCGATGGCAGCGGCAGCAATGCCGATCAGACCATCACCCTCACTGGCGTCGACATGGGCGGTCAGGATTCGGCGAACTTCCTGCAGCAGATGATCGACAACAACCAGCTCGACGTGGAGTAACGTGGCGCGTAATGAGTGACGCGGAGAGTTCGCGTCGCTGGACAGCAGAAGGCCCGGTCAGTGCATTTACCGACCGGGCCTTCTGCCGTCTGTCCTTGCCATTGCCGCGTGAGTCGATTCGGCTATCTACCAGGCCAGCCCAGCGGACGAAGGCCTTAGAAATCGATGCCGCGTCGGGCCTTCAGGCCGTTGGCGAAGGCGTGGCTGATCTCCTGCATTTCGGTCACGGTATCGGCCATGGCGACCAGGTCGCGGTGGGCGTTACGACCCGTGATAATCACCGTCTGCTCGGTGGGGCGGTTCTCGATGGCGCTGCGTACCTCGGCGATATCGAGGTAGCCGAACTTCAGCATGTAGGTGATTTCATCGAGCACCACCAGGTAGACCTCGGGATCGGCCAGCAGGCGCTTGGCGTCGTGCCATACCTCGGCGCAGGCGGCCGTGTCGGACTCACGGTTCTGGGTGTCCCAGGTGAACCCGGTGGCCATGATCGCGACCTCGAGATTGGCATCGTCGGCCAGACGCTCACGCTCGCCGCATTCCCACAGCCCCTTGATGAACTGCACCACGCCGACCTTGTAGCCATAGCCTAGCGCCCGGGTGACAGTGCCCCAGGCGGCGGTGGTCTTGCCCTTGCCGTTGCCGGTGAAGACCAGCATCAGGCCGCGTTCTTCATCGGCTGCCGCAACCTTGGCGTCGACGTGAGACTTGAGCTTCTGCATGGCGTTCTTGTGTCGAGTGTCGCGATCGGTCATCGGGGCTCCGGGACGAGTGGCAGTTGGTCAGTGGGCGGATGGACAGATAGATGGCCGTGTATCGGCGCCGTCAATCAAGGTCATCTACCGCTTCCGGCATGCTCTTCCGGCATGCTCTTCAGGCATAGAGCAGCAGGGTACGTCAGCCCAGCGCCGCCGTCAGCCCACCTTGGCGTCGTCTTCCTTCGGTTGGTCGAAGGCGCCCGCGGCGGGACGGGGGTATTGACGCTCCCCAGGACGAGTCCGCGTCCGGCGGCGCGCCTCCATGCGCGCCAGAAACACCGCCATCACCCGGTCATAGAGCTCGGCGCCGAGCACCGCATCCTCGATGCCGGCATCGATGTTGGGGTTGTCGTTGACCTCGATGACCAGCACCCGCTCGCCTATCTGCTTGAGATCGACGCCATACAGGCCGTGGCCGATCAGGCGGGTAGCCTTCAATGCCGCCTGAACGACCGCGCGGGGCACCGCGTCGACCGGATGTGTGGTGAAACCTCCGCTCTTCACGCTCTTGCCCGAATGGTCGTAGATCTGCCAGTGACCGCGAGCCATGAAATAGCGGCTGGCGAACAGGACTCTGCCGTCCAGCACGCCGATGCGCCAGTCAAACTCGGTCGGTAGCCACTCTTGCAGCAGCAGCAGGTCGGAGCTCGTGAAAAGACGTGCGGCCTCTTCCACGAGGTGCTCGTCGGAGGTGACCTTGACGATGCCTCGGGAGAAGGCGCCATCCGGCACCTTGAGGACCCGCGGGTAGCTGAGCCCGGCGACCTGACGCCGCAGCTGTTCGCCACTGGCACGCTTGAGCAGGCGCCCATCGGGGGCCGCAACCCCTCGGGTGCGCAGCAGTTCATGCAGATAGACCTTGTTGGTGCAGCGCAAGATGTCCTGGGGCGCGTCGATTACCACCAACCCCTCGTGCTCGGCGCGGCGTGCCAGGCGCCAGGTATGATGGTCCAGCGCCGTGGTTTCGCGGATGAACAGTCCGTCGAATTCGGCCAGGCGGCCGGCATCGCGATGGGTGATCAGCGATACGTCGATGCCAAGGCGCCTGCCGGCACGAATAAAGGCCTTCAGGGCGCCCTTGTTGCTCGGCGGCAGTCTCTCCTCGGGATTGACCAGCAACGCCAGGTCGAAGCGGTAGCGACGCTTGGCACGAGGCGTTCGCCACACCTGGCGTGAATGGCGATTGAGCGCCCGCGCAAACAGGTCCTGGTCATCGCCGACCAGGCCAGAAAGCCGCTGTGGGCGCAGGCGAGTGAGTCGCCAACGTCCCTCGCGGCGGGTCAAGCGGGCATCCAGGAGCGGGCAGGGCAGACGTTCGAACAGCTTGCGCGCGAGCCGTGCCAGGCGTGGATCCTGGCAGTCGCCGAACAGCACTTTGAGAGTGACGCTATCCCCCAGGTCGGCGTTGGCGTGCCGATCGAGCTCTTCGAGTACCGGCACCAGACCTTCGAGCTGCATATCGGTGGTGGCCTTGCGCCGGAGGCTGTTGAGCGTATCGACGCTCGGCAGCACCCGATCGCCGCGTGCCTGGGCCAGCAGCGAGACGTAGTAGCCGGTGCCAAGGTAATCCAGATCGGAGCACAGGTTGATGACCTGATGACCGCCGCTGGAATCGGCCTGGGCCAGATAGTCGTCGGCGCAGATCAGGTCTTCGCTGGGATAATAGGGGTGCCAGTCGTCGCGGCGGTCGACGACGATCCTGAGGGAGCACATCGGCGGTGAACCTTGAACAGTGAGCAGGGCTCGATAGAGGGAGAACGTCGGCGGTGGGGCGCGCTCAGCATGCGTCTGAACCGTGCGGGAAACAAGCGTGTGCCAACGTGAAATGATTTCACGTAGCGGTGGGCTGACAGCGACGCTGCCAGGCCCCCAGAATGTTGCTAGGTGTCCTGCCCTGTTGGCCGTCGACGCCGCTCCTCGGGTCCCTTTGGTCAGGAACATCGCCGTCATGTCTCGCCTGGTTCGTCACGCCCTGCCGACTGATCTGGATGCGCTGGTTGCACTGGAAGATCGCGCCTTCAGCGGTGACCGCTTCTCTCGTCGCCAACTCTGGCACCTGCTCAATCGGGCCAACGCTCACACCCTGGTGGTGGAAGCGCAAGGAAGCCTTCTCGGCTATGGCACCTTGCTGATGCGCCGCAACAGCAGCCTGGCGCGCCTGTACTCGCTGTGTGTCGCCCCCGAGGCGCGAGGGTCGGGTCTCGGGCGGGAACTGCTGGCCCGCCTCGAGAGCGACAGCCGGGCCCTGGGGCTCGATCGCATGGCGCTGGAGGTACGTGCCGATAATCGTCGGGCCATGCGGCTCTATCGGCAGGCGGGCTTCCGCCTCGTTGGCTGGTTGGACGAGTATTACGAGGATGGGTGTGCCGCTTGGCGAATGCTCAAGGGCCTGGGCGCGGCGCCCGGGGGCGAGTCGTCGCCGGGGGCGAGGGAGGCTCTGCGCAACGAGGCACCCAAGGCCGCGTCATGCTGGTAGAATATGGCCTTTGTCCGCCACCGGGAGCCCGGCATGCCCTCTTTTGATATCGTTTCCGAGTTCGACCGTCATGAAGCGCAGAACGCGGTTGACCAGGCCAACCGTGAAGTCCAGGGGCGCTTTGACTTTCGCGGCGTCGACGCCAGCTTTGAGCTGTCCGACGAGACCGTGCAGATCCAGGCCGAAGTCGATTTTCAGCTGCAGCAGATGATCGATGTGCTGCGCAACAAGTTGATTGCCCGCAGCCTCGACCCGCGCTGCATGGACATCCAGGATCCGGAGCTGTCGGGTGTCAAGGCGCGCCAGAGCGTCAAGCTCAAGCAGGGCCTCGAGCAGAAGGAGGCCAAGGATATCGTCAAGCGTATCAAGGACTCCAAGCTCAAGGTTCAGAGCCAGATCCAGGGCGAAAAGGTCCGCGTGACCGGCAAGAAGCGCGACGATCTGCAGCAGGTCATGGCGCTGCTGCGTGGCGACGATGGCCCTGACCTGGCACTGCAGTTCGACAACTTCCGTGACTGAGCCGCTGTGGCCAAACGCCGCGATAGGAGAAGCCGATTGGCCTTGCCAACGCCAATCGGCTTCAATTAGACATAGCTCACGGGACGAGCCCGACTCGAGCCGTTGGGCGCCGCATGATCGGCACCGTAGGAAAGGCGCCGCATGACAGGTGCGGGGCCCGCCCGACGCCCATCGCCGCGGCGTCTCGAGCCACTCGCGTAAGCCACAGCAAGCCACAGGGAGCTCGCCTTTGATCACCTCCGTCCGCCGCCTCGGCTATCTGGTACTGGCCTGGTTGAGCTTTGGCCTGGGGGTGTTGGGCGCCTTCGTGCCGTTGCTGCCGAGTACCTGCTTTCTGCTGGTGGCGGTGTGGGCAGCCTCGCGAGGCTCGCCGCGCTTCGCCGCCTGGATTCGCGCCCATCCGCGGTTTGGTCCGACCGTGGTGGCCTGGGAGGAGTCCGGCGCGATACCTCGTCACGCCAAGGGCCTGGCCGTGGTGATGCTGAGCGTGTCCATTGTGGTGCTGTTGTTCACCGTGTCACTGTGGTGGCTCAAGATTGGCCTGGTCGTCGGCCTGATCGCCCTGGCGATCTGGATCGTTACCCGTCCTGAGCCGGTGTCCTCTTCTTCCTGACTGGCCATTGCCCGGCCAGGACTGTCTCTCGTCGTTCGACGCTGCCCTGGCGGTTGCCTGCGCGTGCGCCGGCCCATCGCTTTGAGCCCAGGCGCTCAGACGCCGTACAATGACCCCCGACCTTTTCAGTGGAGCATCCCCGATGTCCGAACCGCAGCCGATTCACCTGAGCGACTACCGTCCCCCTGCCTACCGTGTGACCCACACCGAGTTGACCTTCGACCTGGACCCCGCGGCCACACGGGTCAAGGCGCGTCTGCATCTCGAGCGTCACCCTGAGCGCGAGGCCGGAGAACTGTGGCTCGACGGTGAAGCGCTGACGCTGACGTCCATCGCCGTGGATGGACAGGCGCTGGCGGAGGACGAGTACGAGGTCTCCGCCGACGGCCTGCGTATCAAGCGCCTGCCGGACGCCTGCCTGCTCGACACCGAAGTCGAGATTGCGCCCAAGGACAACACCGCGCTTGCCGGCCTCTATCAGTCTGGCGGCATGTTCTGCACCCAGTGCGAAGCCGAAGGCTTTCGCCGCATCACCTACTATCCGGATCGTCCGGATGTGATGGCGACCTTCTCCACCACCGTGATCGGTGACGCCGGGCGCGAGCCGGTGCTGCTCTCCAACGGCAACCCGGTGGAGAAAGGCGAGTTGCCCAATGGTCGACACTTCGTCACCTGGGACGACCCGCACCCCAAGCCCTGCTATCTGTTCGCCCTGGTGGCCGGCGACCTGAGCAAGGTCGAGGACGCTTTCACCACCATGAGCGGGCGCCATGTCACGCTGCAGATCTGGGTCGAAGCCGAGAATCTCGACAAGACCGATCACGCTATGGCCTCGCTCAAGCGGGCCATGCGCTGGGACGAAGAGGCCTATGGCCGCGAGTACGATCTTGATCTGTTCATGATCGTGGCGGTCAACGACTTCAACATGGGCGCGATGGAGAACAAGGGGCTCAATATCTTCAACTCGGCGGCGGTGCTGACGCATCCGAACACCGCCACCGACGCCGCGTTCCAGCGCGTCGAAGGCATCGTTGCCCACGAGTATTTCCACAACTGGTCGGGCAACCGGGTGACCTGCCGTGACTGGTTCCAACTGTCGCTCAAGGAAGGCTTCACGGTATTCCGTGACCAGACGTTCTCCGCCGAGGTGAACTCGGCGCCGGTCAAGCGCATCGAGGAAGTGTCCTTCTTCCGCACCGCCCAGTTCGCCGAGGATGCCGGCCCCACCGCCCATCCGGTGCGCCCCGACTCCTATATCGAGATCGGCAACTTCTACACCCTGACCATCTACGAGAAGGGCGCCGAGATCGTGCGCATGCTGGCCAACCTGGTCGGCGAAGAGACCTTCCGCCGCGGCTCCGATCTGTACTTCTCGCGCTTCGATGGACAGGCCGTGACCATCGAGGACTTCGTTGCCTGCATGGCCGAGGTCTCCGGCCTCGACCCGACCCAGTTCCTGCGCTGGTACTCCCAGGCGGGCACCCCGGAAATCGACGCCTTCGGCGAGTACGACTACGCCAACGGCGCCTATCGCCTGATCCTGCGCCAGCGCACGCCGGCAACGCCCGGGCAGCCGGACAAGCAGGCGCTGCACATTCCGATTCGGCTAGGCCTGGTGGGCACCAAGAGCGGCCGCGACCTGCGCCTTACCCTGGACGGCGAAGACCTGGGCCGCGACGCCGTGATCCACCTGCGCGAGGACGAGCAGGAGTTTCTGTTCACCGACGTCGAGGAGGCCCCGGTGCCGTCGCTGCTGCGTGGGTTCTCGGCTCCGGTCAAGCTGTCCTTCCCGTACTCGCGCGAGGATCTGGCGTTCCTGATGGCCCACGACAGCGATGGCTTCAATCGCTGGGATGCCGGCCAGCGTCTGACCCTGCTGGCACTGGACGATTTGATCGCCGCGCACCGCAACGGCGTCGAGAAGGTCATGGACGCCCGGGTGGTCGAGGCTTTCCGCGTGCTGCTGGCAGAGAACACGGACGACAAGGCGGTGCTGGCCGAGATGCTGTCGCTGCCGAGTGAAGCCTACATTGCCGAGCAACAGCCGTTGGTCGATGTCGATGCCATCTTCGCGGCGCGGACCTTCGTTAAGCAGTCCCTGGCCCAGGAACTGCGTGATGAGTTCATGGCCATCTATCGCGCCAACCAGAGCGATGCCGAGTACGCGCCGACGCCGGAGCAGATCGGCGAGCGGGCGCTGAAGAATGTGGCGTTGTCGTACCTGATCAGCATCGAAGACGAGGAGGCCGTGGCGCTCGCTCAGGCCCAGTTCGAAGCCGACCACAACATGACCGACGTGCGCCATGCGTTGACCCTGCTGGTCCACAGCTCGCGCGCGGACCTGGCCGACCCGGCACTCAGGGCCTTCGGTCAGAAGTGGTCCCACGACCCGCTGGTGATGGATCAGTGGTTCAGCCTGCAGGTCACCCGGCCGCAGTCCGATGCACTGGATCGCGTGCGCTACCTGATGGAGCATCCGGCCTTCTCGCTGAAGAATCCGAACAAGGTCCGTGCGCTGATCGGCGCCTTCGCCGGGCAGAACCGAGTCAATTTCCATCGCCTTGACGGCGAAGGGTATCGCCTGCTGGCTGACGTGGTGATCGAGTTGAACCGCCTGAACCCGGAAATCGCCGCACGCATCGTCACGCCGCTGACGCGCTGGCAGCGCTTCGATGAGGCCCGTCAGGAGCTGATGAAAAGCGAGCTCGAGCGGATCCGCCAGGAGCCGCTGTCGCCCAACGTCTACGAGATCGTCCACAAGGCCCTCGCCTGAGCCTCGCCGTCGTCAGAGGTGAAAACGCCGCCCCTCGGGGCGGCGTTTTGCGTCTTGGGTGGCGCATGGTCTAGCGCTATGGCGCGGCACCGGCGCCGGGACGACAGGCCTCAGGGGATCAGGGTGCCGAGCACCACCAGGCCCAGCAGCGCCCATAGGATAGCGGCCACCACGGAGCGACGCAGGACCGCCTGAATCGCTCGCCAGATAAAGAACAGGCCGAGTGCCAGGGCAGCCAGGCTGAAGATCGACGATGAGATGCCAAGCGAGGCCGAAAGCCCGTTGATGAAGCCGGCGGCGGCATCGTCGATGCCACTGAACACACCGCTCAAGGCCTCCACCACGAAGCGGATCAGGCGGCCCAGGGTCTCGCCGAGCCAGGTAAAGATGTCTTCCATGCCGAGGTCATCCTAGTCAGGCGAAGGAACGGGAATAGGGCCGCAACGCGTGGATGATGCGGGCCCCGAAAGGCGTGAGTATCCCGGCCCTTGGCCGCCGCCGCAAGTGATCGCAGCGGCGTCTGGTGCACGCCTAGCCCAGTTGTTCGGCACGCGATGTGATGCCGGCCTCTTCGGCCGCACTGTCCGCCAACGCTCGTCCGGCCTCGTCATAGACGTGGTAGACCGCGTGGGCACCGAGTTCACGGATGGTATCGATCTCCTCCAGGTACTCGACCACCGCGGTGATCTTGCCGGGGAAATGGCGGCTTCTGAGCTGCTTCAGGGCGAACAGGTTACCGGCGTGATGCGGCATCGCCAGCACCACCAGCTGGACCTGGGACGACATCAGCATCTTGTCCCAGAAGTCCGAGTCCACGGCGTCGCCCTCGACGATATTGAAGCCCTGATCACCCAACGCCTTGACGCTCTTGGGGTTCGAGTCGATGCCCAGCACCTTGATGCCGTACTCCTTGGTCAGGCGGCGGTAGACGCTGCGGCCGATGCGCCCCATGCCCATGACGACCGCCTCGGCGTCGCCGACCTCGATGGGGCGGTCACTGGGGGAAAGCTTGGTCTCGTCGACGGCCGGCAGGCGCGGTTCCACCCAACGGTAGAGCTGCTCGCTGACGGAGTTGATGATGGCGGAGGCAACGAAGCTCAGGGCCACGGCCAGGGACACCACGACCAGCCACTCGGGACTCAGCCAGCCATTGGTGACCGCGATGGCCCCGACGATCAGGCCGAACTCGGAATAGTTGCTGAGGCTGAGCGTGGACAGGACCGAGGTCCGGTGACGCATGCCGAAGCGCATGAAAATCAGCTGATAGAGTAGGCTCTTGAGTGGCAGCAGGGCGACCAGGACCAGCGCCACGCCGAGTAGTGACCAGGTCGGCAACGCGGTGAGTCCGATGCTCAGGAAGAACGCGACCAGCAACAGTTCCTTGATGTTGAACATGGAACGCGACAGGGTCTGGGCCGCGGGGTGAGGGGCGAGCAGCATGCCGATGATGAGCGCGCCCAGGTCGCCCTTGACCCCGACGGCTTCGAACAGGCCATAGCCGAGCACCAGCGCCATCACCACGCCACACAGCATCTGCATCTCACCGTGGCCCATGCGCTCCAGTAGCCGGCGTAGCCAGGGTGCCAAGGGGAGGAGCAGGAACAGGCCCAGCGCCCAGGGGCTTGGCAGCGTGCCCGTGGAGGCGGTGAGGAAGACCACCGCGAACAGGTCCTGCATAATCAGGATCCCAATCGCCAACCGACCATAGGCCGCCTGGGTCTCACTGCGTTTTTCGAGTACCTTGACTACAAAGACCGTACTCGAGAACGACAGGGCAAAGGCCAGCACGAGCAGGGTGTTGGCGTCGAGCCCGGCGATGAGACCGACCTGCGTGTGGCCGAGCGTGGCGATGGCGACCCCCTTCAGGGCAGCGAGCACCGCCATCAAGAGGGCCACCGTGGCCAGCATGTGCAGGCTGGCGCTGCACCAGACGTCTCGGCGCAGCAGCGTGCGGACGTTGAGCTTGAGGCCGATGGTGAACAGCATCAGGGTCACGCCGAGGTGTGCAATGACGGTCAGCAGCGGGGTTTCGTCGTAGCCCAGGGCATTGAGCGCGAAGCCGCCTGCCAGGAACCCGACCAAGGGGGGTAGCCTCAGAAACATGGCTGCCAGTCCGGAAACGAAGGCGGTAAAGATAAAAATGGGCTCGATCATTCAGGCATTCTACGCAAGGAAAGGTGTCTGTGAGGAAGTGTAAGCAAGACGTCACCGAAATGGGATGGCTACGCGCAGGATGCGCGAGTGAGATGAACCTCGGATGAAAAAGGAAGCCTCTGCATGACCCAGCCGCCAGGCACCAATCGGCTGATTCTCAATGGCCAGTCGGCACAGATGCCGGAGGTGCGCAGCGCCGTCTTCGCCTGTCGGCGCGGGGGCCTGAACGTGGATGTCCGGGTGACCTGGGAGCAGGGCGACGCCGAACGCCAGGCGACCCAGGCCGGTCGCGACGGGGTCAAGCGAGTCATCGCCGGTGGTGGCGACGGGACCGTGCATGAAGTGATCAACGGCGTGATGCTGCTACCCCGGGAGCAACGCCCCGAGGTCGCCATCATGCCGCTTGGCAGTGCCAACGACCTGGCCCGCTCGCTCGGCTTGCCACCCGGGCAGGCGGCGTCGCTTGACGCCGCCTGCCGTCTGCCGAGCCGCTGGGTCGATGTGCCACGCATGAATGACCGTCACTTCATCAACATGGCCACGGGGGGCTTCGGTGCCGAGATTACCACCTCGACGCCCAAGCGTCTCAAGCGCTTGATGGGAGGCGGAGCCTATTCGGTGATCGGCGCCATGAAGGCATGGCGCTATCAGCTCTATCGTGGTCACGTCGCCTGGGAGGGTGGCGAAAGCCGGGCGGCGATCTTTCTGCTCGCTCTCGGCAACGGCGTGCAGGCCGGCGGTGGTCAGCAACTGACCCCGGCGGCGCGCCTCGACGACGGCCTGCTGGACGTGCTGATGGTGCGAGATTTTGCCTCGCTGCACCAGCTCAAGGCGATGATGTCCGAGCTCAAGGCACGCCCCTACCATGGGCGTCATGTCGATGCCTTTCGCACGTCCTGGCTCACGTTCGAGGCCGATGGCGATGCCATGTTGCCGCTGACCCTCGACGGTGAATCCTGCTATCAGCGCGCCTTCGAGGCCGAGATCGTCCCCTTGGCGGTGAGGTTGGTCATGGCCGAGTCGTGCTCGCTGGCCGCCCCCCGCAACGCCTAGCGCAGCCACTGAGGCCGGGGGGATGAGGAGGCAGGGGCAAGTTGCACGCTCGCTAACTGGCGCAGAAAGTCTCGGCGAGAGTGAACGCCGGCTCTCTCGGGGCTGTCTATTGGGCCAAGGATATTGCGTGTCCCGACGTGCACGGCAGCATCGTTGCCTCCTTGAGGCGCGCATCTTGGCGAGTTAGAAGAGCTAGAAAGCTAGAGAGTTGGCGAGGGTCAGTGGAGACTGGCTCGGCGTCCTCGGGACGCGGGCGGTTGCACCCGGGGGGTGGCTTTGGTGCAATATGCGCCTATTGACTGGAGAACGGATGATGGCACTGACTTCCCGCAAAGCCGCGTTGCTGGCGGCCATACTGGCGCTGACGCTGGCTGGCTGCGATAGCGATGAGACCGACAGTGCAACGACGGATGGGGCTCCTGGTGCCAGTACGCCAGCGGACCCGGCGACGGACACTTCCCCGGCGAATGCGGACGACGCTGGTGACGCGAGCGCTGGGGGCGATAGTATTCAGAACGATAGCGCTGCGCAGGATGATGGCGGCGTCGAGCAGTCGGCGTCCGACGCTGCCACGGGTGGTGAGCAGGACGCGTCATCGGTGGATGACCAGGGCGATAAGAGTGCGCTGGCCGACGATGAGATCGCCGGGATGGATGACTCGGCGGCCGGTGCCGAAGGCGATCTCGATGCCAGCGCCGATGGCACCTTGAGCGAGAGCGAGGCGTTACCCACCGAAAGCAGCGACTCCGACGTGGATGCCATCATCGAAGAGACCGAGCGGCGCTTCGAGGAGGCTAGCCGCAAGATCGACGAGCAGTTCGAACAGGTCGAAGAGACCAGCCCGGCCGTCGACGGCGTGGCGAACGAGCCTCTCGATTCGGCCCCTGGCCCCGAGGCCAGCGACGAGTCCGAATCATTGGGCGCTGCCAGCGAAGAAGTCGATGCCATCCTCAAGGAAACCGAGCGTCGCTTCGAGGAAGCCCAGAAGGAGATCGATCGGCAGTTCAAGGAGGCCGAGAGCCAGGTGCCGGAGGCCGTGCCTTCAAGCGCCGAGGCCGAGGTGGATGCGAGTGTCGACAGCGAAGAGCCTCCGACCGCCCCTGACCAGCCGTGACCGCCCCTGACCAGCCGTGACCCGCCCCTGACCAGCCGTGACCGCGCCTGCAGGGTGCGCTGGCTGGGGGAGGGGCAAGGCAGCCGGCGGACATCGGCGAGAATTCGTGCTTGGCGGTGTGTCGGATGGCCCGGTCTGGCGGGGGTAGCACTCGCGGCGCTGTGTCAGCCTGCGGCGCTGTGTCAGCCTGCGGTGATGCCTCGACGGCACGGTGGCAGGACGGCATCAAGGCGACGAGGGCGAACCGCCGGCACCCAGCATCAGCGAGCACCACGAAAAGGGCTCATCAAGAGCCACGAAAAAGGCCCACCAGATGGTGGGCCTTGGTGCGTCATGCGATGCCTGGACTGTCGTCGAGGTCTGGCGTCGAGGTCTGACAGAGCGCCCCGGCCGTGGTCTGACGGCAGTCTGGATCGTATCGCTCAGTCGGCGAGCTTGATGTTGGAGGCCTGAAGGCCTTTCTTGCCCTGGGTTACCTCAAAGGAGACCTTCTGGCCGTCCTGCAGGGACTTGAAGCCTTCAGCCTGAATCTCGGAGAAATGGGCGAACAGGTCATCACCGCCGTCGTCGGGAGAGATGAAGCCGTAGCCTTTGGTATCGTTGAACCACTTGACAGTGCCAGTTGCCATTGTCGATTTCCTTAACTCGCTAGATGTTGGTGCCGGGTCCCTTGCGGGGCGCATTTTCGCCGCGAAGGGGTAGCCCCGTGTTACGTGGACAGGACAAGCAAGAAGGTCGTCTATCGTCTGGTGGTTGCGCGTCTGGTGGTTGCGCGTCTGGTGATTGCCGACAGTAAGGGTCGACCGGTTTGCCGAGCCAAGGGCGCCCCGATCTCTCATTGCCCTACTGACGATATATCAGGCGACATTCAGGCGGCATTTCAGACCACATCTCAGACCACGTTTCTGCTTGTTGCTGTGCCAGCGCTGGCGGACGGGTAAACTTGCCCTGCGGCTGCCATCGTCCTGCCTTCGCCCTTGGTGCCTGGCCGCTCGACACGGTGCCTTGCGCATGGTGCATGGCATTCCTGGCGTGCATGTCTAGCGTGTATCTCGAGCCGGCACGACGGGCTTGCGTCGAACGATGGCGGCGGCAAGACTTGCTATCTCGTCTCGCCAAATTACTGTAGATCGAAAGGGGGAGAGCGTCCAGCCGCCGGCCCGCGCTGTCCTCCTACGGATTAATAAGGAAAAGGAACTGTCATGAATACGCCTGTGTTGCAGTCTGAGGATACCCATAGCAAGGTCGTCGGTTATCTGCTCTGGCTGTTTGGTTTTCTCGGGGCACACCGCTTCTATTACGGCAAGCCGGTGACCGGGACCATCTGGTTTTTCACCTTCGGCCTGTTCTTCGTCGGCTGGATCATCGATCTGTTCTTGATTCCGGCCATGGATCGAGAGGCGGATCTGCGTTTTCGTGCCGGCCCCACCAATTACACCCTGGCCTGGGTGCTGCTGACCTTCCTCGGGGTGTTCGGGATCCACCGCTTTTACCAGGGCAAATGGATCACCGGCATCATCTACCTATGTACCGGAGGTCTGTTCTTGATCGGCATCTTGTATGACTTCTGGACCCTGAACGACCAGATTTCGCTGAAGCACTCCGAGCAACTCGGGACGGTGTGATGATGGCGTCGCTGGTCGATGCCCAGTTCGTGCCGTTCCTGGTCGCCATCACGCTGCTGAGCGTTACGCCAGGCGTCGATACCCTGCTGGTCATTCGCAATACCGCCAGGGGCGGCCTGCGTGATGGCGTGCTGACGAGTCTGGCCATCTGCGCCGGGCTCTTCGTCCACGCCGCCGTGTCGGCCCTTGGCGTGTCGCTGATCCTGCTGCAGTCGGCTTGGGCCTTCGCGGCGCTCAAGGTGGTCGGCGCCGGGTATCTGGTGTGGCTCGGCATCCAGAGCCTGCGCCAGGCGCGCGCCGGCAAGGGCTTGCCGATGGATAGCGTCAGCCGCGTCGCGCAGCAGCGGGTCTCCGTATGGCGCCCGCTGCGCGAGGGGCTCTTGTCCAATGTGCTGAATCCCAAGACCGTGGTCTTCTACATGGCCTTCCTGCCGCAGTTCATCGCCCCGGGGGATCCGGCGCTGGTCAAGTCCCTGTGGCTTGCTGGGGTGCATTTCGTGATCGCCAACCTGTGGCAGATTCTGGTCGCGGTGATGGTTGGTGGGGCCAGCTCCTGGCTCGCTCGTCCGGCGTTCTCGCGCTGGCTGAACGGGGTGACCGGAGGGGTGCTGGTGGCGCTGGGGATCAAGCTGGCGCTGACCCGACAACCGGCCTGAGGCCGAGGCGGGGCCTATTCGCAAGGTCTATTCACGAGGTCTATGCACGGAGCCGGTTCACGCGGTCTTTTCATAAGGCCTTGGTGCGGCAAGAACGACGGCCAGGCAAGCGTAAAGGAAAAGGGCCACGACGGCATGTCGTGGCCCTTTGCGTTGGTCGGTCGATCGGCACCAGGCAGGCGGCCTGGCGCTGGCCGGAGTTAGCGCCGGGCCAGCAGGGAGGCGTCGTAGCGACTGTTACGCTCATTCGGCGTCAAGACGCTGACGCCCTGGGTCGAGCCGCCGTTGGCCAGGCTTTCAAACACCACCCGGTACTCGAGGACGGCGCGCACATAGCGACGCGTTTCCTTGAACGCGATGTGCTCCATGAACAGATCGAACTCCATTGGCGCACTGGCGAGCCAGTTGTCGACGCGTCCGGGGCCGGCGTTATAGGCCGCGGCGGCGGCGATGCGATTCCCGCGATAACGATCGATCATGTCACTGATGTAGGCGCTGCCGAGACGAATATTGGTCTGGGGATCCAGCACGCCGTAGGGACCGGGATCGCCGATGCCGATTTTTCGACCGACGAGGGCTGCGGTGCCGGGCATCAACTGCATCAAGCCGCGAGCCCCGGCCGGGGACAGCGCCTCGGGGTTATAGGCGCTCTCGCGCCTGGCGATGCCCATCAGCAGATAGGGGTCGACGCCGTTGGCCTTGCCCCAGCGCTGGAAGTCCTCGCGATAGGCTTCGGGGAAGCGGTAGGGCAGGGCATCGAGCATCTTGCCGACGATCGTGGTCTGGACCAGGCGCGCGGGCCAGTCGCGGTTGGCGGCGTAGTCGGCCATCAGGCGGGCATCGCGTGGCGAGGCCTTGGCCACTGCGTGGTACCACTCGAGATTGGCCAACCCCTCCTGGCCGATGCGCAGCAGGGCTTCGGTGCGGCGTACCGTCGGCCAGCTCGCAACCTGGGCGCGCTCGGCCTGGCTGAACCGGTTGTCCTCCATGTTGAGGTTGTAAGGCTGGCCGATGCGGTCGGCCGCCACGAAGGCGAAGAAGTCGCGCTGGCCGGCGGCGCGGGTGAAGGCGGCGTTGGCCGCTGCCTGGTCACCGCGCAGGGCCAGGGCACGGCCTAGCCAATATTGCCAGCGGGCCTTGGCTTGGGTCTCCGCCGGCATGATGCCGACCGTGCGCTCCACGGCGCCCCAATCACGGTCGCGGATGGCGAGGCGGGCACGCAGTTCGAAGACCTCTCCATCGGTCTGGCGAGCCAAGGCCGAGTCGATCCAGCCGAGCATCTGGCGCTGGTCTCGACGCAGGGCGTGGTAAAGGATGTCGTGCTCGATTTCCTGGCTGGCTTGCACCGAGAACGCGCGAGTCCCCGAGACCTGCTGCCATGCCGCCAGTGCCGCAGCGCTGGAATCGCGGGCGGCCGACGACAGGGCCGCTTCGAAGAAGGCGTCGTTGCCGGCGCAGTCAGGGCCGACGCAGTTGCCGATTCGGGTGATCATCGACGGGTTGCTGTCTACGCTCCGCTGGGCCGCCACGGCACTCGACCAGGACGGGCCGAGTTGGCGCCCGAGGTAGGAGACCAGGCCGCTCTGGCCTTCTTCCCAGGCCAGCATCATGCGTTCCCATATCTGCAGGTCGGCGATCTCGCCCCGGGAGCGAAGGGACGAGAACAGGCTGTCGCAGGCGTCGGGCTGGGATGTTCCAACGGTCCACAGGGCACGCCCACCGGCCGCTGCCAAGGCCGGGCTTTGCCCCAGCAAGGCGGTGTAGTAGTAGCACTGCTGGGCGGTGGTCTCGGGTTCGCCATCGGCCACCGCCAGCACGTCCGAGTAGCGCCCCGCCTTGCCATAGCGCAGGATGGCCTGCTCACGCATCCAGTCCCCCATCGGGGCATCGGCGTTGCTGGCGATGTACGTCAGCACCTCCTGGGCGCTTGCCGCCGGCAGCCGGTCGCGTAAACGGTAATACTCGACGTACCCTGCCAGCTCGTGGCCGCGAATCGCGGCTTCATTGATCTGTGAGTACTGGCCATTGCGGGCCGCTTCGAGGGCCCGGCCGACGGCGTAGTCATCGCCTTGAGCAGGGGCAGTGAGGGGCAGGCATAGCGCGGTGGCGGTCAGTACCGGCGCGCAGCGACGAAAGAACGCTAGCGGCATCGAAGCACTCCTGAAAGCAAGGGCGAAAGCGATAATGGCGGTCGATGGCATCTGACACGCCGGTGATTGGCGTCCATGGTCGCTCAGGCGCTGCCACTTGGATAGTCCCCCTGATGAAGGGGCGTCCATTGTCGGTTCGGTCCCGGCTCTACCGGGTGTTAGGCGGTCATCGGCGGTGGGGCGTATCTGTTGCGATCTGGCTACGATATGAATGAAACGGCACACAAATAATGCGGTTTTTCCGCTTGACGACGGTCGCCGGCGCCCCCATAAATCGAGGAAGGCGCTATCGGCAATCGTTGGCGATCATCGGAGTTGTCGCTGACAACAGGAGGCTGCTATGGCTCTTTGGGATCGTATTCCCGTGGTGGGACGGATCTCTCAGCGTTCGCGAGCGTTGAAGCACATTCTGCGGGCGTTAAAATTGTTCGTGCCCATGCTCAACGACGTCGTCAGTCGTCGTTACCGGCCGGTGCCGTGGCCGGCCTTCGGCTGGATGGCGGCGGCACTCGCCTATCTGATCTCGCCGCTGGACCTGATACCGGACGTGCTGTTGCTGTTCGGTATTCTCGACGACGTGGTCATCGTCGCCTGGCTGCTGACCCGCGTCGACAGGAGCCTGGCCGATTACCGGGCGTGGCGTCGTGCCACCGGCGCGGATGTCGGCGCGGAGGATGACCTCGGGGGCGATCTCTAAGGCTGGGCGCTGCTGGGGGATGAACACGCGGTCGAACAGACGGTCGGCGTCCCGGTGGGACTCACCACGGCGCTGGTCGGGCCGACCGCTGGGGTATCTTCGAGGTCAGCGCCGGCGTGTCTCGTCGGTGATTCGTCTCGCCAGCACAGCGCGTTCACGCGGGTAAACACGCATCGCACGCCGCAAAGACCGGTGGCGCTGTGCAGTGACGATGTGCGTCGACCCTGTCAAACGGCCATTTCTTGTCGGCGGCGGCAACCAACGCTAGATTAAATCGAACGTTTGAGTTTTTCTCGTCTCAGAGGCCGCCATGTCCATCCCACGACACCGTATTTCCTTCGGCGCCTGGCGTCAGGCCTTGCAACGTTTCGTCTCGGTCATTCCTCATACCCGCGATCTCGGCGTCCAGGTCGCTCGCGTCGGCGTCGATGGAGTGACCCTGGAGATGCCCTGGCACGAGGATTTAGCCGGCGACAGTTGCCGGGAACTCGTGCATTCGGGGGCGCTCAGCGTCTTGATCGATACCGCCTGCGGGTCCGCGGTGCTGCCGGCACTGCCGGCGCCAGAAGTGTGCCCGACACTGGATCTTCATATCGATCACTATCGCCCGGCGCGCAGCGGAGAGGCCATCACCGTGCGGGCCTGGGCGGTCGCTGTGACGGCATCGGTGGTCTTTACCGAGGCGCTCGCCTGGCAAAGCGATGGGCGTATCGTCGCCCGGGGCGTCGGCAGCTTCCTGCGTCTGGGCAGCCGCAATACGCCACCGGGGTTCGCCGAGGCGATGTTCGAGGGCATCGACACCCGACATGACGACGATGTGATGGCCCCATTCGGCGGCCACGACGCGTGCCAGACCGGGCGCCCGGAGGGCGACGGTGGCGTTCTGGGCCAAGGCCAGGGCAGCCACCGTGCGTCGGGATCGCCACGACGAGCCGTGAGTCTCGAGCGTCTCACCGCCGGCCGGGTGAGCGGTGATATTGGCGAGTGGCTCGACCAGATTCCCTATGCCAGGCGCCTTGGCATAAGCCTTGAAAGCGACGTCGAAGGGCGCCGTTTCGTGCTCGAGCCGCGCGACGGCAATGTCGGCAATTTCTTGCTGCCGGCGCTTCACGGGGGCGTGCTTGCCGCGTTCATGGAAACCGCCGCGCACCTGGAGGTGCTGTTGGCGTTGAGGACCCCGCGTCTGCCGTGCCTGGTCAATGTCTCCATCGACTACCTGCGCAGTGCCGCAGTAGCGCCGACCTATGCGCGTTGCCGCCTGGTGCGAGAAGGGCGGCGCATCGCCAATCTCCAGGTGTCTACGTGGCAGGAGGACGAGAGCCTGGCGGTGACCACGGCGAGACTCAACTTCGTGCTGGCCGACGCCGCTCAGGACGAGCCGGACACCGAGATCGCCGCCGGCGCCTAGCCTGTCGAGCACGGCAGTCGGCATGTCACGCTTGAAATGCGCCGAGCGGACCCCATATCGACGAACAGCCCAGAAAGGCGGCGCGAGCCGCCCCTACTGAACCGACACGTCGCAAGGGGTTCCGATCCATGACCACCGCTACTCACGAAGAGACACTTGGCTTTCAGACCGAGGTCAAACAGCTCCTCAATCTGATGATTCACTCGCTGTACTCCAACCGCGAGATCTTCCTGCGTGAGCTGATTTCCAACGCCGCCGACGCCTGCGACAAGCTGCGCTACGCCGCGCTCGACAACGACGCCCTGTACGAGGGTGATAGCGAGCTGCGCATCGAGATCGAGCACGATCATGATGCCGGCACCGTGACGCTGCGGGACAACGGCATCGGCATGAATCGCGACGACGTGATTTCCAACCTCGGCACCATCGCCAGGAGCGGCACCGCCGAATTCTTGAAGCAGCTCTCCGGTGAGCAGCAGAAGGACGCCAACCTGATCGGTCAGTTCGGCGTGGGTTTCTATTCGGGCTTCATCGTTGCCGACGAGATCACGGTGCGTACCCGCAAGGCCGGCGATGCGGCCGATGCCGGCGTCGAGTGGCGCTCCAAGGGCGAGGGCGAGTTCGTGGTCGCCGACCTGGAGCGGGAAAAGCACGGCACCGAAATCATCCTGCACCTGAAGGACGACGCCAAGGAGTTCGCCGACGACTATCGTCTGCAGAGCCTGGTGCGCAAGTATTCCGACCACATCGAAGTGCCGGTCAAGATGCCGCGCACCGAAACGGCCAAGGACGACGACGGCAATGATGTCGAGGGCAGCGAAGTCACCACCTGGGAAACCGTCAATGAAGCGACGGCGCTGTGGGTACGCCCCAAGGCCGAGGTCAGCGATGACGAGTACAAGGCCTTCTACAAGCACGTCGCCCACGACTTCAGCGATCCGTTGACCTGGAGCCACAACAAGGTCGAGGGCAAGCTCGAGTACACGAGCCTTCTGTACGTGCCGGGCCGTGCGCCTTTCGATCTCTACGAGCGCGATGGCGCCCGCGGTGTGAAGCTCTACGTGCAGCGCGTCTTCATCATGGACGACGCCGAGCAGTTCCTGCCGCTGTACCTGCGCTTCATCAAGGGCGTGGTGGATACGCGAGACCTGTCGCTCAACGTCTCGCGCGAGCTGCTGCAGCAGGATCCCCAGGTCGACAAGATCAAGTCGGCGCTGACGAAGCGCGGTCTCGACATGCTCAAGAAGCTGGCCAAGGACAAGGACGCGTATCAGGGCTTCTGGAATACCTTCGGCTCGGTGTTGAAGGAAGGTCCGGCGGAAGACTTCGCCAACCGTGACAAGATCAGCGAACTGCTGCGCTTCTCCTCGACGCATACCGACAGCGCCACGCAGGATCAGTCGCTGGCCGATTACGTGTCGCGGATGAAGGAAGGTCAGGAAAAGATCTACTACATCGTCGCCGATGGCTTCAACGCCACCAAGAACAGCCCGCACCTGGAGATCTTCCGCAAGAAGGGCATCGAAGTGCTGCTGCTGTCCGATCGCATCGACGAGTGGCTGATGAGCCACCTGACCGAGTTCGATGGCAAGAAGCTCGCCGATGTGGCCAAGGGCGATCTGGATCTTGGCGACGTCGAGAACGAGGAAGAGAAGAAGGCCCAGGAAGAGACCGCCAAGGCCAAGCAAGACCTGGTCAAGCGCGTCAAGGAAGCGCTCGGTGAGGAAGTGCAGGAGGTCAAGGTCACCCACCGTCTGACCGACTCTCCGGCCTGCGTGGTGCTGCCGGAGCACGAGATGGGGTTCCAGATGCGCCGCATCATGGAGGCGGCCGGCCAGAAGGTGCCGGAGGTCAAGCCGATCCTCGAGCTTAACCCCGAGCACGCGCTGGTTGGCCGCCTGGAAGGCGCCAGTGGCGATGGCTTCGGCGATCTGGCGCGGATCCTGCTCGATCAGGCGATCCTCGCCGAAGGTGGCCACCTGGACGACCCGGCGGCCTACGTCAAGCGCCTGAATGCGCTGCTTAGCGCCTGATAGCCGGTTGGTCGATAGCGAGGCTTCGCGGTCCGGTCGCCCGATCCGGGGAGCCAGGTACCGCCCACACACAACGACGCCACCTTCGGGTGGCGTCGTTGCGTGTGGGCGGCGCCTTTCGCTGGCCGCGCCGCTCTGGCCCTCAGCGCCAGCGGGCCACGATGTCGGGGCACACCCGGGCGAGTTCGGCGTCGGCCAGCAGTGCCTCGCGATTGGCGTTGATGACATCGCGGTAGTCCGCGAGATCTCCCTCGAGCTCCTCGGGGCGTGAGGCGCAGTCCACCTTGAGCAGGTTGATCAGGGCGTCCAGGCGCCTGGGGGAGCCGGCAAGCGTTGCCTCGATATCGCGCCTTGCCGCAGCGTAGTCGCCGAGTCGGTAGTACGCGTAGCCGCGGTAGGACAGGGCATCGTTGTTGGACGGATCGACCTCGAGGGCGCGGTCATACTCGGCGATGGCGGCGTGGAAGTCGCGCCCCAGGCGGCGTTCGATGCCCTTGCCCACGTGGGTCAGGGCGTTTCGCGAGCGCTGCTGGCGCTCGATGATTTCCAGGTAGCGCGGGGCGACGCTGCTGTTCTGGTCCCGTGCCGATTCGAAGGCCTGCCTGGCGCTGTCGAGCTCACCCGAGGCGAAGTCGTTGATGCCGGTGTTATTGAGGATCTTCACCGACAGCCCGTCGGGCTCGGCGGAGCGGCTGGCCTGTTCCAGGGCCTGGTCGAAGATGACTCGAGCGTCGTCGTAGCGGCCCTCCTGGTAGAGCACCCAGCCCTTGGCATTGAGCACCTCGGCGCGCTGGCCGGCATCGCCTTGGCTTGCGGCCTCGGACAACACCGACAGGGCGGCATTGGCATCTCCCTGCTGGATCAGGGTGCGTGCCTCGGTGACCACCGCCTGCTGGGCCTGGCAGGGGGTGGCGATGAGCCAGGTGACGCACAGCAGAGGGATCAGTCGCGGTCGTGACATGACGGTCGAGAAGACCCGGTGCAGGATCATCAGAATCCCACCTCGCTGGAGTCGCTTTCCACCGAGAGGATCACGTCGGCCAGTTGGCCCTTGAGCAGGTCTCGTTCGTGCTCGGCATCGATCAGCCGCGAGTAGAGGGAATTGTTCATGATCCGCAGGACATTGTCGTTCTCGATGTCGAGCACGGTGGTGCCACGATGATCGAGTGGTACATCGCGTTCCTGCAGGCGCACGGTCGGCAGCACGCCTTCGGCCGGGGCGATCGATAGATTGATGGTATTGGCCGGCGATATCACCGCGATGGCCAGGCCGCCGACGAAGAACAGAAGGCTGACGCCCATGAAGATGCGGGCGTTCTTGGAGATCTCCTGGAGATAGCGTACGCGCAGTTCGGTCCCGCCGTTGGCGGACGATGCGCGCTCGTCGAGCAGCAGAGTGTGGGTCTTGTTGAGCAAGTTGTAGCCGAGAATCAGCAGCACGATGGAAAAACCGGGCAGGCCGTACTCGAGGAGCTTGGGGAAGATGTCATACATGCCGGGACTCCCGGGCGAGCGTCCCGCTGGGGCATCGTTGGCGCTCGCCGCGTGGGGCGCCAGGTGTCTCGACGGAACAGGGATTAGGCAAAGTATGAGTCGAAAGCGCGCATTATGCTGTGGAATTTTCATCGCCGGCGCCTAGGTGGCGATGCTCGTTGGCCGGATCGTCGAGGTGGCGTCGATGAACGGACACTGCCGGCGCCCTTGGGCGCCGGCAGTGACTCGTGTGCTTGATCAGCGCTCGCCTTGCGGGTGGCGGCACGCATTGCCGCGGGCGTTACACCAGTTCGCGGTTGGTGCGGCGAGCGTCGGCGCGATCTTTCAGCACGGCACGCACGATCACCACCAGGACGCCGAGGGTCAAGGCGGGCCAAACCAGCACATAGAAGCCAAAGAGTAGGGTCATGGAATGTCTCCTTGTGAACGGGGGCGGGGCGGCGCTGGCCACCCCGCTATCAGCGTTGGCCGGCCAAGCTGGTGTTGCCTGGATGGCCGTGGGCCGCGTCGGGTGTGTGCTGCGGTTCGCGCGCGCCATCATAGTTGCCGACTCGCTCGCCGATGCGATCGAAGTCGAAGCGCTGTTTGCTGGTCAGGCTCATCACGGTGCACACCAGGGTGCTGGTGCCATAGGCCGTCAGTGAGGCGAGCAGCACCGTATAGTCACGCAGCTCCCCCGTGGCGAACACCAGCATGGCGATCAGCGCCAGCAGGCCGGCGACGGCACCGGCCAGGCGCCCGAGAAAGCCAAATACCATCAGCGCGATGATGATGCCGCCGCCGATGCTGGCCAGGAACTCGAACCCCAGCGCGGTGATGCCGGATATCGGCAGTAGCTCGAAGCGTGCCACGCAGAAGGTCACCATGGCGACAAGCACCGAGGTGGTGAAGGCGGCGTTGGTCACGCGGTTCCAGAAGCAACTGGCGATCACGGGAAAGACAATGGCGCCCCACAGCGCCCCGACGAACACCAGCATGACCAGGATGTCGAGGGAGAAGCTGGCGAAGACGATGCCGGCGGCGGTGGCCACGATCATGGTCAGGCGACCCACCAGCAGCATGCGCTGCGGATCTGGCTGGCCCTTGGCGATGTTCTTGGCGTAGACGTCGGCCATCATGATCGCCGAAAGCGCAGACAGGTCGGAGTCGGCGGTGGATGACAGCGAGCCGATGACCAGGATGAAGAACAGCGCGATGAACACCGGCGGCAGGTATCCCGACACCATCTGTGGAATCAGGTTGTTCATATCGCCGTTCATCGGTTCGATGCCGAGTGTCAGTGCCATCAGGCCGATCATGCCGAGGCCGATGACGATGGCGCCGTAGCCCAGTGTGGCGGTCAGAAACGTCGGCTTGATGTGCTTCTCATTGACCGCAAACAGGCGTTGAGAAATGGTCTGGTTGCCGATGGCGTAAGCGAGGACGGCGACGAAGAAGGGCGCGCCCTGGTGGAGAATGGCATCGGTGGAGAAGATGTCGGCCTGCTGTGGGGTGAGAGTGTCGAGTCCGGCCACCAGCTCGCTTGGTCCCCCCATCGAGAAGAACACCGCAGGAATGATGACGACGGCGATCGCCATCAGCGCGACCAGTTGGGCGAAGTCGGTCATCACTGAGGCGCGAAATCCCGACCACAGGGTATACAGCAGCACGCCGACCCCGGCGATGATGACGCCCAACTGAAATGACAGCGGCGACAGTACCGAGACGAGGGCGCCGGCGGCCGTGAAGTTGACCATCAGGCTGATCACGCTGCCCAACACGTTGGAGAACGCCAGGATCAGCTGGCTGGAGCTGCCATGGCGGGCGTGGATCAGCTCACCCAGAGTATGGGCATTGGGAGCGAGCTTGCGAAATCGACGCCCAAACGGGTAGATGAACAGGATCATCAGAGCGCCCCACAGGCCGTAGTGGAGAGGGCCCGAGACGCCGTAGGTATAGCCGGAAGTGGCGGCGGCATAGAAGGAGGCGGCCCAGATCCAGGTCGCGGTCATGCTGGCGGCGCCGATGCCGAAGCCCACCCGGTGGTTCGAGACCATGTAGGCGTCGGCGTCTTCTTTCTGTTTGCGAATGCCGAGTGTCAAGAGATAGGTGCCGCCATAGAAGGCCAGCATCAAGAGCAGTACGGTGGTGGTCGAGAATTGATGAAGGGATACGCTGTTCAAGGATATTCCTCGGTGGATGGGGACGCGCACTCTTCATCCGGCCGTTCTGCGTGGTGCAAAACGCAGAGACGAGCGGAGACTCGCAGAGGCATCGTCTGTGGATCGGAAGTCGATCGCGAAGGAACTCGTCGTCAGCGAGGCGACAACGAGAGCAGCATCCTGAAATCGTTCAGGGACGGGGTAGCGGCCGCCGTTCAGGCGCGCCGACGGGCGCCCTACCAGCGCGGCGAAAGGCGCTGTATCGGTACGGCGGTAAGCAAGCTACGTGTGCGGTGGCGGGCGGCGCGGCATGCAGTGCCCTTGAGTAAAGCCAGGGGTGGACATGGATTCCCTCTGTCGCGAAGGCGTCGGTGATCCCGTCTGCGTAGATGGGGATAGTCGTGTGCTGGGCCGCTGGACCGGGTTGGCCAAGCGGCGAAAGTACCTTACTGATTTGCGCTATATATGTCTAATATTCGCGTTTTTGTCACTATTTTATCGGGGGGATGTCACCCTGCCCCATGCCAGATGCACCAAGGCCATACCGTTGGTGGCGGCTGCGGGACCGCAACGATCCTGGCGAGCAGGGGCGAGCAGGGGCGAGCAGGGGCGAGCAGGGGCGAGCGGGTTCGGTCTGACGCGAGAGGCGTCTGTCAGGAGGGCTTTCCCGGTCCGTTCACGCGCGCACAAGGCACCGCCACTCAGGGGCGGATGGGGCAGGCCGGGCCAGCCCCATGACGCCGACAGGTGTCGGTGCCATGGGGCTGTGTCCCGAGGGGCGGTGTCCCGGGGGCTGTGTTCCGAGGGGCCTTCAGGCGTCGTTCTGACGCCGGCAGGCCGCCGCGGTGAACAGCACATCCGTGGAGGAGTTGAGCGCCGTTTCGGTGGAGTCCTGGACCACGCTGATGACGAAGCCGATGGCGACGACCTGCATGGCGACATCGGCGGAAATGCCGAACAGGCTGGCCGCCATGGGAATCAGCAATAGCGAGCCACCGGCCACGCCGGAGACGCCGCAGGCCGCTAGCGCCGAGACGACGCACAAGAGCAGGGCGGTGGCGAAGTCGACGCTGATGCCGAGGGTATTGGCGGCGGCCAGGGTGATCACCGAGATGGTGATCGCCGCCCCGGACATGTTGATGGTGGCACCCAGCGGAATCGACACCGAGTACGTATCGGCGTGCAGGTTCAAGCGCTTGCACAGCTCCAGGTTGATCGGGATGTTGGCCGCACTGGAGCGGGTGAAGAAGGCGGTGATGGCGCTGCCACGCAGGCAGGTGAAGACCAGCGGATAGGGGTTCTGGCGGGTGGTCAGAAAGACGATCAGCGGGTTGGTGACCAGCGCCACGAAGACCATGCAGCCGACGATCACGGCGAGCAGGCGGCCGTAGTCGAGCAGCGCATCCATGCCGGATTCGGCCAGGGTACCGGCGACCAGGCCGAAGATGCCGAGCGGGGCGAAGCGGATCACGAACCGCACGATCCCCGAGACCGCATCGGACAGGTCGTTCAGCATGCCGCGGGTGGCATCGCTTGAGCCACGCAGCAAGAGCCCGAGGCCGATGGCCCAGGCCAGGATGGCGACGAAGTTGGCCTCCATCAGCGCGCTGACCGGGTTGGACACGGCGCTCAGCAGCAGGTTGCGCAGAATCTCGATGACGCCGCCGGGCGGGTTGCCGCTGGCCTGAGGGGCATCCAGCACCAACGTCGTGGGGAAGGCGAAGCTTGCGGCTACCGCGACCAGGGCCGCGATCAGGGTGCCGATCACATAGAGCGTCAGCACGCCGCGAATGTGGGTCGGCTGACCGCGTTGGTGTCCGGCGATGGCGGCCATGACCAGGACGAACACCAGCACCGGGGCGACGGCCTTCAGCGCCGAGATGAACACCTGACCCAGCAGCGACACCGAATCGGCGACGGTCGGCGACAGGGTGGCAACGATGATGCCACAGGCGATGCCGATGGCGATCTGGGCGATCAGCCCCAGACGATTCAGTGCCCTCACGGGAGCACTCAGAGTGGCGGACATGATTCTCTCTCGATGCGGTGTGCTTGGGGCCGCCCTCTGGCGGGGCGGCTCTGGAACGGCGGGAGCCGCGAAGCGCGGCATTCTATCATCGCCGAGACGGCGAGGAGCTTCGACTTAGGTCGAGTAATTGTCGTCGAAACAGAAGGTGCATCAAGGTTTGGCTAGAATTAACCTCCTGATCCTTTCGGTAACGCAGTCGATTCTACTGACAGGCCTGGGCGGCATGTCGGTAGGGGGCGCCTCGCTGTTGCCATGGTCGCGTGGCTGGACGACGCATCGGGGAGGACCGTCGCCGCTGGTGCCGAAAAGCATCCGGCCCCTCGTGGGAGGGGCCGGGAGCAGGGAGCAGGGGGCCGGGAGTAGGGAGCCGGCGCCGAGGAGAAAGGCGCCGAGGAGAAAGGTGCAGTAGGCGCGAGGGCGGAATCAGGCCCTGGCGGTCTTCAGCGCCGCCGACAGTTCCCGCGTCAGCCGATGCACGGCGGCGGTGCCTTCTGCCGGTGTGGCACCGTTGGCCTGGGCGTCGATCAATGCAGAGCCCACCACCACGCCGTCGGCGAAGGCGCCGATGGCGGCGGCCTGTTCCGGCGTACGGATGCCGAAGCCCACGGCGATCGGGATCTCGCTGTGCTCGCGAATGCGCTCGACCTCGGCCTTGACGCGGTCGACCGTCGGCGCGGCGCCGCCGGTGACGCCATTGCTCGAGACGTAGTAGAGAAACCCCGAGGTGTTGGCCAGCACGCCGGGCAGGCGCTTGGCATCGGTGGTCGGGGTCGCCAGGCGAATGAAGTTGAGGCCGGCCTCGGCGGCGGGCAGGCACAGTTCATCGTCGTGTTCCGGGGGCAGGTCGACCACGATCAGGCCGTCGACTCCGGCCGACCTGGCGTCATCCAGAAAGCGCCCGACGCCACGGGCGTAGATCGGGTTGTAGTAGCCCATCAATACCACCGGGGTAGCATCGTCGTGGCGGCGCAGCTCGCGCACCATGTCGAGGGTCTTGGCCATGGTGTGGCCGGCGTCGAGGGCACGCTTGGTGGCATGCTGAATCGCCGGGCCGTCGGCCATGGGGTCGGTGAAGGGCATGCCGAGCTCGATGATGTCGGCACCGGCCTCACCGAGGCCCGTGAGGGTGGCGAGGCTGGTGGCGTAGTCCGGGTCGCCGGCGGCGATATAGGTCACCAGGGCGGCGCGATTGTCGCGGCGCAGGGCCGCGAAACGGCGGTCCAGGCGGCTGCTTGGGGCCTCGGTCTGGCGGGCGTTGCTGTGGCTGGCGGTAGACATGCTGACGGTTCCTCGAATCGGGTGGCCAGGCCAAGGCCCGGCAATAGCGTTGTAAGGTGGCGAGCGGTGATCAGTTCGCCCCGTCGGGCACGCCGAGACCGAGTTCGTCGGCGAGGCAGTGGGTCACGGTGGCCATGTCCTTGTCGCCACGGCCGCTCAAGTTGACCACCATCAGGTGATCGCTCGGCAGGCCCGGGGCGCGGCGGATGACCTCGGCCAGGGCGTGGGCCGATTCCAGCGCCGGAATGATGCCTTCCAGACGGCACAGCAGGGTGAAGGCATCGAGGGCTTCACGGTCGGTCACCGCGACGTACTCGGCGCGTTCGATGGCATGGAGCCACGCGTGCTCAGGGCCGATGCCGGGATAGTCCAGGCCCGCCGAGATCGAGTGGGCATCGCTGATCTGGCCTTCCTCATCCTGCAGCAGGAAGGTGCGGTTGCCGTGCAACACGCCGGCGCGACCGCCCTTGAGGCTGGCCGCATGGCGCGGGGTGTCGAGGCCTTCGCCGGCGGCTTCGACGCCGACCAGGGCGACCCCGGCGTCATCGAGGAAGGGGTGGAACAGGCCCATGGCGTTGGAACCGCCCCCGATGCAGGCGACCAGGGAGTCCGGCAGGCGGCCCTCCTTGGCGTGAAGCTGCTGGCGCGTCTCGCGGCCGATGATCGACTGGAAGTCGCGGACCATGGCCGGATAGGGGTGCGGACCCGCCACCGTACCGATGATGTAGAAGGTGTCGTCGACGTTGGTCACCCAATCGCGCAGTGCCTCATTCATGGCGTCCTTGAGCGTGCCATCGCCGGCGGTGACCGGTACCACCTTGGCGCCGAGCAGTTGCATGCGCTGGACGTTGGGCTGCTGGCGATGGATGTCGGTGCTGCCCATGTAGATGACGCAGTCCAGGCCGAAACGCGCGGCCACCGTCGCGGTGGCGACACCGTGCATGCCGGCGCCGGTCTCGGCGATGATGCGCTGCTTGCCCATGCGCCGGGCCAGCAGAATCTGGCCGAGGGCATTGTTGATCTTGTGCGCGCCGGTGTGCATCAGGTCTTCGCGCTTCAAGTAGACCTTGGCGCCGCCGAGGTGCTCGCTCAGGCGCTCGGCGTAGTAGAGCGGGCTCTGGCGACCGACGTAGTCGGCGGACAGGCCAGCGAGTTCCTCGGCAAAGGCCGGGTCCTGGCGGGCTGTCTCGTACTCGTGCTGCAGGTCCAGGATCAGTGGCATCAGGGTTTCGGCGACGAAGCGGCCGCCGAAGTCGCCGAAGAAACCGCGAGCGTCGGGGCCTTGGCACAGGCTGGAGGATGCGGTGGACTGGCTCATGAATGACTCCCGATCGGTAGGCTGAAGGCGACGCGAAGCAGGACCAACGCGGGCCGATGGACCCAATGTAAGGGGCTACACGGCCATTGAAAATCGATATAATCTAAACAATCTGTGAGAAAATCTCACATGATGATGTCGATCAATTCGCCGCCCCGGCGTGGGAGCCCCCGTATGATGCCGCAACCGCAGGACGATAGCGGTGAGATTCCGTCGTTACCGTCGCTGAATGCCCTGCGCACCTTCGACGCGGCGGCGCGCTTCGAGAGCGCCTCGCGTGCCGCCGATGCCCTGCACGTAACCCATGGCGCCGTCAGTCGCCAGATTCGCCAGCTCGAAGATCAGCTCGGCACGCCGCTGTTCGAGCGTGCCGGGCGCGGCCTGCGCCTGACCGCCCAAGGCCAGGAGCTTGCCGCCGCCACCCGGCATCACCTCGGCGGGCTGTCCCGGGTGTGTCGAGAGCTTGCCCGGGGCGACGCCGCGGCGCCCTTCGTGCTGAGCTGTCCGGGGTCCTTTCTGGCGCGCTGGTTTATTCCGCGCATGGCGCGCTTGAAGGAGGCCTTGCCCGACCTCGACCTGCACCTCAGTGCCGGCGACGACATCGGCGGGTTGCGCCCCGGGGTCGACGGCATGCTGCGCTTCCAGCCGCCGCCCTTCGAGGGCGATGGCATGGAGCAGATCCGGGTACTGGGCCCTGAGCGGATCGGTCCTATCCTGCGCCCGGATCGCTTGCCACCGGGCATTGCGTCTGACCTGGCGGCGGGCAAGCAGGTGGCGCCGCAGGCCCTGGTCGGACTGTCGCTGTTGCATACCCGCTCGCGGCCCAGCGCCTGGGCGGACTGGTGTCGGCAGTGCGGCGTCGCGAGCGGTCGCCTGAGCATGGGACAGGGCTTCGATCACTTGAGTTATTTGCTGGAGGCCACCCTGGTTGGGCTCGGCGTCGGCATCGCCCCGGACTACCTGGTCGAGGAAGACCTGAGAAGCGGCCGTCTCGTGGCTCCCTGGGGCTTCGTCGCCACCGACGCTTGCCTGACGTTGGCCGTGCCCCGTGGGCCCCGCTCCCCACGCCATCCTCTCGCCGACGCTCTGGCCGACTGGCTCGCGACGGAGCTCGCCCAGGCGCCTGAATAGCAGCGGGTGTCGCGGATGCTGGTCCGATCTCGGTGGCCGGCCGGTATCTGAAACGGGGCGCAGGTGTCGTCCTGCTGGCGCTGCTGCGCCACCCCAGATCACCGATTCACGCCGGGTCTATGCTGAGCAGAAGGCGCCGCTCGTCCGGACCAAGCGCCGGGCTGCGATGTACCAGTGCACGTTCCTCCGCGCCTTCCCAGCCGCTGCCCTTGAACAGCGCGATATCGCCGGTGGCCAGACGCTTCACCGCGCCGGCGTCCTGCAAGGGGGTGGGTTTATTCGGGTGCGGCGCGCCGAGCCCCGCGCGGTTGACGGCGCGGTCAGGGAGCCACTCGCTGCCAGGCCCGTGGTAAGTCGTGACCAGCCGCACGGGCAGACGATCGACGTGAAAGCGCGGGCACATGGCCGCCGTCAACCAGCGCAGCCGCACGCCAACGTCCTGAGTGTCGAACAAGAACGCCACCGCCTGGCTCAGGGTAACGACATCCTCCACCAATTCATCGTACGCGGCGTCGGAGGGTAGCGCGGTCTCGAGGTCGCACCGAAGACCATTGTCGAGCTTGCCGCGCCAGGAAAATGACAGCGGCCGATCGATTCGTCTTAGCCGCTCGACATCGTCGACCACAGCGGCAGGCACGGCCCTGCGCATCACGCACAGAGTGATGTCGGACTCGAATATCCGCGGCAAGGTAGCGACGCTATCGCCTTCGGCCCAGTGGCGAAGACGGCTACCCGTTGTCTCTGCGATGGCACTCGACTGACTCATGAAGGCTCCTGATGGCGGGGTTCGCCAGCGCCATCGAGGGGCGCTCAAGCGCGGGGGGCGCCCGGGGTGGCGAAGGAATGGGTTGTTGAGAGTTATGTTATAACGTATCTTTTTTGGCCTTGAAAGACTCGAGCCTTGAAAGACTCGGCCATGGAAAAGATCCGACGCTGAACCGCTCCGACTCTGGACCGTCGCGATGCTCGTGATCGGTAGACGAGGAACTCGGCCTGGACGCCCACCACGTCTTCACTCTCGACACCTTCGACACCTTCGACACCTTCGACACCACAGGATGCCCATGCTGACTAACGACGACCGGCTGCCGGTGACCGTTCTATCCGGCTTTCTCGGGGCCGGAAAGACCACGCTGCTCAATCATATTCTCGCCAATCGTGAGGGCCGCCGGGTGGCGGTGATCGTCAACGACATGAGCGAGATCAATATCGATGCCGCCCTGGTGCGAGGCGCATCACCGGGCGACGGTATCGCCATCAACCGCGCCGACGAACGCCTGGTGGAAATGAGCAACGGTTGTATCTGCTGCACCCTACGCGAGGACCTGCTGATCGAGGTCGGCCGGCTGGCCCGGGAAGGACGCTTCGATCAGCTGGTGATCGAGTCCACCGGCATTTCCGAGCCGCTGCCCGTGGCCGAGACCTTCACCTTCGAGGATGAGCGGGGCGAGAGCCTGAGTGAGCTGGCGCGTCTCGACACCCTGGTGACCGTGGTCGATGGGGTGAATTTTCTCGAGCAGTACCGCGCTGCGGGCTCGCTCAAGGAGGCCGGCGAGTCTCTCGGCGATGACGACGAGCGTAACGTGGCGGACCTGCTGGTCGACCAGGTCGAGTTCTGTGACGTGCTGCTGATCAGCAAGATCGACCTGATCGACGATGCCAAGCGCCGCGAGCTCGAAGCGGTGCTGCGCGCGCTCAATCCAGACGCCGAACTGATCGCCATGGCCCAGGGCCGGGTACCACTGTCGACGCTGCTGGATACCGGGCGGTTCAGCTTCGAACGGGCCAGCCAGTCGCCGGGCTGGCTTAAACAAATGCGAGGTGAGCACCTGGCCGAAACCGAGGAGTACGGCATTTCAAGCTTTGCCTTCGAGGCTCGTCGACCCTTTCACCCACGGCGCTTCTTCGATCTGTTGCACGGAGACTGGCTGGGCGGGGCCTTGCTGCGCTCCAAGGGATTCTTCTGGTTGGCGACGCGGCCTCGTGTTGCCGGCCAATGGAGCCAGGCCGGTGGTGTCGCCCACTACGGCTTCGCCGGGCTGTTCTGGGCATGCGTGCCCGAGAATGACTGGCCCCAGGATCCCGACTACCTTGCCGCGATTCGCGCCAAATGGCAGCAACCCTTCGGCGACAGGCGCCAGGAACTGGTGTTTATCGGTCAGCATCTGGACGAGTCGGGCCTGCGCCGTGCTCTCGGCGCTTGTCTGCTCAGCGACGATGAACTGGCGGCGGGGCGCGAGGCCTGGCTTGCCTTGGATGATCCTTTTCCGGTCTGGGAGTAAGGCATGTTCGATCATGAAGTAGCGTTGTGGCGTGATGCCGTCGAACCGGGTGGCGACGCCGTCGGCGGGGAAGAGCCACTCGAAGACGTGGCCGTCGGCATCGCCAGTCAGGCGACGCCTCTCGACTGGGTCGGCATGCAGGGCATCGCCTTGCCGTTGATGCTGGCCGGACGCGGCGCCCAGGCGCGGGTCTCGGCCGGCGTCAGCCTCGATGACCCCGAGGCGCGGGGCATCCACATGTCGCGGCTGTATCTGGCGCTGGAGGCGCTCGAGGACCGCGAGCCGACGCCGGCGCGGCTGAAGGCCCTGCTCGAGGCGTTTCTCGATAGCCACCGGGGCCTGTCACGGCGGGCCTTCGTCGAGATCGAAGGCAGCGCGGTGCTGCGCCGCGCCGCCCTCGTCAGCCCGCTGGCCGGGTGGAAGGGCTACCCGTTGCGTTTGACGGCACAGTTGGGCCCGCAGGGATTCGCCATGCGCCTGGATATCGAGGTCGGCTATTCCTCGACCTGTCCATGCTCGGCGGCGCTGGCGCGTCAGTTGATCCAGCAGCGCTTCGACGCCGACTTCGCGGCCAAGGGCGGGGACGATCTTGAGGCGTCGGTGGACCGTGCCAGCGTGCGGGCATGGCTGGGTAGTGCCGGCGGCATCGCGGCGACACCGCATAGCCAGCGTAGCGTGGCGACGCTGTCGCTCAGGCTCGACCCTTTGCGTGACCGGGTGCCCGTTGTCGAGGTGATCGATGAGGCCGAGGCGGCGCTGGGCACGGCCCTTCAGACCGCCGTCAAACGCGTCGACGAGCAGGCCTTCGCCCTGGCTAACGGTCAGAACCTGATGTTCTGCGAGGATGCTGTTCGGCGCCTGCATGCGACATTCCTGAACAGGGCGGGCATCGCGGGCTTTCGCCTGGGGGTCGTCCATGCCGAGAGCCTGCATGCTCATGACGCCGTGGCCCGTAGTGCCTGGCGCTGGTCGTGGAACGATGGCGGCGAATGAGCGGCTCGGGCGTTGCCTTGGTGGCGACAGCGAATGTGACAGGGGCCGCGATAGCGAATGCGACAAGGGCTGCGATAGCGAATGTGATAGAGGCTGTGGTAGCGAATGCGACAGGGGCCGCGATAGCGAATGTGACAGGGGCCGCGATAGCGAATGTGATGGGGGAATAGGGAGGGTGAGTGACGGTAGTCCCCAGGGAAAAAGGCGTCGTGTCGGCGCCACGACGCCGTCAGCGGCTCGGGGACACGGCTATTCGGTGATGTCCTGAGCGATCCACACCAGACTCGGCGTCGGCCCCTCGTCCAGGTCGGCGCAGGTGTCGAGGCGCATCACGGTCTGGGCCCGACACTCCACCCGGAGCTCGCCCTGGGCGGTGTCGTCTCGCCAGGCCAGGGTTAGCGTGCGCTGGTGATCATCGCCCTGGTCCGCGGTGATCTCGACCAGGGCGTCGTGGCCGACGCTTGCCAGGTGCTCGAGGGCGGCGAGCTCGGCGCACTGTTGTACCGGCGTCAGGGCCGAGCTCCCGCGATAGCAGGGCAGGTAGCGTCGGCCCTTGGCCTCGCGCCGGAGCAGCGCCAGTGCCTGTCCCGGATCGATGCGACCGTACTTGCGTACCGGCGACAGCAAAATGGCGCTTGCCGCCAGGCGACAGCCGCCGAGGTGGGTGCTTTCCCACACCTCGAAGGGCAGCCGATGGTCATCGACGGCCCGTGCCAGGGCCTTGTAGGTGGCAAACCCGAACTTGGCGCAGCATTTGTCCTTCTTGCCGTGGGTACAGCACAGCATCAGGTCGTGAGTGACGCTGGCTGGGCGCCACTCGTCAAGGGAAGCGCCGTCCTCCCAGGCGCCCAGGAAGGCGTCCAGCGAGGCGCGCGGCACATCGAAGGCTTGGCGCTCCGGCATCAAATAGACCCGATGCAGCTCGCTCGGGTGATGGCGCCGGTGGATCAGGTTGACCCGTCGGCCACGCGCGGCGATCCGATCGAGTCGTGCGATCAGGCCTGCCGGCATGTCGCTCGCCTGACGCAGGTTGCGCCGCCACTTGGCCCGCGGCCAACTGATCAGCAGGTTGGCCTCGAGGTGGGCGGCGCTGCCTGCCAAGGGGTCGCCGGACAGCAGGCTGCGCTCGGCACAGAAGATCTGGCTCATGGCGTCCTCTCGTTCAGGGCGTTCTCGGCGGCGCCGGCGGTCCCGCTTTCGGCCGCCGTGGCGTCGGTCTTCTCGCCGGAAGTGCTGCCAGGGGGAGAGTGCCGGCGTGGACGGCTGAGGTGCGGCACGCACACCAGGCAGCCGCTTTGCGGATCGCGGATGACCGTCGCGTCCAGCTCGAAGACGCGCTTCAGATTGGCGCTGGTGAAGACGCGCTCCGGAGGGCCGGTTTCGACGATACGGCCATCGCGCATCATCACCAACTCATCGGCGTAGGCGGCCGCCAGGTTCAGATCGTGCAGCACCACCAGCAGGGTTCGCCCGTGATCGTGGGCCAGGCGCGTGAGCAGCTCGAGCAGGTCGACCTGGACCTTGAGGTCGAGAAAGGTGGTCGGCTCGTCGAGCAGGATCAGGTCGGTGTTCTGAGCCAGCACCATGGCGATCCAGCAGCGCTGGCGCTGGCCGCCGGACAGCGCGTCGACGCTGCGCTCGGCGAATTCGCTAACGTTGGTGTAGGCCATCGCCTCGGCGATGGCCTTGTCGTCTTCCCGGGCGTCCTGGCGCCACAGGCGCTGATGGGGAAAGCGCCCCATGGCGACGAGCTGGCGTACGGTCAGGCCCTCCGGCGCGCTCGGTCCCTGGGGCAGGATGCTGAGTCGGCGCGCCACCTCACGGGTACTGGAGCGGTGGATGTCCGCGCCATCCAGCACCACGCGACCGCCGCTCGGCTTGAGAGTGCGCGCCAGGGTCTTGAGCAGCGTCGACTTGCCGCTGCCATTGGGGCCAAGCAGGACCGTCACCTTGCCATCCGCCACATCGACGGCGACATCGTCGAGCACCGGGCGTTGTTCGTAGCCGGCACTCAGGTGCTCGCAGCGCAAACGCGAAGGGGGGCAAACGAAGGCGGGCATCGGCGTGGACTCTGAGCGTGGTTGGGCAGGGGCTGCCCAGCGGGGTGGACGTCGACCGGCACTCGGCGATGGTCGCCGAGGACACTATGACAAAACATTCTCATTTTCAATCTGACGGCACCGCAACCGCATTCCCCCGCGGGGCGGTGTCGTCGCTGGCTGAAGCGTCGAGGCCGGCAGGGGCCCGACAGGCGAAGGGGGCGCTGCCCCGTCAAGGGGGCTCGGCGCTGGTCAGGGGGGGGGCGGCTCCGACCGATAGACCATCGAGATAGACCATCGAGATAGAGCATCGAGATAGAGCATCGAGATAGACCATCGAGATAGCACGTCGAGATAGACCATCGAGATAGCACGTCGAGATAGACCATCGAGATAGCACGTCGAGATAGACCATCGAGATAGCACGTCGAGATAGCACGTTGAGATAGCACGTCGAGATAGACCATCGAGATAGCACGTCGAGATAGCACGTCGAGATAGACCATCGAGATAGACCATCGAGATAGCACGTCGAGATAGCACGTCGAGATAGACCATCGAGATAGCACGTCGAGATAGCACGTTGAGATAGCACGTTGAGATAGCACGTTGAGATAGCACGTTCGGGACGCGCCGCCGCAGGGACGGCTCGGTGGTGCGTGCCACCGCCGCGGGACGCGGACGCGTCAGCGCCTGGAAGGGTGTTCGTATAGCGAATAGTTATTGCTAATCGTTTGCATTAAGATTTATTGCATGTCATTGTCTGTGCCGATTTCGCAGGAGCGAAGGATGGCCACGCCGGGACCGCCGGCGACGGGCCGGAGGCAGGGCGCTCGGCTGGCGTGACGCGACGGCGACTCCCCGGGCCACCCCGGGGTGCTGGCCGCATGAGTCGCCAGGGCCGGGCGGCAAGATCGGGTGAGGGCAGTCACCCGGATACGGATATCTCACGTTCAAGGATGCCACAGCAATGCGATTTGCCAGGCGCAATCACTCTCCTCGGGGCACGCTTGAGCCTCGCCTGGTGCTGACGGCTGTCATGCTCGGCACCTTCTCCGTCAGTCTGAACAACAGCGCCCTGAATCTGGCGGTGGCCGAGTTGATGGTCACCTTCGAGACCGGGGCGGTGGAGGCCGGCTGGGTCGTCACCCTGTTCCTGCTGGCCATGGCGATGACCATGCCGCTGTCGGGTTTTCTTGCCGACCGCCATGGGCGCCGGCGCCTCTACCTTGTCGGTCTGACACTGTTCTTGATCGGGTCTCTTGTGGGAGCCCTGGCATCCGGACTTTCCGGCGTCCTGGTTGCCAGGGGCGTTCAGGGGGTCGCGGCCGGGCTCATGATTCCGCTGTCGCTGCCGCTGCTGTATGGCGCTTTCGCCGAGGGCGAGCGTGGTCGCGTCACCGGGCTGTGGGGCGCGGCGGCGATGATCGCGCCGGCCCTCGGGCCACCGCTGGGTGGTCTGCTGCTGGAGCTCGGCCATTGGCAGTGGCTGTTTATCATGAACCTGCCCAGTGCGCTGGTGGCGCTGGTACTGGCCTATCGCTGCCTGCCGGCCTCCACGACGTGCCGCCAGCGGCGCTTCGACTGGCCCGGCTTCGTGCTGATCACCTTCGGCATCCTGTCGCTGATGCTGGCGCTCGGTGGCATCGGGGGTGTTCGTGACTTGAGGGATCCGGTCATCGTGGCCGGGCTTGCCGGCGGAGTCGCCGCGCTTGTCGTCTTCGTCCTTGTCCAGCGGCGCGTGGCCTACCCGTTGCTGGACCTGGGCATCTTTCGGCGCCCCCGCTTCGCGGTCAGCGTCGTGATCGCCTGTGCCCAGGCCGTGGCCACCTTCGGCTGCCTGCTGTTGGTGCCATTGTGGATGCAGGCCCAGGGCCATTCGGCCTGGCTCGCCGGGCTGGTGTTTCTGCCTGCGGCGCTGGCGTCGGCCGTGATCAGCCCGATGGCCGGTCGCTGGATCGATCGGCGCTCGCCGTTGCTGCTGCTGACCACGGGGCTGGTGCTGACGGCCGCGTCACTGGCCGGGTTCTCTCTGCTCGGCCCCGCCGTGCCCCTGGGGCTGGTCGTGATGCTGATGGCCGCCCGCGGGCTCGGACTGGGTCTGTCCTACCTTCCTGCCACCGCCCTGGGGCTCCAGGCGCTGCCGTCGAGCCGCCACGCGAGTGCCTCGGCACAAAGCAATATCGCCCGTCGGTTGACCTCGGCGCTCGGCGTGGTGGCGCTTTCCGTGTTCTACGAGCTGCGCAGTGTCTCGCTGCGCCTCGATGGCATGTCCACCAGCGCGGCGGGGCTCTCGGCGTTGGCCGAGGCCTTCGCGGTGCTTGCCTTGATCGTACTGGCAGTAGTTCCTCTGGCATGGTCGCTGCGCGCCGAACCCCGGTGTCAGCCGCGTACCGATGCCGTTCACCGGGTGTGATTGCGCGCCCATTCCCTTCGCGACTTGATGATGGCGACAGGACGAACGACATGCACCAACCCTCACTTCACTCTCCCTCCTACGAGGGCCACGTGGTGGCGAGACGCGCGAGTCTGCGTGCGCTGCTCAATAGCTACTTCCGAGAAACCGGGGTCTTCGATCCCCGTGCCGGCACGCTTAGCCTCGATCCCAGCCTGCTCGATGCGGGAGAACCGATGGCGGTGGCAGTCGCGGATGGGCAGTTGATCGGCAGCCTGACACGGTTCTCCCTCGGCGGGCAGCACCGCTATGGTGACGCCTTCTACTGGCGCGATGGCCAGGCTCGCCTGCGGCCACTCGACCTGCAGGACCTGGTCCAGTGCCTGCTGGAAGCGCTCAGCCCCCGCGAGCCAGGCTCACCGCCATCGCTCAAGCTGTGGGACCTGCGCGACAAGATCACCAACAGCTATGCGCGTATGGCGGCCCATCTCGATGCCTTCCATCGCCGCTACCCCGATGGCCCGCCGCCGGGGCTCGATCATGTTCGGGCCGAGCAGTCGCTGCTGGTGGGACACCCCTTCCACCCCTTTCCCAAGTGCTGTGACGGCCGTGGCCGTCAGGATATCAGCGTCTATAGCCCGGAGCGCGAGAGCGCCTTCGCCCTGCATTACTTCGCCGTTCATCGTGACCTCGTCCACGAAGACTGGCTCGATGCCGGGCGGCGTGCCGAGGCCGAAGCGGCGGTGCCGGAGGCCTTCGTGGCGGCCCTCGACAAGGCCCTGGAGCACGCCCGCGCCGATACCATCGGTCGCGACCAGGGGGGGCTGCCGGCTCATGGCGGCGGTATCGAGGCCTTCCGCGCCTTGCCGGTGCACCCCTGGCAGGCCCAGCACCTGCATGAGCAGGGCGACGTGATCGCGCTAATCCAACGCGGCCTGTTGATCGACCTGGGGACGCTGGGGGCACACGCCTATCCGACGTCATCGGTGCGCAGTGTCTGGCTGCCCCAGAGTCGCATGGGCTACAAGCTGCCGCTGCAGGTGCGCATCACCAATCTGGTGCGTGAAAACACCCTGGAGCAGTGTCGGCGCACCCTGGCCGCGGCGCGCGTCATCGACGCCCTCGGCGACCGCCTGCAGAGAGACGGGCTCAAGGTCGTGCTCGAGACCGGCTATCGCACCCTGGCGCTGGATCACCCTGGGGTCCCGGCGCATCGGATTGCCACCCTGACCACGATCTACCGCCCGTTGCCCGATGACGGCGCCGATCCCTGGGTGATGGCGTCGTTGCTCGAGCCCTACCCGGGCCGCGACGAGCCCAAGCTGGTCGGGATGATTCGCGAGGGGTGCGGGGGCGAGCTTCCCGCGCTGGAAGCCTGGTTCGATCGCTATCTCGAGATCTCGGTGGTGCCACTGCTGGCGGGCTTGGCGCGTACCGGGGTCGGCTTCGAGGCGCACCTTCAGAACACCTTGCTGACGCTCAAGGAGGGCTTCCCCGAGACCTTCCATGTACGTGACCTCGAAGGGGTGAGCCTGGATCGGTCGGCGGCAGGCGATACGCCCTGGTGGAGTGCGCTTGGCATTGATGACGACAGTCCGTTGTTGTACTCGCCTGATGATGCCTGGACCCGCACCCTCTACTACGTCTTCGTCAATCAGCTCGGCGGCCTGGTGGCGGTGCTGTCCGAGGCCATGGGCGTCGAGGAAGGACGTCTGTGGCGGCGGGTCGGTGCGCGCCTCGAGGGCCTCACCTTGAGTGATGACCCCCGCCTGGCGGGCTACGCCGAACGCCTGCTCCACGACTCCAATTGGACGGCCAAGGCCAATCTGCTGAGCTGCTTCCATCAGCGCGGCGATGCACCGCTGTTCGTTGCCATTCCTAACCCGATCAAGGCTTCCCGATGACGCTTTCGACTCCGATTCCCACCCGGCCCGGCGGTGGCGACCGTTGGGCCTTTCTGCCGACCTGCCCGCTGTATCGTCGCGTCGAGCAGCGCGTGATCCGCCAATTGTTGCAGGGCCTCCTGTCGGAGGGCGTCATCGTTCCCGATACAGGTGTCGTCGCCGATGACAACCCTGGGGGCGGCGCCGCCCCAGGCGCTCGGGAGCTCGTTCTCCGGGGCCAGGATGGGGACGGCAACGCCGTGCTGTATCGCTGCCGCGGGGCGCGCAAGGCGAGCTTCGGGCGTTGGCGACTGACCGCCTCGCCGGTGATCCGCGAGCGCGCGGGCCACGGAGTGGACCAAGCCGGCACCAGGTGTCACGGCCCTCTTCGCGGGGAGCAGCGTGAGGCGCGCATCGACGATATCCTCGATGAGCTGCTCGTCGAGATCGTGCCCGCCGAGCGCCTGGCGGGACTCGCCGATGAACTGCACCAGACGCTGGTGAAGGATGTTCAGTCACAGCGTCTGGTCGGTGCCCCGACCGCGCCGGATCTCGACTGGGATCACGATGCCTGGGAAGGGCGGCTCGGGGAGGGCCATCCCTATCACCCGAGCTACAAGTCGCGACTCGGCTTCACCCTTGAGGACAACGCAAGTTTCGGGCCTGAGTTTCAGGCCGATATTCATCCGCTGTGGCTGGCTATCGATCTCGATGCCTGTCACCGCGTGACCTCACAGGACATCACTCCCGGTGCCTTCCTGCGCCACGAACTCGGCGAGGTCACCTGGGACAGGTTTCGGCGCACCATCGTCGAGGCCGGACGATCGCCCCAGCAGATGGCGGTGATTCCGGTGCATCCCTGGCAGTGGCTCCATCGGGTCCTGCCGCATTTTCAGGCCGAGCTTGCCTGCGGCATGATCATCGCCCTCGGTGTCGGTGATGACCGCTACCGTGCCCAGCAGTCGATTCGAACACTGACCAACGCAAGCCGTCCGAGTCATGCGCACCTGAAGCTGTCGCTTGGCATCACCAACACCTCGACCAGCCGTATCCTGGCCGCCCATACCGTGCGCAATAGCGCCCCGATCAGCGACTGGCTGCACCGGTTGAGCGTGACGGACCCGGGGCTTCGTCGTCAGGGGCTGGTCATCTTGCGCGAGGTGATGGGCGTGGCCTTCGATACCGAGACACTGGGGGCCGCTCGGCGGTCGGCCGGCTACGGCGCGCTCGGTGCCATCTGGCGCGAGAGCCTGCACCGCTACCTCGGCCGGGGGGAGCGGGCCATCGCGGTCAATGGCCTGACCCAGTTGTCCGGCGCCGGGCTGCCGATGATGGATGGTTGGGTGCGTCACTACGGCGTCGTGGCCTGGGCGCGCCAGTTGCTCAAGGTCATCGTGACGCCGCTGATCCACCTGCTCTACGCCCATGGCATCGGCCTCGAGGCCCACGGCCAGAACATGCTGCTGATCCATCGCGATGGGTGGCCCGAGCGCCTGGCGCTGAAGGACTTTCACGACGGGGTGCGTTTCTGCCCGAGCCTTCTGGCCGAGCCCGACCGGGCACCCGAGCTGGCACCGGTACCGGCGAGCCACGCCAGGGTCAACGCCACGTCGTATCTGATCACCGAGCGCGCCGACGAGGTGCGTGACTTTACCTACGACGCCTGTTTCTTCATCGCCCTGACCGAGCTGTGCCTCGGCCTTGAGCAGCACTACGGTCTCGGCGAAGACCAGTTCTGGCGCCTGGCAGCGTCGTGTGTCCGTGACTATCAGGGTGAGCATCCCGAACTCGCCGAGCGCTTTGGCCTGTTCGATCTCTTCGCGCCCCGGGTGGAAATCGAGGAGTTGACCAAGCGCCGACTGTTCGGTGACGCCGAGCGGCACTTCGTGTGGCGTGACAATCCCCTGACGCGGTTTGCGGAGGCTGTATGCTGACGCCCAATCGACTCAAGCGACAGCTACGCGAGGGCGACCGGCCATTGGGGCTCTTTGCCTCGATTCCGGCGCCGGTGACGGTGGAAATGATCGGCCAGGCGGGGTTTGATTTCGTGATCCTCGATACCGAGCATAGCCTGGTCAACCCCGAGACCCTGGAAAACATGCTGCGCGCCGCGGAGCTCGCCGGCCTCACCGCCCTGGTGCGGGTGGCGGCGGTGGATGCCCGCACTGTGGTGCCGCTGCTGGATGCCGGTGCACGCGGCATCGTGGTGGCCAATGTCGAGACGCCCGAGACCCTTGAGGCGCTGGGCGAGGTGCTGCGTTTTCATCCCCGTGGCCGGCGCAGCATGAACAGCGGCCGTCCGGGCCGCTTCGGCGGCGATGACCTGGTCGACTACCTGGCGCGGGCCAACGAGGCCATGATGCTGGTGGCCATGGTCGAGAGCCGTCAGGGCGTCGACAACATCGAGACACTGCTGGCGGTGCCCGGTGTCGATATGGTGCTGGAGGGGGCGGCGGATCTCTCTCAGTCACTCGGCAAACCGTGGCAGACCGAGGCGCCGGAGGTCACCGAGGCCCTGGATCGGGTGCATGCCGCCTGCCGAGACGCCGGCGTGGCCTATTGCGCCATTCCTCGCAGCGCCGGCCGGCTCGGCCATTGGCACGAGCGCGGGGCCGACGCCTATGTGCTCGGCGATGAGCGCGGTATCGCCTTTCGCGCCCTGCAGGGGCGGCGCCAGGAGATCGCTGACGGACTCGGCGGGCCGCGACACGCCACCGGGGAGGACGAGCGATGAACCTGGCCGACCTGACACCGCGCATGCGTGACGCCATCGCTCGCCTGGCCTCAGCCCCCTGGCCTGATGAGGCGCGCCGTGAGCCGATCTGCAGCTACTTGTATGATCTGGCCGCCCTGGAAGAGCATGCCGCAGGGCTTGCCGCGAGCCTGCCGGAGCCTTGCCGCCTTTACTACGCGGTCAAGGCCAACCCCGATCCTCGGCTGATCGCCGCCCTGGTCGGTCGCGTGGCCGGGTTCGAGGCCGCGTCCATCGGCGAGATTCGCGTGATTCGAGCCATCAGCCGCGACGCCGAGATCATCTTCGGCGGGCCGGGCAAGAAGGACGCCGAGATCGACGAGGCGCTGGCGCTCGGCATCACCCGGTTGCACGTCGAGAGCCTTGGCGAGTTGACCCGAGTGGCCTGGATCGCCGAGCGTCGCGGCCAGGTGGTGCCGATCCTGCTGCGGGTCAACCTGGATCAGGACGACCTGCCCAGCGCCACGGTCGCCATGGGCGGATACCCGAGTCAGTTCGGCATCGATGAAGCGCTGCTGCCAGGCGCCGTAGAACAGGCCAAGGCCAGCCCGTGGCTGGCACTGGACGGCTTTCACCTGCACTCGCTGTCGAACAACCTGGATGCGAAGCGCCATGCCGAGCTGGTGGCGATTTATCTCGAGCGTGTCCACGCCTGGGCGCAGCGCTTTGCGATCGACGTCAAGGTCGTCGATGCCGGGGGCGGCTTCGGCGTGTCCTACGACGCGCGCGACGACTTCGACTGGCCAGGCTTTGTTGCCGCGCTGGCACCGGTATTGCGCAACAACCCCGTTCCCGGGGCGAGTCTCATCTTCGAGCCAGGGCGCTTCATCAGTGCCTTCTGTGGCGCCTATATCGCCGAGGTGGTCGATATCAAGCCCTGCCGCGGCGAGCACTTCGCCGTGCTGCGCGGCGGCACTCACCACTTTCGCCTGCCGGCGTCCTGGGGCCATGACCACCCGTTCGAGATCGTCCCCCGTGATGCCTGGCCCTATCCGTTTGCCCGGGCCGAAGTGGTCGGTGCATCGGTGACGCTCGCCGGCGAGCTGTGCACGCCCAAGGACGTGCTGGCGCGAAGGGTGGCGGTCCCACGCCTGAGGGTGGGGGATCTGATCGTGTTTCGGCGCACCGGTGCCTACGGCTGGACGATTTCCCACCACGACTTCCTCGGCCACGCCCATCCCGAGATGCGATATCTCGCACCTGACTCTGAGCCTGGCTCTGTACAAGGTCATGCACCTGGCTCTGTACAAGGTCATGAACCCGGCTCCGTACAAGGTCATGAACCCGGCTCTGTACAAGGTCATGCACCTGGCTCTGTACAAGGCAATGCACCCGGCTCTGAACAAGGTCATGAACCCGTCGATGTGACTGGGCATGAGCCTCGTCACGAGAGCAACCACGACATTCACGATGGTGCCCAAGCGCGCCACCCGAGCCATCGCCACGACAGCCAACCGCGGGTCTCGTCCCAAGAACCGAGTACTCGGCCGGCGTCGCACAAGGAGGATATTGACTCATGACGATCCTGACCGATAGCGCACCTCGCGTCCTGGGAGCGAATCACGAAGGCAACGCGGGTGAGGCCCTGTCGACCAGCGCTTGCGACGCACAACGCCCGGTGGGCAGGCTCCTCTCGGCCGCAGGCTCGCTCGGCGAGACCCCGGCCGAGACCCCGCCGGCTGAAGCCGCCGAGGCTCGGGTCATGGTCGATCTGGTCAATTCCCTGCTGGCCGAAGGGCTCCTGGACGTGGCCGGCGGCGAGTGGTTGAGCGTCGCGAATGCCGCGGCCATAACGGCAGATGTCGACTCGGTCGACGGCCTGCCAGCGTCACTGCAGTGGCGGCGCTGGTGGCTCGAGCAGGGCAGCGGCAACGCCCTGGTCGTCGGCCTGGTTCCGGGCATCGTGCAAGCCTGGCGGCTATGCCCCCAGGCCGGTGTCTGGCGCACGAGCACGGATGCCGACACCGCTGGGCCCCAACGGCTGAGCAGCCAATCGCTGCTCGAGGTGTTTCTCGCCCACTGGATGGACGATGAGCAGCGCGGCCGACCCGGGGTCGACAACGTCCGCGATCTGCTCAAGACCACGCTATGGCAGCTCCGGCAGGCGTTTGACGAGGCGCCACTGGCGGGCAGCGTGCGTGGCCTGACCGGCGCCGAGGCGATGCAGGCCCATGAGCGCTGCGCGGCGCGTCGCGATCGGCCCTTCCATCCCCTGGCCAAGGCCAAGCAGGGCCTTGGCCAGGCGGATCATCGACGCTTCGCCGCCGAGTTCGATCGCCCGTTCACGATGCGCTGGGTGGCGCTGGATCGGGACGCGGTGACGACGGGCGGTGGCGTGACGCCGGGGCCGATGCACGAGCCCCTGGCGGTGTTGCTTGACGGGGCCGAGCGACGGACCCTCGAGGAGGAAATGACGCGTATTGGTTTATCGCCTGATACCCATCTGGCCCTGCCCGTTCACCCCTGGCAGCGCGAGCAGGGGCTGCCAGGCGCGCTGCCCGAGAGTCTCGATGGTCGCCATGGGGTGGCGCTTGCGAGCTCAGCAGGGGCCTACCGCGCCACCTCGTCGCTGCGCTCTCTTGCGCCGCTCGATACGCGCAAGGCACATCTAAAATTGCCGATGGCGGTGTTCTCGCTGGGCGCGGCGCGCTATCTACCCGCGGTGAAGCTGATCAACGGCGAGCGCGGACAGCGCATGCTCGAGCAGGCCCGGGAGCGGGACCCGGAGCTCGAGCGATGCCTGGTCCTGTGCGATGAGCGGCGCTGGTGGTCATACCTGCCGGACGGGACCGGGCTCTTCGATGACGCTCCTCGCCACCTTGGGGTGATGACCCGGCACTACCCGCAGGCGCTGCTGGACGCCACCGATGCCTGCCCCGTGCCCATGGCGGCCCTCGGCGTGGTGCCCCGGCGCGGCGAAGGGCATCCCTTCGACGACTGGCTCGCCGAGCGCGGTCAAACGGCGAGTCCCGAGACGGTGCTGATGCTGTTCGAGGAGCTTTGTGATGGCTTCTTCGAGGTGGTGCTGCGGCTGTATCGGCTGGGCTTGATGGCGGAGATTCACGGCCAGAATGTGATGGTGGTCTGGCGCAGTGGCGGCTTCGAGGCCCTGCTGCTGCGAGACCATGACTCGGTCCGTCTGCACCTGCCCTGGCTGGCCCAGCACGGCATCGACGACCCCGAATATCGCATTCGTCCCGGCTACAGCAACAGCCTCTACAACGAGAGTCCGGAGGATCTGCTGTTCTACCTGCAGACGCTGGGTATTCAGGTCAACCTTGGCGCGATCATCGAAGCCCTGGTGGCCCACTACGACCTCGCCGAGGCGTCGCTGTGGCGGACCCTCGGCGAAAGCCTCGGCCGGGCCAGCAAGCGACTGGCGCCCAATGAGAGTGAGCGTCGACGTCTTGAGCAGGTGCTGTTCAAGGCGCCGGACTGGCCGCTCAAGTGCGTGCTGGGACCGCTGTTCGACCAGCAGGGCGTGCCCGGCAGCATGCCCTCGGGCAAGGCGCGCACTGCCAACCCCTTCCGCGCCGAGGCGCTGGGCAAGGACCCGTCCTGGGTCTAGCCATCGGCGCATGACGACCATGGTCCAGGGGCGCCGCCGAACGGCGCCCCGTTTCTTGGCTGTCGGCGTCGATGTCGCCGCAGCCTGCGTTGATCTTCCCCGCAGACCTCCACTTAACGACAGTAAGCCAACGAGGGTTCCATGTACGACATTCAACCGCGAGCCGGCGGGGCGCCCGCCGGTGGAGCACCACCCGGTGGGGCCAAGCCATCCGCCGACGGCCCTTGCGAGCGCCTGATCGAACGGTACGCCGAGGTCGCGACCTCGACCCTGGGACACTTCACCGATATCGGCGCCATCGTCGGGCTCGAGCCGGTGAGGCGGCCGTCTCGACTGCTGGGCACCGCGGTGACGGTGCGACTGCCGCACCTGGACGGCGGGGCGATTCGTCGTGCCCTGGGGCTGGTGCGTCCCGGCGATGTGCTGGTGATCGATGTGTCCGGCGACGAGACACGCGCCTGCTGGGGCGAACTCAGGGCCTACGCGGCCCTGGAACGAGGGCTTGCCGGGGTGGTGACGTCTGGACGCGTCACCGACGTGGGGGTCTTGTCTCGGCTGGATCTGCCGGTCTATTCACGGGGTGTGAGCCCGCTGACGACTCGGGCCATGGAGCTCGAGGGCGAGGTCAATCGAGCGGTGAGTATCGCCGGGGTCAGCGTAAGCCCGGGGGACCTGATTGTCGGCGACGATGACGGCGTCTTCGCACTGTCACCGGCGCGGGCCGAGGCATTGCTTGGACCGGTGCTCGACAAGCAGGCCAAGGAAGCGGCGCGCCGCGACGAAGTGCGCGCCCGTCATCCCGAGTGGTTCCGTTAGCCCGGGCCAATCTCAGCGCTGAGCGCCAAGCGCTAGCCCTGGCGTCGAAGCGGGCAAGTTCGGACGCCGGTCGTACGAGAGAAGATAACGCCAACGGCGCTGGTCAGGACCACCGCCGTTGGCGTTTCTCGTTCAGGCTGTGTGTGCTCGACGAGTCTCAGAAGTCGAGCTGGTAGCCCAGGGTCAGGGTGCGGCCACGTCCCTTGAAGTAGTAGTCGTCGCTGGCCCGGGCGGACTGGGAGTAGTAGGTGAAGTAGTCCTCGTCGAACAGGTTTTCGACGCCGACGCTCATGCGGCCCACCGGCAGGCGATAGCCGAGGCTGGCATCGACCAGTTCATAGCCGTCGAAGTTGAGCTCCGAGTTCTCGACGTTGCGGTCATCGTAGCGAATCAGCTGAACGTGGCTCGAGAGGCGGTCGGTCCAGCTTGCGCTCCAGGACAGCTTGTAGGTGTCCGGGGCGATGTTGAGCCCGGTCAGCTTGGTGTCGACGCTGCCGTCGCCATCGGTATCGGATTCGCCGTTGGCATGGGTGTAAGAGAGCTTCACACGGTGATCGTCGGTGACATCGATCTCGCCGCTGAACTCGACCCCGTGGATCTCGGTCTTTTCGCGATTGACCTGATAGACGCCGGTGTCGTCGGCGGAGAAGCGCTGGCCGAGATCGGAGTCCGATTCGAAGTAGCTCAGCTCGAAGCGGTAGTCGTCCCAGTTGAGCCGGGTACCGATCTCGCGGTTGTCGGTGACGATGGGCTCCAGGCTCAGCAGGGTGTCGACGTCCTGCCCCGGCTGGTCGATGCCACGCAGCACGCGGCCCACGTCCGGCATGCCGAAGCCTTCAGAATAGTTGGCGTAGACCTGGCCCCACTCGGTGACCTGATAGACCAGGCCGGCGTTGAACAGGGTCTCGCTGAAGTCGGGATTGCCGCCCTCGACGTCGGCCTCGCTGTTGAGCACATTGCCACGGTCCACGGTGGAGAAGTCATCGACTTTGAGCTCGGCCTCTTCCTGACGCACACCGGCGTGCAGGGTCAGGCCATCGATGACCTTGAAATCGCCCTGCAGGAAGCCGGCAAAGTTGCGGTATTCGGTCTCGGGCACGTACTCGCGACCGGTCTGCACCAGCACCTGCTGGGTCTCGTCCTGGAGAACGTCGATGCCGGTGGTCAGCGTCAGGCGGTCGTCGAACAGGCCGCCGCGGGTCAGGGTGAACTTGCCGCCTAGCTTGTCGGACTCGTTGCGGGTCTGGTCGAAGCGCTCGACGCCGCCGTCCTGGTAGGGAAAGAACGGGCCGGTGATGAACTGGGCGCGGAAGCGCTGGCTGTAGATCTTGGCATCGACCTCGTTGCCGAACCAGTCGGCGTGGGCGTAGCTCAGGCTAAGGTTGGTGGATTCGTTATAGGCCGGGTCACCCTCCGGGTCGCCCTTGCGCGCCGAGGTGGCGATGCCGTTGTCGCGATCGCCACTCACCGGCACGTAGTCGTGGTCGTTCTCCAGATCGAAGTGATTGGCGGAGAACTCGAGGTTCTGATTGTCGTCGATCCAGTAGCCGATGCGGGTGAACAGGTCGTAGTTGTCGGAATCCTGGATCTCACCCTGGTTGGCGATGCCGACGAGCTCATCGTCGCCATCGTAGAACACGCCACGGTGCTGCTGGCTGGCGGCGGCAAGGTAGTCCCAGTCGCCTTCCTGGCCGCTGATGCGGTAGTCGACCTTGTAGCCGAAGCTATCGGACTGGACGTCGTCGTCGCTGGTCAGGGTGACGCCGGCGTGCTGGTTGACGGTGCCGGCCTCGGCGCGACGGGTGACGAAGTTGATGATGCCGCCGGTGGCGCCGAGCCCGTGTTCGGCGCTGGCGCCGTGAATGACCTCGATACGCTCGACCATCGACAGGTCGATGGTGTAGCTGTCGCGCTGGCTGTCGCGCAAGGGGTTCGACTGGGGCACGCCATCGATCATGAACAGCGGCTCGCGGCCGCGCAGCGACTCGCCGGAATTGGAGATCTTCTGGCGGCTCGGCGAGTAGGACGGAATCAGGTTGCTGAGTACCTGGCTCTGGTCCTGGGTGATCGATAGCTGTTGCTCGATGTCCTCTTGGCTGATGATCGTGATCTTCTGTGGCGTCTGCCCGGCCAGGCTCTTGTTGCGGGTGGCCGTGACGACCACCGGATCAAGGGTGTTGGCCTGTGTCGCCGTGGCGGAGACCGTCGAGGTAGCACCGGTCTGGGCCTGGGCCGCCAGAGCGAAGGCGCACAGAGGAATACCGAGAGGCAGGCTGAGGGGAAGGGCAGAGCGGAGCAGCAGCGGGCGCAGTCGAGCCGATGACGGCGGACAGATCCGGGACATGACGAGCGTTTCCTTGAATCGATCGAGAGCAACGCGGGCATTGCTCTTAACTGGGAATGGTTATCGTTTTGGTGATTAAGGCGCAACGATAATGCGTTGCATTAAAATGTGCAACAACGTGCACATCGGTCCGGCCAGAATGGCACTCGTCGAGGGGCCAGGGTGAGGACTGGGGCAAGGCGCTGCGGGAAAAGCGCTGGGGGAAAAGCGCCGAGGGGACGGGGCCATGGCCGAAGGAATCGTCGGTGGAGGTGGTGGGGCGGTGGATGTCGTTGGCGAGGTGCCGGGGACGGGGGCGGAGGCATTCGTGGGCCAATGCGGCCCTGTTGCGCACATTGATGCATATTTTTTTATGAAAACTATGCTCTTTCGATAACTCGAGACCAAGTCATCCCGCGGGGTTGCGCCGCCTTGCTATCTTCAACGAACCAAGTGCCTTGCCACCCGGAGACGGTCCTGTGGCCGTTCAGGATGCGGTGGTGACGTTGGGACCCTCGAGAAGTGACTCATGAGGCAGCGGTATGCCGCTCGTCAGTCACTTGTCAGTCAATCGCGAGTCGCTCGTTTAGACATGCATGCCCATAGGATGATGCCCGTGAAGATGATGCCGAAGATGAATGCCAAGATGACACTTGTCGCTGCTCTGGCGGTAGTGCCAATGCTGCTCGCAGGCCAAGCGTTCGCTATGGATTCTGAAATGCTGGACAAGCGTCTCAGCGAGATCAACATGACGTCGGATATGGCCGTCCAGGAAGCCAGGGTCGAGGCCCTCGAGGAAGAGGTCCAGGCACTCCGGTCGCTGCTGCAGGAAGTCATGGCCGCCGATAGCCAGGGCTGATCGCCGCGACGACCAATCGGGTCATGTTATCGGGCAGATGCCCGCACCGATGACCGGATGCCGCGGCTGATCGTGGATGCCGCGGCGTCGCGGTTGGCTGGTGGCTGACTCGGTGGTCCGGCGGTCGACCGTCCCGAGTGTCGACTGCCGACCGATGACAAGACAGAGAATGACCTCTTGCCGGGCCCTAGGGCTCGGCACTTTTTTTGCTCGGTGCTTTTTTTGCTCGGTGCATTTTTTGCTCAGTGCATTTTCGTCTGCCCGTGCGGTTAGCGCGAGTCGTCGTTCGGTCGCAGGATCCTTGCCCAGGGCAGATAGCGCAGCGAGAACGTTGCCCGCGGGTGGCAGTCGGCAGCGTCGGTACGGGGCGCGGCGGGTATCGCGTGAAAGGGCTCGTCTTCCGCGCTGCGTTGAGAAAACGCTTCGCCGATGATCCCCACCTGACAGGGTAGTGCTTGACGATAGGCGTGACGCACGGCAGGCATCAGCGCCTGGGTGCCTTCGCCGTCCTGCCACCATACGTGCCAGCCGGCACGGTTCAGTGTGGTGGCCCAGGCGGCGTAGTCTTCCGGCGTCAGAAAGCCACCGGCGAACATGCTCAAGTGCAAGGGCCCCTCCAGCACCGTCGTCGCGCTTGCGAGCTGGCGCGCGAGTTCTTGCCGGACATCGGCGTCCCTGAACAGCCAGTCGTCCAGTTCCAGTGGCAGATACCAGCCCACCGGCGACAATGCCCAGGTCTCGATCAAACGCTGCTGCTGACGTGCCGACCGAACCATCTGGTCATACCAGTAGCCGGAGAAGCGCGCATTGTTGGGCAGGATATCGTAGTAGCGGGGATCCTGAACGAGTCCCAGAATCAACGCCAGGCCGGCCTCTTCGGCCAGGGCCAGCGCTTGCGCCAGCCAGCCGTCATGACCGCCGAGGTCATCGTCGCCGTGGCGCGTCCACTGGACGATCAGGGTGGTGGTGCCCTGGGCCCGAGCCGTTTGCCATAGTGCTTGCCATTGGTCGGCGGACAGCGTGGCATCGCGGTCTTGAGGTTGATAGAACACCAGCGCTGGGGGGCCGGGGCGAGCGGACGACGACCCCGCGAGGGAGAGGCTTGCGCGTTCGGCCGGGGCGGTCTGAGCCAGGGCGGGCGTGACACACACACACCACGCCAGGACGAGTGCTGCCAGGCGTCGTAGTGCCGCGCGAGCGGCGCCGCGGCGTACGCTGGATGTGTTTGGCGCAGATACCGCGGCGAGCCGTGGTGCGAGTCGGGCACGGGTCATAGCGTGACCTCCAGATTCACTTGCCAGCCATCGCGGTCGTCGTACAGGTTGCCTCCGAGCGACTGCTGGTACTCCACGCCGACACTGGCCTTGCGACGGTAGGCGTTGTAGCGGTCCTGATCGAACCACAGTTGCCAACGTAGGCCGGCGGCGACGCGGGTATCTTCATCCCAGGTACTGGTGTCATGGCTCGAGGCCTGAAGGGCCGTGTAGGGCATCAGGGTCTGCGCCGTGTCGGTGGGTAGCTTGAAGGTATGACCTCGCTGCAGACGCCCCATCAGTTGGACATCCCCGCTGTGGGTCCACCAGGCGCCGCTGAGGTACAGTGAACGCTCACTCCAGTCGGTCTCGGTCGGACGCCAGTCATTGCGGAACTCGCCCTGGTCGAGGAAGGAGCCGCTGGCGCGCAAGAGCAGGTCGTAGCGAGTATGCCGGTCATCGTTTTTCTGATTCTCGGCGAAGGCCTCGGCGTACAGGTTGAGGTTGATATCTCCGAACGGCTTGGCGCGCAAGCCAAGGCCCACCGAGCGTCCGGCGCCATAGTCGTAGCGCTCGCTGTCGCCGAGGATGAGGCGAGTGTAGGCGGCCAGCTGGCGACCCTGATGGATGGGGTCCTGCCCCAGTGCATGGTCCCACTCGAGGACCTGGGTATTGATACCGTCTCGATTGATGGCGCTATCGACATCGTCGCTGGTCACACCCGGGACCGGGCTGGTGGGGCCCCAGGCGCTCGCGAGCGTGACGCGGTCGCGCTGGGTCAGGGTTTGATGCTGGCGCCTCAGGCGGTAACGGCGTTGGGCCATCTCCGTGGAATCGGCGTCACCCACCGCCAGATCGATGGGTTGAAGGTCGATGGCGCGACGGCTGCGGCTCAGCGAGCGGGCATTGTCGCCGATGTCATAGTAGAGACTGCCGAGGGTGGCTGCGCCGATGACGTCTTCGGGAAAGGCGGCGCGGGAGCGTTCCAGCAAGCCGATGGCTCGGCGCTGGTCGTTGCCCTCGCCGCTGGCCAGGCGCAGCCCCAGCTGCCGGGTCAGGCCAGGTGCTTCGCCGGACAGCCGGTGGGCCCGGTTGAGCCACGCAAGCGAGCGTCGCGCCTCGCCGGCGCGCTCGGCAATGGCGCTGGCGGAGGCCAGGGTGGCCGCGTTGTCGGCGCGGACGGTGGCTCGCTCGGCCAAGGCCATGGCTTTGCGGTCATCGCCCCTGGCCTGGGCGATTCGGGCACCCAGCAGCAGGCTATCTGGTGTGGATGCCGGCGTCGCTGGCGCCCAGAGACGCCAGGCATTGTCGGCATCTCCGGCGGCGAGTGCGCTGCGCGCGGCGGCCTGAATCTCGTCGTCGCCCAGGGAGGCGTCGGCAGGCAGGTCGCGAGACAACGCCAGCCACTCTTGCCAGGCACCCTGTGCGTCGCCAGCGTCGAACAGGGCGTAGGCCAAGGCCTTGCGGTCCTGACGTAGCCTGTCGCCATCGCCGCGTGCCAGGCTCTCGGCGAGGGCCTGGCGGAAAGCCACCACCGCCTGGCCGGGGCGTTGCGGGCTGCAAAGGCCCAGGGCCCGCCAGGGGGGCGCAACGTCTTGCCGCTGAGCGATGGCGGGGATCAGATCGCAGCGGCCCGTGGTTGCCAGCGTCTCGAGCAGCCGATCACGATCGACCGGGGTAAGGCGCCCGATCAAGGTGTCGAGGATGCTGGCCGATAGCGTCTGGGGCTGTTCGGCGTAGAGCATGGCAAGCCGGGACAGGGTCTGCGGCATCGGCGCCTGTGGCGCCCTCGCCAGCTCATCCTCGAGCAGGCGCCGGGCCTCGCCGGGTCGGCCTGCGTCGACGAGCAGGTAGCTTGCCTGCTCCAGCGACGGCGCCTGCCCCGTCAAGCGGTAGTGACGGGTCCAGCTGTCGGCCGCCGCCAGAGGTTTTCCGAGCCGCCGCTCAAGCTCCGCCCGCGTGCTCAAGGTCGCGGCGTCTTGCGGGAGCTGGGCCAGCACGGCGAGGGCATCGGCCAGCCGTCCGTCGGCGGTGAAGGCGTCGAGCAGGACCTGCTGTTGGCGATCGTGCCAGGGCTCGGGCAAGGTCGTCTCGGCCAGGAGCTCCGTGGCCTCTAGCCGGGCGGCCAGGATCAGCCAGGTCTGTGGATCCTGGGCCGGGTCGCAACCGCCGAGCACCGTCAGGGCGTCGGGATCGTGGTGCTCGCTCAACCAGGCGGAGAGGCTCAAGCAGTCGAGGGCTCCCTGGTCGGCCAGGCGGCGCACGGACGCGACATCGCCGGTCGCCAGCGACGTCTGCAGAAGCTGTTGGCGGGTGTCCTCATCCAGCGGCCCCAGGGTCTCGAGCCGCGTCAGCCAGCGTTTGGCGACGCCGGGAAAGCCCAGCTCGATGGCGGACTCGGCGCCGGCCTTCAAGGCGTAGCGCCGTTGCGGGTCGGGAAGCTGCTCCAGCAGGCGGGAAAATCCGTGAATGTCGTTGGTCTGGATCAGTGCGGTGGTCAGGCGCCGCCAATCGTCGTGCGCCAGTGGGTCCGGCAGCAGGGTCGGCGATAGTTCAACGAGAATCGTGGTCCAGTCCTCTGCCTGTTCGGCGATCACTGCACGATAGCGATGCAGCGCCGCGTCATCGTCCCGTGACGACAGGCCCAGTAGCCAGTCGAGCGCTGCCCTCGGGCCGTGCCGATCGTTCAGCCGCTGGGCCTCTGTCTTCCACAGCCGCTCGCGGGTCTGGCCGCGGGTCTGACCTAGCCAGCGTGACAATGTATCGGCGCTGGCCTCGCCGGCGCGGATCTGGGCCAAACGAAGTTCCTGGACCTGTGCTTCGGCGCCCTCGTCGGCGAGGCCGCTGAGAACGTCGATGGCAGCCCCTAGCTGGCCCTGCGCCTGCAGCGCCTGGGCGAGCAGTCGACGGGCCTCGGCATTTTCCGGGACGCGTTGTATCAGGTACTCCATCAAGCGCTGGACTTCGCGCCAGTCTTCGTCCTCGACGGCGTGATAGGCCTTGTCCAGGTAGGGATAGCTGCGAAAGCGCTGGAGCTCGCTGAGTGCATCGTCGCCGAGCGTGACCGGCGGCGCCACCCAAAGTGCCACCGCGGTGAGCAGGGCGGCGCGGATAGCAGGCGTCACGCGGGGACCTCCTCGAGCACCGCGGTGGCGAGCCGCTGCTCCTCCTTGAGGGCGCTTAGCGCCACGCCGAGGGTCGTCTCATCGAGCATGCCGCGAGCGACGAGAAACTCGCCAAGGCGTGCGCTGTCGGGATCGAAGTCGATCATCGCCTGGGCGAACAGCGGCGCGGCGATCAGGCGCTGTTCCAGCAGCAACTGGCCGAGCAGCACCTGGTGGCCGCAATAGCGATCGAGGCGTGCTCGGTCCGTGGCGGTGCGCTCGTCCAGGGCATCCAGCGCCTGCGCATCACGAGCCGACAGGGCGCCGAGGTACCAGTGACGCAGTCCCAGGGTGACGCGTCCGGCGGGCACCAGGCGAGCGATGATGGGGCGTTTCAAACGCCGGGCGATGGCTCCTTTGGCCACCGGGCTGAGCGGGGTCTCGGTCGCCACGACCAGGGCGTCGTCCTGTTCGGCGATGGGAAGCGCAGCGTAGCGCAAGGCGATGTGTGCCGGCATCAATTCGATCATCGTTGCCGGCAGCCGCATCGGGTTGATCAACAGCCAAGGGGTATCGTGCTTGCGCGACAGTGCGCGGAGCAGGTCCTCGCCGCTGGCCTTGCCCTGAATCAGTAGCTCGCGATCCAGGCGGCGGCGTAGTGGACGGGCCAGCAGGGTATCCAGCGTCGCCTGGTCGACGATGCCGTCTTCGACCAGAAAGTCTTCCAGCGGAATCTGGCGCGGAGCGTCGATGTGGGGGAACTCATGGGTCGTCTTGTCCCAGGCGAAGGTGCGATGGCGGGCGCGGGTGAAGAACAGCTTCCAGGCACGCAGGTTGGCCATGAAGTTGACCAGGTTGCTCCACAGCATGCGCGGAAACGACAGCAGCCCCTGGACCCAGCCGTAGTAGACCTTGACGAAGTAGAAGCGCTGAAATGCCCGATTGGCCAGTAGGCCGCCGTTGATGATCAGCAGATTCGATAGCAAGGTACCGCTCAGGACATCGGGAAATCGCCAGGCTTCAGGCAGCAGCACCGTGCTCAGCCATAGGCTGAACAGCACCACCATCAGCACGCTGGCGACCAGGGCCACCGGATAGGCGATAAGGCCACGACGGTCGCGCCACAGAAAGTAGTTGAGGCGCCAGTGCCGACTCCAGCCGAGGTGCTGATAGCCCTGGAACACGATCCCGGTGATCCAGCGGGATTTCTGGCGCACCACGGCCGCAAACTGGGTCGGGAAATGCTCGCGTACACAGATGACTCGGCTGTCGTGGCGGGATTGCCCACGGCTATGTTCGCGATGGGGAGACAACTCGGCGTCCTCGACGCTGTAGCGTACGAAGACGCAGGACAGGCCGTGCTCGTGAAGGCGAAAACCGATGTCGTAGTCTTCGGTCAGGCTCCAGATATCGAAGGTGACGCCGTCATTGAGATCGCGCAGTTGCGCCAGGGCTCGGCGACTGAAGCAGGTGCCGACGCCGGCGCTGGGGACCTGGCCACACATCGCCTCTCGCACCATCACGTCCTTGCCGTGGTACTCGGAGAACTCGTCGATATAGTGTCCACCCGAGAGCTCATGCCAGCGCGGCCGGAAGGGATAGACGGGGACCTGGATCAGGTCCTTCTGCGGCAGCAAATAGTTGAACAGCCGCAGCTCCATCGGCGAGATGACGTCCTCGGCATCGTGCAGTATGGAGCCGGCGAACTCGATGCCTGCGGCCTTCTCGAAGCGTGCGATGGCCTCGATCACGTTGTTCAGGCAGTCGGCCTTGCTGGTCGGCCCGGGGCGGGTCGTCACGACCTTGTGGACGTTGTGAAACGTCTGGCAGACCGCGTCGACCTCGGCCTGGGTGTCGGGGTCATTGGGATAGGTGCCGACGAAGATGTGATAGTTCTCATAGTCCATGGTGGAGGCCATCAACTGGGCCATCTGTCCCACCACACCGACTTCCTGCCAGGCTGGCACCATCACCGCCAGCGGTTTTTCGGGCTGGTCGTAGAGTCGCTGCTCATCGGCCCTTGGGGTGTCGCGGTAGATCAAGCAGTAACGCCACAGCCGGCGTAGCCAGTACACGCTATCGAGAAACAGGTCATCGAGACCGAAGGCCAGCATCAGCAGGGCGAGCACCACCGCCACCCACTTCAATCCGTAGAGCAGCATCGCCATGCCATCGACGAACCACAGGGTCAGGTCAGTCATGGGCGGCTCCTGGTCCAGGGGATAGCCAGTCGCGCAGGTCGTTGATGATCGTCGCTGCCGCAAGCCCATCGCCGTAGGGATTGGCACGAGACGACATTTGTCGGCGCGCCTCGGGGTCGTCGAGCAGACGGCTCACGGCCACCACGATGTCATCGGTGGCGCTGCCCACCAGGATGACGGTTCCGGCGGCCAGGGCGTCGTGGCGTTCGCTGTGTTGACGCATTACCAGTACCGGGACACCGAGTGACGGGGCTTCTTCCTGGATGCCTCCGGAGTCGGTCAGGATCAGTGTGGCCCGCCCCATCAGCCAGACGAAGTCGCGGTAGTCCTGAGGCGGTACCAGCAGGACGTTGACGATACCGCCCAGGCGCCCGCTCACCACGTCCTTGACCGCCGGGTTCAAGTGCACCGGATAGACGAAATCGGTATCGGGATACCGTTCGGCGAGCATCGCGATGGCGTCACAGATGCTGGCCATGGCCTGACCATGGTTCTCGCGGCGGTGCCCGGTGATCAGGACCAGCGGTGCGTGATGGCGTATCTGCCGCAGTGGTGATGAGGCGCCGGGAACGTAGTGCGCTTCGGTCAGGGTGGCCGACATCCAGGTCAGGGCGTCGATGACGGTGTTGCCGGTGATGCGGATACGCGCCGGCGTAATGCCTTCCGCCACCAGGTTGTCCCGCGCGCTGGTCGTGGGGGCGTAATGACGCACGGCCAGGCGGGCAACGAGGCTGCGATAGGCCTCTTCCGGCCAGGGTGACTGCAGGTCTCCGGTGCGCAGCCCTGCCTCGACGTGAACCACCGGGATGTGCTGGTGGAAGGCGGCCAGGCTAGCGGCGAAACAGGTGGCGGTGTCGCCGTGCACCATGACCAGCTCGGGTGATACGCGATCGAGCTCGACATCGAGGGCGCCGATCATCGCTTGCATGAGGCCATTGAGCGTCTGATTCGGCTGCATGACGCCCAGGTCGGCGTCCGGGCGCAGGTGAAACAGTGCGAGCGCCTGGTGAAGCATCTCGCGATGTTGGCCGCTGGTGCAGAGGTGAAGGCTAAAGTCCCGAGCGGACAGCAGGGCCCGGGCCACGGGCGCCATCTTGATGGCTTCGGGACGAGTGCCGATCACCAGCATGACTCGATGCATTGGGTGTCGATCCGGGGTGCAGGCGTGTGCCAGAGGGGTGTCCGCTTCGCGCGGTGGGAAGCGGGTTCCAGCGCCGTGACAGTGATCAAAGAATACGGCTTTTTTCTAGCCCATTTTGCAGACTTCACTATAAAAATCAAACACCTAAGTCGAATGCCTCGATGATGGTAGTGCACTGGGAGTATTGACGGCGCTGCGGGGCCGCGGCCGCAGGGGGCGAGTCCAGTCACGGCGAGGCACGGGCCAGGGGAGGGCCAGGGAGGGCCCGGGGCAGAACGAGCGCCGACAGAGAGGGAAGTCATAGACACAAAAGAAGAATGTGATACATACTTTCACAAAAGTGGGCTTTAAATTAGCGCAGTCTTACAATTTTCCGACGCAAGGGCGTGATTCGGCGATGGTCGGGGAACTGCCCTGGGGTCACTCGGGTCCGCAAGCGGAGGCGGCTCACCAGGCCCAGGATCTTCTGCGCGAAAGGAGATAGCCATGATGAGAGGGCGGTGGGTCGTGCTGGTGGCAGCGCTGGGGATGATGATGGGGGGGCCTGTCGCCGCCCTGGAGACGCCTGAAGGTCCCGTGCTGCTCGAGGTCGAGGGCGACATCGAGGTGCGTAATGCCGGCCGCATGGCGCACTTTGATCGCGCCATGCTCGAAGCGCTGCCCCAGGCACAAACGCTGCCCCATCTGCCCTGGTTCGATGGCCCCTCGCGCTATCAAGGTCCTCTGTTAAGCGCCCTGCTGGACGCCGTTGGCGCGACCGGCGACACCCTCGTGGTCGGAGCGCTCAACGACTATTCGGCCGAGATTCCGTTGAGTGATGTCCGCGACTACGACGTGATTCTGGCCATGTCCCGAGATGGACGGCCGCTTGGAGTGCGCAATCAGGGGCCGCTGTTCGTCATCTATCCGTTTGATGACCATCCGGAGATATTCACCAGCATCTACCTGACCCGCTCGGTCTGGCAGGTGTCTTCCATCCTCGTGCGCTGACATCGCCGTGTGGGTTTTCCCATGATCTCGCTTCCCTTTCGCTCTCGTGTCTCGGCCATCGCTACGCTGCTGTTCTTCATCGCGACATTGGTGGTGGGAGGTCTGATCTTCGATCGCCAGCAGGAGTTGCAGAAGCGGGTGCTCGATACGGTGACCTGGATGCTGTATCAGTTCGACAGGTCGGTGCGCGATGCACGCATAGCGCTGTTGGAAACCCCCGTTGACTCGCTGGCGGGGGAGCTCGATGGGTTGGTCCTGCGGTACGATATTCTCTATGGTCGCAGCCAGATGTTGCTGCAGGGCCAAACCCGCCAATTCATGGAACGCAATGGCCATGACCTGATGCTGGTGCACCAGAGCATCGATCTGATCGAGGGGCTGGACCCCTTGTTCAGCGCCTTGGCCGAGGGTTCACAGGCGTTCGATGATGCCGCGCGCCAGCGCGTGGCGACTGGCCTTGTCGAGGCTCAGGCCCTCAGTCGCCGAATGCTCGGCGAACACAACGCCTTGGCCTCCCAGTTGCGCACGTCGGATACCCAGGCACTGTTGCGCATGTATGGGGTGGTCCTGCTCTGCATTGTGTTGATCATGATCACCGGGACAATACTGGTCATGGCGCTGCGAAGAGAAGCTCGGGCGCACCGCTTGAAGGCCGAATTGCTGCAGGTGCAGTCTCGGGCGCTGCGCCATGCGGTGACCCGGGCAGAATCGGCCAGCCAAGCCAAGTCCGACGTCATGGCCATCATGAGCCATGAGATCTGTACGCCTCTCAACGGCGTGATCGGCATGGCCGATTTGCTGCGCGACGAGGCGTTGAGCGAGGCGGGCAAGCGGCATGTCGCAAGTCTCGAGCAAAGTGCCGGTGGTCTGCGTTCGGTGATCAGTGACGTGCTCGATTACAGCCGCATCGAGGCAGGCCAGATGGTCATCGAACGCGCGGTGTTTTCGCTGGCCCAGATGCTCGATCACTTGGCCTTGAGCTATCAGACGCGCCCAGGCAACGGCGTGACCTTTCTTCTGCGTTTCTCGACACAGTTGCCCGATTTCGTCGAAGGGGATGTCCATCGCCTGCGTCAGGTATTGATGAACCTGCTCGACAATGCCTTCAAGTTCACCGCTCAGGGCTTTGTCATGCTGCGGGTGATGCGAGTCGATGACAGGCGAATCGGCTTCGTGGTGTATGACACCGGTTGTGGGATCGACGCCCAGGACCTGAACGCCATCTTCGAGCCCTTTGCGCAGCCCGATGCGACCTCGGTGCGGCGCCATGAGGGGACGGGATTGGGACTGGCCATCTGCCGTAGCGTGATTCGTGCGATGGGCGGTGAACTGGCCGTCGACAGTCAGCGTGGCACTGGCAGTCGTTTCTGGTTCGATATTCCGCTCCGCGTGGGCGAAGGCGTTACGCCGGCTGCCTCGCAAACGCCGGCGATCGATCGCGCTCTTCGGCTCGACCCTCACCATGTCCTGGTGGTCGAGGACAACGCCCTCAATCGTGAGCTGATCGCGGTGATGCTGTCTCGCCTGGGGCAGTCCTGCGAGGTCGTGGAAGATGGTCAACAGGCCCTCGCTGCGCTGGCGCGTCGGCCCTTCGACCTGATGCTGATCGATCTGCAGATGCCGGTGATGGATGGCCTTGAGACGGTGCGTCGTTGGCGCGAGTACGAAGGACAATGCCGGCTGGCCGGGGAAGACTTGAGGCCGCTGCCGATTGTGGCCGTCACGGCCAATGGCATGGCCGAGCATCGCAGGGCGTGCCTGGCCGCGGGTATGGATGACCTGATCGGCAAGCCGTTCACCCGGCGCGAGCTTCACCGCGTGTTGAGCGGCGTGCCGTCGCGATCCAGGCGGCCACCCGTTGGCGCCGAGGCGGCGGCCGTTCGCTCTTCATCGCGCCCGACGCTTGGCGACGCTGACGCTTCGCCGTTCGAGGGCGAGGTAGATGCCCAGTTGCTGAGTTCGGCGGTGCTCGATGAGTTGCGCTCGGTCATGTCGGTGGATGCCCTGGCGCGCCTCGTGACGGGTTATCTATTACGTTTCCCTGCGCGAATCGCGCGCCTGCGGGCGGCGATGGATGAAGGCGATCGCCTGATGCTGGCACTGCAAGGCGATGAGCTGGCAAATGCATCGCTGGCGCTTGGCGCGAGTGGCGTTGCCCGCGATGCGTCCGAGCTGGCACTCGCTGCCGTCGATGAGCCAGTCGAGTGCCTTAAGCGTCGTATCGATACGCTGGAAGGCTTGGGGATACGCACCGGAGGGGCCTGGCGCGCCTGCAAGGTGGTCGGCGAGGCGGGCTGAAGTTCCTTGCATGTCTGGTGAAGTTGACGACTTTCACCTACCGTATTCAGTCATTAGCATGATCGACAATGACGCGGCTCCGGTACCCGTGTCCGGGGCAGGAATTAAGGATGGCAGGCATGCTCAGACGATGGACGCTGTGGGGAGTCGCAATGGTATGCCTTGGGCTGGCCACCATGGGCTGGGCACTCGATGCGCCCAAGGGCCCCGTGATGCTGGAAGTTTCCGGGAACATCGCGCAGACCAACAGCAACGCAGAGGCACACTTCGACCGCCAGATGCTGTTGGCACTGCCCCAGCATGAAACCCTGACAGGATTGCCCTGGATCGATGGACAGTCGCGGTTCCGTGGGCCACTGCTGCGTGATGTGCTGTCCGCGGTCGGTGCCCGCGGCGAGGCCATCACGGTTCATGCCATCAATGGTTATCAGTCGCAGATCCCCACAGACGATGCCGAACGCTATGCCGTGATTCTGGCCATGAGTCGGGATGGCAAGAGCATGCGCGTGCGTGACAGGGGGCCGCTGTTCGTCGTTTATCCCTTCGATGATCATCACCAGCTCAATAGCAATATCTATTACAGTCGCTCCGTGTGGCAGGTTGCCCGGATCGAGGTCCAGTGAGCGGCGGAGCCAACATGCCTCATTCCATGAGAGTCAGGCTCTCAGCCATCGCCGCCGTGGTCTTTCTGGTGGCAGTGCTGGTCGCCAGTGGACTCGTGTTCGACCGGCAAAAGTCGTTGTACCACCGCGACATCGATACGGTGACCTGGTCGCTGTACCAGTTTGATCGCTCGGTACGGGATCTGCGCATGGCCATCTGGGAGCAGGGCAGCGACGGCCTCAATGCCATCCTGCTCGACTTTGAACTCCTCTATGGCCGCCTGCGTTCGTTGGAGGAAGGGCAAACCGCCGATAGCTTGAAGGCCGATCCCGGTACCGCCCAGGTGGCTCAGCGCATCATCGAGTCGATGCACCGGCTCGACGAGGTTTTTTTGGCCCTGTCCGAGGGCGACGTGACGCTCGATGCGGCAGTTGCCAAGCGCCTGACCGACCAGTTGGGGCGCTTGCAGGCGATGAGCCGTGAGCTGATGCGGGATCATGGTGCCCGTTCGGCCGAAGTCCGCAGTGGCGACATGGTCGAACTGTCGCGGTTGTATCTGCTGGTGCTGGCGGCCATGGCGTTGACACTGGTCGCGGGGGGGGTATTGATTCATGCCGTGGTCCGCGAGAGCCGTGGGCGTCGTCGCAAGTCCCTGCTGCTAGAATCCCAATCCAGCGCCTTGCGTGAAGCCGTGCATCGAGCCGAGGCTGCCAGCCGTGCCAAGTCGGATTTCATGGCCATCATGAGTCATGAGATCCGCACGCCCTTGAACGGCGTACTGGGCATGGCCGACCTGCTGCGCGATGAGGCGCTGAGCGAGCAAGGGCGCCGCCATGTCGAGGGGCTCGAGGAGAGCGCCAATGGACTGCGGGCCGTGATCAATGATGTGCTCGACTACACCCGCATCGAGACCGGGCATCTTGCCGTCGAGTGCCAGCCTTTCTCGCTTCCGCGGATGATCGAGCAGCTGAGCATGGGCTACCAGACCCAACCGCTCAGCGGCGTGCAGTTTCTCCTGCGCGCGGCTCCCGAGCTTCCCTGCTGGGTAGCGGGAGATAGCCATCGGCTGAGACAGGTGTTGATGAACCTGCTCAACAACGCCTTCAAGTTCACCGAGCACGGCTTCGTCATGCTGCGTGTCTCGAAGTCCGAAGGCGACCGCATCAGCTTCGTCGTCTATGACACGGGGAGTGGCATCGACGAGAAGGACCTGACGCGCATCTTCGAGCCCTTCGCTCAGACCGATACGACACTGGCTCGCCGTCACGAGGGCGCGGGGTTGGGGCTCGCGATTTGCGCGCGCCTGGTGACGGCCATGGGCGGGGAGCTGCGCGTCGAGAGCCAGCCTGGGTCGGGGAGTCGCTTCTGGTTCGAGATACCGCTGCCGGTTGGTGTCGAGCCGAGTGGCGAAGGCAGTGGCGAGCAGGAGGGGAGCGACAACATCGAGGCCCACCAGGTCCTCGTGGTCGAAGACAACGCCCTGAACCGAGAGCTGGTGGCTGTCATGCTGGCGCGACTCGGGCAGCGCTGCGAACTCGTCGGCAATGGTGAGCAGGCGCTAGAGGCATTGGGGCGTCGCGACTTTGACCTGGTTCTGATGGATATGCAGATGCCGGTCATGGATGGGCTCGAGACGACCCGTCGCTGGCGCGAACGCGAAGCACAGCTGGCGACGATCGCCGGCGCCGGCGTGTCACGCTTGCCGATCGTCGCGGTGACAGCGAACGTCATGCCCGATCACCGCGAGGCCTGCCTGGCGGCCGGCATGGAGGACCTGCTCGGTAAGCCGTTCTCGCGCAGCGACCTGCGCCGGGTACTCAAGCGTTATCCGGCCCGGGTGTTAGCGACTCAAGGCCGGGACCTCGAGGCGGCCGTCGACGCCTCCGAACGGCAGGGCGCCGTCGTCGGCGACAGCCTGCAGCGTCAGGATTGGCGGAAGGCAATGGATGAAGACCTGCTGTCGCCGACCACGCTCAACGAGCTGCGGTCGTTGATGTCGCCGCCGGGACTGAATCGCCTGGTGTCGAGCTACCTTCAGCGCCTTCCTGTTCGTGCGCAGCGCCTGCGCGAGGCGCTCGACCTCGACGACCGCGAGAGCCTCGGCCTGGAGGCTCATGATCTCAAGGGAATCTCCGCCTCTCTTGGCTGTGTCGCCATCGAGGCCTGCATGGCCGAGCTCGAACAGCAGGCCTCCGGCGGTCCGGATACGCGCCTGCGCCAAATTCTGGACTCGCTCGAGCGCCTGGCACCGGCCACGGGCAAGGCGTTGCGCGATGTCGGCATGGTCTGGAGCTAGGCGTCTCTGGACCGACGAGGGCGGCCTTGCATTGGCCGCGCCTGCCAGCCGGTCGGCTGGCAGGCGCGGCATCGCGTCCTAGTGGGATTGAGGGCCGGCTTCGCCCCCCCAGCGCTCGTCCGGATGCACTTCATTGGCCGGTAGTACCGGGTCGTACCCCTCGTCGCGCAGCGCCTGGATCACCTCTCGGGTGTGCTCGCTACCCAATGTCTCTAGTGTCGCTTCGACTTCGGTGGCCTTCAGTGACAGGTCGGTAAAGGTGCGCTGATGGGTGATGGTGATGACATTGGCGCGCTGCTCGGCCAGGAGCTGGGTCAGCTCCGCCAACGCCCCTGGCACATCGGAGATACCGACGCGAACCCGGACGATGCGCCCGGAGCGTACCAGGCCACGCTGAATGACCGATGACAGGGCCTGCATGTCGATGTTACCGCCACACAGCACCAGCCCCACCCGCCGGCCACGGAAGCGTTCGGGGTCGCTGAGGACCGCCGCCAGACCCGCCGCGCCGGCGCCTTCGGCTACGGTCTTTTCGATTTCCAGCAGCATCAGGATGGCCCGTTCGATGGCCGCTTCGTCCACCAGCACGATGTCGCTGACGTGTTCACGCACCAGTTCCCGGGTCAGGAGGCCGGGCTGCTTGACGGCGATACCCTCGGCGATGGTGGCTTGGCCGCAGTGTACCGGGTCCCCCGCGAGCACTTGGCGCATCGACGGGAACCGCCCGGTCTGGACGCCGATGATCTCGATCTCGGGGTTGATCCCCTTGGCGGCCACCGCGTTGCCGGCGATCAGGCCCCCGCCGCCGATGGGAATGACCAGGCAGTCGAGTTCGGGGGCGTCTTCGAGCATTTCCAGGGCTATCGTGCCCTGGCCGGCAATGATGCGTGGGTCGTCGTAAGGATGAACAAACACATAGCCGTGTTCATCGGCCAGCTGGTGGGCGTAGTCGCCGGCCTCTGCCACGCCGTCGCCGATCAGGTGCACCTCGGCGCCGAAGGCGCGGGTGTTGCGTACCTTCAGGTTGGGGGTGTGGCGGGGCATCACGATGGTGGCCTTGATGCCCAGGCGAGAGGCGTGATAAGCCACCGCCTGGGCATGGTTGCCGGCGGACATGGCGATGACCCCCCGGGCACGCTCGTCTGCGCTCAATGATAATAGGTGATTCAGCGCCCCGCGCTCCTTGAAGGCGGCGGTGAACTGGTGGTTTTCGAACTTGATGTAGAGTTCACAGCCGGCCAGGCGCGACAGCGTTGCCGAGTGCAGGCAGGGCGTGCGCACAAGGTGCTCGGCGGTGTGCCGAGCGGCGAGGCGAACATCGTCGAGGGTTATGCTCATGGTGATCTCCAAGGAAAAGACAAGGCGGCTGCGTGGGCGCCGGCGACCGTCGTGGAGGGGCATGGGAGCAGGCCGATAACGGACTGGGGGACGGGCAACTTGGTATCTGGCGCTGTCAGGCGTTAGCCGGGGTCTGGCATTCGCTCACGCAGTTCGCGGGCCAGCAGCGTGACGTGCTCGTCGGGCCCACCGAGGTCCCTGAGGGCCTGGTCCAGGTGCAACAGGTAGTCGCTATTGGGGCCACTCGGGCCATGGGCCTCGGCGATCTGCGCGGCGATGCGGGTCAGCGAGGCGTCGCCGAGGTAAGCGGGGTTGTCCGCAGCGGCGATGTAGACCAGGCCTTCGGCGGTCTGCTCGCGGCTGCCGGCGGGGGAGCCGTCGGTGTCGACAAAGTGCAAGGTGACGACGCGCCGCAGATAGCCGTTCTTTTCCCGCAGGTCGAGAGGGGCGAGCGTTTGCGGAGCGATGCGGTAGGCCATGCCAAGACACTGGGCGCCTGGCTCATCGATCAGGGTGACCACTCGTCCGGGCGCTTGAGGGGTGCCGCGGTGGTCGTGGGAGCCTTGCCAGAAGCGGCGGGACATATCGTGAACCAGCGCCGGTCGCCGCTCGAGGTAGGGGAACCCCGCCTTCCAGATCAAGGATCCGTAGCCGAACACCCAGATCGCCTCATGGCCGTCGAAGTGGGTCATGCGTCGATTGAGCTCCCGGGTATCGCTTGACGACGCCGGCGGGCGCGCCGCATCGCCATCTTCCCGGTGATGGCTGGCTCGGTCTGAGGCGTGATGTGGCGGGTGGCGGGCGGACATCCGGTTTCCTGCGCTCTGGGTAAAGGGGGCATCGCCACCGGCGTCGACGGCGGTGGAGCTGGCGAGCCTCAATCATGCGATGGGCCGACGTCACGGCACAAGCCCCGCGGCGATCGCGGCGGGCATCGATCTTGGCCTGACGTTTGTATACAAGATATCCTGGGCTATGATGTCGCTCCGATAGAGGTATGGTCGACGCCCCTGAACGGGGCAGCAGACCCCAGCGTTGGCATGCTGGTGATGCCATCATGTCGGTGTCGATCTGGTCGCTGCGGTTCACTCTGCGGCCACATATTCCTTGCGGACACCATCCACGCATTCAGGGAGCCACCATGAGCTTTACCGTTTATCTTTCCGGCGAAATTCATACCGACTGGCGCGATGCCATCCAGCGCGGCGCCGAGCAAGCCGGGCTCGATGTCGATTTTACTTCGGCCGTGACCGACCACGATGCCAGCGATGCCGCCGGGGACCATCTGGGTGGCGAGGAGAGCGGCTTCTGGCGTGACCACAAGTCCTCCAAGGTCAACGCCATCCGCACGCGAACGCTGATCGAGCAGGCCGACCTGGTCGTCGTCCGCTTTGGCGACAAGTACAAGCAATGGAATGCAGCCTTCGACGCCGGATTCTGCGCCGCCCTCGGCACGCCCTACGTGACTCTGCACAGCGAAGAGATTGTTCATCCGCTCAAGGAAGTGGATGCCGCCGCCATGGCCTGGACCACCACCACCGACCAGGTGGTCGAGATCCTGACCTACGTGACCCGCAGCTGAGGGCCCGCAGCTGAGGGGGGGCCCGCCTTGAGTGCTGGGGAGGGAGCGAATACCGTCGTCCCCGGCGTTCAAGGTCAGACCCTCGACATCACGCTAGGGCGACTTGTTCGGCGGGGGAAAGGTGACTTCCATGCCGCGGGCGTCCAGTTGGCGAATGTCCTCGGGGCTGCCGTCGGGTGCCAGGGTCACGAGTCCGATGCCGGAACCGTTCCACAGACGTTCCCCAGCCTTGGCCCGATCCGGGTCACGCGGCCTGACCGCCATCGGCCGACGGGTGGTGAACCAGTTCAGCGGTGAGCGCGGTGAGTACAGCCAGCGGTTCAAGCGATCGAAGGTGTCGAGCAGGCTATCGGGGAAGCAGTTCTTGAGCCCGCTCGAGGTGATCTGCCACAGCATCGGCCCCTGGCGACGCTGACGAATGCGGATGTCGTAGACGAACGAGTAGTGTACGTCGCCGGACAGAATCACGTAGTGCCCAGGGGTGCGCGAGTGGCGGAAGATATTGAGCATGACGCTTGCCGCGCCGCGGTGTGCCATCCAGTTCTCGGCGTCCACCAATAGCGGTTTTCCGGCCAGGCTGAAGAGTTTCTGGATCGTCTCGATCAGCTTGACGCCGAACATCGGCGCCGGTGACACGATCACCACCGAGCCTGCGTCCATGAGCTCCTGCTGGAAGTCCGATAGAGCCTCCCAGTCCATCAGCCCGGAGGGCTTCTTCGGGTTCTTCTCGCTACGCCAGCGCCGGGTACGGGTATCCAGTACCACCAGTTTCGGCGTGCCGGGTACCTGGTACTCCCAGCCTTCGAAGCGTTGCAGGCGAGTGATCAGGGCATCGAGTTCATCGCCGTCGAGCCAGCCGTTGCTGGCCTCGGCGTCGTCGAGCAGCTTGATGGCCTCGGCAAAGGGTGTGGCTACGCGTTCGGGGTCGTTGCCCCAGCCCTGACACAGCAGGTAGGCGAGCAGGGCGTTGCCGATGATGCGCCGCGAGAAGGGGTGTCCATAGGCGCTACGTTCCCAGTCCGCGGTCAGGTTCCAGTCGTCGGTGACGTCGTGATCGTCGAAGATCATCAGCGTCGGTAGCTGGGCCATGACCCGGGCGGCGCGAGGCAGCGAGGCGACGAAGTCAGCGATGACCCGTGCCTCGTCGTCGAAGACCTCGCGGTTGTCGTCGGACAGGCTCGGTGGTGTCACCTCGAACAGGCGCCAGGGCGTCGGCGACCACACCAGCAGATACATGGCCATGACCTCGGAGAAGGTCATCAGGTGATTGTAGGCATTGGCCGAGGTGAATACCGGCTTGCGTACGCCACCGAAAAAACGCTTGCGCAACTCGTCGCCACCCTCGATATCGGGCAGCAGTTGCTGACGGCAATAGTAGGTGCCGTCGGCACGGTAGAGTGCCTGGCTATCGTCGACGGTGGCACCTTCCAGCGGCTCATCGACGAGTCCCAAACGTTCGATCAGGCGGTGGATGGCCACCAGCATCGGGCCTGCCACATCGTCGGCGTAGACCTGGTCGCCGGTCATCAGCAGCCACGCCGGCCATTGCTCGGGTGTGTCGATGCGCTCGGCCAGCCAGCCGTCCGCGTGGGCCAGGCCGTCGGGGCCGTCGTAATGGGGGCGACGGCAGGACCCGTGCATGAGTCGCCGTTGCTGTGAGGCCAGCATGAAACATGGGCGAGAACGGCCTGTGTGGCACAGGTGGGGGGCCCAGTCGGCGATGGTAGCGTCATCGGTGTCATCGATGACGAGGTCATAGTCGATGCGGCGATCCTGAGGTAGCGGCGTCTTGAGTGGCACATCGATGAAGTGGATCACCGCGTGGCGGCCGATCGGTACCTGGCGGCAGTGAGTGTCATCCAGGGCCACGGAGAACTGCGGCTCGCCGTCTGGCGCCAGGACCAGACGCAGCGCCAGACGACGGCTGGCGACCAGCCAGATCCGCAGACGCTGCGCCGACAGCCGGCGCAGCACAGGGCCCGCGAGCACGTCGGGCAGCGCCGTGTCATTGTCCTTGGTGGCGGCGGGTGGGGCGTTGTCGGGTATCGTGGCGTCACGCGCAGCGGGATCTGGCTGTCCAGCGTCGATCATGGCGTTCCCTTGGTGGACAATGGAGAGACTGGTGACAGGCCCGTGCAAGGCCCATGCAGGGCCCAAGTAAGACCCTTGATAACGCTACAATACCACTCTCGTCGAGCCTCTTGGCTAGTGTCGCGGCGTTGCGTCAAGGCCCGCGGGGTAGGCGTAAGATGCTAGCCTGACAGAAGCCCCCCATCGGTATGGAGACCCTCATGGCCTCAGCGCACGGGAAGTCTGATGAGCCGTCGAGCCGCTCGGCTGGCGAGTCCCACGGACGCTCTCAGGGTGACGCTCACGAGCACTCTCGAGGTGATTCCCACGGGCACCCTCAGGATGATTCCCACGGGCACTCTCAGGATGATTCCCACGGGCACCCTCAGGATGGTTCCCACGGGCACTCTCAGGATGGTTCCCACGGGCACCCGCAGGATGGTTCCCACGGGCACCCTCAGGATGATTCCCGCGGGCACTCTCAGGATGGTTCCTACGGGCACCCTCAGGATGATTCCCGCGGGCACCCTCAGGATGGTTCCCGCGGGCACTCTCAGGATGGTTCCCGCGGGCACTCTCAGGATGGTTCCCTCGGGCGCTCTCGAGGTGCTTCTCACGGACATTCGCCGGGTGATTCCCACGGACACTCCCACGCGCATTCCCACGGTTTTGGCCATGTGCACACCGATAGCCAGAAGCGCCTGGCCTGGGGCATTGCGCTGACGGGCACCTTCATGGTCGCCGAGGTCATCGGAGGGATCGTCTCGGGCTCTCTGGCGTTATTGGCCGATGCCGGCCATATGTTGACCGATAGCGCCGCCCTGATGCTGGCCTGGTTTGCTGCCCGTATCAGTCAGCGACCGGCGGATCCCCAGCGTAGTTTCGGTTACGAACGGGTGCAGATCCTGGCCGCCTTCGTCAACGGTCTCACCCTGATCGCCATCGTCCTCTGGATCGTGATCGAAGCGATACGCCGCCTGGCCACGCCGGTCGAGGTCGCCGGTGTGACCATGATGTCGGTGGCGGTGCTGGGGCTGGTGGTCAACATCGTGGTGTTTGCGATTCTGCACGCAGGCGACAGCGATAATCTCAATATTCGTGGCGCCGCGTTGCATGTGCTGGGTGATCTGCTGGGCTCGGTAGCGGCCATTGTCGCCGCGGCGGTGATCATGGCGACGAACTGGACGCCCATCGACCCGCTGTTGTCATTACTGGTGGCGCTGCTGATTCTGCGCAGCGCCTGGAAACTGACCAAGGAATCTGGCCACATTCTGCTCGAAGGCACGCCTGACGAACTCGATCTGGAGCGGATGAAGCGGGAGATTCCCGAGGCGCTGCCCCAGGTCTGTGATGTTCACCACCTCCACGTCTGGTCGCTGACGCCAGGGCGCCACCTGGTGTCGCTGCATGCGGCGGTATCGCCGGGGACGGACCAGCAGGCGGTGATGCTGGGTATTCGAGAACTCCTGATCGAGCGCTACGCCATCGCCCATGTGACGATCCAGATCGAGGCCGATGGCGAGTGCATCGATGAGCGCGCTGGCGCCGAGGGTGGGGCCCCGTCCAGGGTCGACTCCAGCGGGTGAGCGTGACGTGCCGCGGGTGTCCCGTTGCCAGTGCAAGGTCGTTTGCAAAGAGGGACTTTTTGTAGAGAGTGGCTTTTTGTAGAGAGTGGCTTTGCAGCGAGGGCTGGGTAGAGAGGAGCTGTGTGGAGAGGAGCTGTGCAGAGAGCGCCACGCTGAGCCCGGTGGCGGGGCCCGGTGCCGAGAGCGGGGCCCCCTGGCCATGAAAAGAGCGCTGTCACCCTGGTGACAGCGCTCTTTTCGTTGTGCGACCCGGTGCCTTCTCGTGGTGCGACCCGGTGGCTTCTCGTTGTGCGACCCGGTGCCGTCTCGTTGTGCGACCCGGTGCCTTCTCGTGGTGCGACCCGGTGGCTTCTCGTTGTGCGACCCGGTGCCGTCTCGTTGTGCGATCCGGTTCCGCCTCGTTGTGCGACCCGGTGCCTTCTCGTGGTGCGACCCGGTGGCTTCTCGTTGTGCGACCCGGTTCCGTCGCGGCGGGTCAAGCGGTCCGGCCTCGTCGCGGCGTTAGAGCAGCTTCGTCTGTCGCAGGTTGTACAGTGCGCAGGGGGCATCGAAGCTGTGGGGGTTGGCCAGGTCCCAGAATTCACGAAACAGCACATGGTCCTTGGCACCACCCTCGAGCAGTTCGTTCGGCGCCAGGGTGTCCAGCAGGCTGATGTAGGGCAGCGCCTTGCCGTTGGCGAGCCGGCGAATGATATGTTCCGGGCCGAGCTCGCTGGGGTGGTTCAGGCCCGCGGCCTCGAGCATCTCGCACAGGGCATGCAGCGTATTGGCGTGGAAGTGGTTCACCCTGACGCTCTTGTCGTCGATGTCCAGGCGGCTGCCACGGGTCCTGTCCTGGGTCGCCACGCCGCTTGGGCACTTGTCGTTGTGGCAGGTCTGGGCCTGGATGCAGCCCAGCGAGAACATGAAGCCGCGGGCCATGTTGACCCAGTCGGCGCCGAGGGCGAGGGTGCGCGCGATGTCGAAGGCGCTGATGACCTTGCCGCTGGCGCCGATACGGATACGCTCGCGCAGGCCCGCACCGACCAGGGTGGTGTGCACCAGTGACAGGGCATCGTTGAGCGGCATGCCGAGCCGATTGATAAACTCCAGTGGCGCTGCACCGGTCCCGCCCTGGCCGCCATCGACGACGATGTAGTCCGGGTGGTCGCCGCACTCGCGCATGGCCTTGACCAGGGCGAACCATTCCCAGGGATGGCCGAGGGCCAGTTTGATTCCCACCGGCTTGTCGCCGGACAGCGTGCGCAGGGTCTGGATGAACTCGATCAGCTCGCAAGGGGTCGAGAAGGCCGAGTGCGTGGACGGTGAGATGACGTCTTCTCCCACCGGTACCCCGCGGGTGGAGGCGATCTCCTGGGTCACCTTGGCGCCGGGCAGGATGCCGCCGTGGCCGGGCTTGGCCCCCTGGGACAGCTTGATCTCGATCATCTTGACCGATTCACGACGCGCATTGTCGCGGAACTTGTCGGGATCGAAGCCTCCTTGCTCGGTGCGACAGCCGAAGTAGCCGGAGCCGATCTGCCACACCAGATCTCCGCCGCGCAGGTGGTAGGGCGAGATCGCCCCTTCTCCGGTGGTGTGATAGAAGCCACCAAGCTTGGCGCCTTCGTTCAGCGAGCTGATGGCATTGGGCGACAGGGCCCCGAAGCTCATCGCCGAGATGTTCAGTACGCTGGCGCGGTACGGCTGAGCGCGCTCCTCGCCGACGAGCACGCGGAAGTCGTGGTTGTCGATCTTGACCGGGGCCAGGGACGGGCTCATCCATTCGTAGCCGGGAGCGTTCATGTCGCGTAGCGATCCGAAGGGCTTCTTGTCCACGTCGTTCTTGGCGCGACGATAGACCAGGGTGCGCTGCTCACGCGAGAACGGCGTCTCGTCGGTGTCCGATTCGATGAAGTACTGGCGGAACTCGGGGCCGATGGACTCGAGGAAGTAGCGCAGGTGCGCCAGGATCGGATAGTTGCGACTCACGGTGCGACGGCGTTGGCGGATATCTCGGGTGCCGAGCAGCGTCAGCAGACCGAACAGCACCACGCCGATCAGCCACAGGGAAGAAAAGGCCAGCCCGATCAGGCTGATCAGCAGCCCCGCGATGCTTGCGGCGTAGGCGCTGAAACGCTGTGGTAGCGAAGACATTCGATTTTCCTTGTGCATGGAGGGGCATCTCCATGCAAGCACAATCACAAGGTCAGTCAATGGGGGCGCATGGACACACACGCCACGGCACAGTGAAATGACGCCCACGCGACAACGCGGGCGAGGGGGCTTGGCGAGGGGCCAGAGCGAAGGTCGCTTGCCGCCCGTGGGCGTGGACGGGATCGGCATGATCGACGCCGGCAGGAGGCCAGCCAGTCGCAGCACAGACGTCCGGGCATCGTCTTCGGTGAGCGCAGAAAAGGCGACGGGTCAGGCACGCCGAGGACTGTCATCCAGGTGTCATGGTCTGAAATTAGTGTTGACCTGAGCAGCGAGAGCGCGCATGCTGCTCGCAGTTGGTTGGCAAGTCGAACATCGTCAGTGGTCATCGAATTGAGATTCGCGTCCGTTGCCCGGTGAAAGTTTCTTGTTTTACCCACTGCAACTCGGGTATTACCCGGCAACATTCAAGCTATTCGAGGATTTCGAAAATGGCTACTGGTACAGTTAAGTGGTTCAACGACACTAAAGGCTTCGGCTTCATTTCTCCGGACGACAACGGTGACGACCTGTTCGCTCACTTCTCCGAGATCCAAGCCGAGGGCTTCAAGTCCCTGCAAGACGGTCAGAAGGTTTCCTTCGACGTCACCCAGGGCAAGAAAGGCCTCCAGGCTTCCAACATCAAGGTCATCGACTAAGCTTAGGCTCTGTTGAAGAATCTGATGTTCACACGTTTAGCGGTTAAGGTGCGTGAAGGCCTAGCTTTCTAGCCCTGATAACGACAACGTGTATCGCGACCCGACTCCGGTTGGGTAGCACAAGAAGACCCGCTTAGGCGGGTCTTTTTGCGTTTGTGGGGCTCGTCATCGCCTTGGTCACCCGAAAACGCCACGAGAGGGCGAGCGGACCCTGCGTCATGGCGACGGACAAGGCGTCTGTGGGAGGTCGTATATGCACAGAAGGCCGGGCATTGTTCCGCGACTGACCGGTGTACTACGCCAGACTGGGATATTCCCTCATGATATGCGCGAATGTGATAAAAACATGAGAAAAAATAACTTTTTCGAATAAGATGCGGCGTCCACAATGGCTTCTCTCTCCGCAGGGACGCCTCGTCGATGTCGTTGGATGCCTGGATTACCTTTATTGTTGCCTCCGCTGTTTTTCCCCTCATGGCGCTGACGCGCCTGGGCCCGGACATGGTGTTGATGGCAGCCCTGGTGGTGCTGTTGACCCTCGGTGTCATCGATACCGACCAGGCGCTGGGAGGGTTCTCCAACAGCGGTCTGTTTACCGTTGCCTTTCTGTACGTGCTGGTCGCCAGTATTCGTGAGACCGGTGGCATTGACTTGATCATCCGCTATGTCCTTGGACGGCCGCGAGGAGAGCGGGGCGCCCTGGTGCGCTTGATCCTGCCGGTGGCGGTGGTCAGCGGGTTTCTCAATAACACTCCCGTGGTCGCGACCTTTCTGCCCGCGGTGGTCAGCTGGAGCCGGCGCCTCGGCGTATCGCCCCGGCGGCTACTGATGCCGCTGAGTTTCGCCTCGATTCTCGGCGGCACCATCACCCTGCTCGGCACCAGTACCAACCTGGTGGTGCACTCGCTGATGGTGGAACGTTATCCCGAACTCGACATGGGGTTGTTCGACCTGGCCTGGGTGGGCGTGCCGGTGGCCGTGGTGGGGCTGGTCTATCTCGTGTTGGTCGGCCACAAGTTAATGCCGGACCGTCGCGGCACCGACCAGGCCTTCGCCAACCCCCGTGAATTCACCATTGAGATGGAGGTCGACCCGGCCGGGCCGCTGGTCGATCAAACCGTCGAGCAGGCCGGCCTGCGCCATCTCGGGGAGCTGTTTCTGGTCGAGATCGAGCGCGAGGGCAACGTCGTCAGCGTGGTCGGTCCCGGTGAGCAGCTCAAGGGCGGCGATCGGCTGGTCTTTGCCGGCACCTCCGATGGTGCCGTGGACCTGCAGCAGTTTCGCGGCCTGGTGCCGTCCCGGCATGGCGAATCCAACTTGACCAAAGACTTCAAGGAGCGCCGTCTGGTAGAGGCGGTGGTGTCGGAGCAGTGCCAGTTCATCGGCCAGCGTATTCGCGACGGGCATTTTCGTACCCTCTATGGTGCGGCGGTACTGGCGGTCTGTCGGGGCGGCGAAAGGGTCGCCGGCAACCTCGGCCAGATCCGTCTTCAGCCCGCGGACGTGTTGCTGTTGGAGACTCGTCCGGCCTTCGTCGAACGTCACCGCCAGTCGCGGGACTTTCTGTTGGTCAGCCAGGTCAATGGTGCCGCACGGCCGGCCCATGAGCGTGCGCTGAGGGCCTGGGGCATTCTCGTTGCGGTCATTGTGCTGGCCACCACGGGCCTGATGAGCATGGTCAATGCGGCCATGCTCGGAGCCGCGGCTGCGCTGCTGTCGGGCTGTGTCGGCGTCGGTGCCGCCCGCCGCGGAATGGACACCCAGGTCCTGCTGACCATCGCCGCCTCCTTCGGGCTCGGTGCGGCACTGGAAAGCTCGGGAGCCGCCACGGGAGTCGCCGGCGCGTTGCTGGCGGTGTGTGGCGGCAGTCCCTGGACGTTGCTGGCAGGGACCTATGTCGTGGTGGCGCTGTTGACCTCAATGGTGACCAACAATGCCGCCGCGGTGATCACCTTTCCCATCGCCATGGCGGCAGCCGAGAGTCTGGGAGTCAACCCGATGCCCTATGTGGTGGTGGTGATGTTCGCCGCGTCGGCGAGCTTCATGACGCCTATCGGCTACCAGACCAACTTGATGGTGATGGGCCCCGGTGGGTACCGCGTCATCGACTTCCTGCGGGTCGGCGGGCCGCTGAACGTGGTCACCGGGCTGGTGGTGCTATGGCTGACGCCGATGGTGTGGCCGTTCTGATGCCGTTCTGATGTGCAGTGCCGCGCTCGAGGAATGTCGCCGCCTCCAGGCGGCGGGAGCCCGCTTGCTCAAGGTTGTGATCGTCGTGTCCCTGTGTCGGGTGGGCAGCCGAGCAGGTTTTCTTCGATGTCTGGCGCTGAGTTGATCTGATCGGGCGTTGCCGACTCGCTCCGAGCGCAGCTTTGCGCTAGGGTGTCGCCTTTGCCGAGCCATCGGTCTCTGCTGTGCCGCCTGTTCACCGGCCGGCGCGAGACGCTGCGAGCCGTGTCGCTCCAGCGCCCGTGTTCTCGGCAGAGCCGCATCCGGCGAACCGAACGTCTTGACCGTGACTGCCTTCCTAGAACGTCTTGACGGTGACTGCCTTCCGAGAGAGTGCCTTGATGAGTGACAACGACCAACTCGTAATTGAGCCCCGGGGCGACGCTCCCGCCGATGCCTGCATGATCATCCTGCACGGCCTCGGCGCCGATGGACGGGACTTCGAGTCGATGGTGCCGATGCTGCCGCGTCCCAACTACGCGCAGGTACGCTTCATCCTGCCCCATGCGCAGCGCCTACCGGTGACCGTCAATGGCGGCATGGTCATGCCGGCCTGGTATGACATCCTCGAGATGAATCTGGGGCGCCGTGTCGATGAAGTGCAGCTGCGCCAGTCGGCCAAGCGCATCCAGGGCGTCATTCAATCCCAGATCGATGCCGGTATCGACAGCCGCCGCATCCTGCTGGTGGGCTTCTCCCAGGGCGGCGCGGTCGCCTATGAGGCGGCATTGAGCTTTGCCCAGCCGCTCGGTGGCCTGCTGGCCCTGTCGACCTATTTCGCCACCGCAAGCTCTATCGAGCTGTCCGATGCCAACCGTAGCCTGCCCATCGAGGTTCACCACGGGGCGATGGATCCCGTGGTGCCCGAGTCGCTGGGTCGCGCCGGCTACCATCGACTGAAGGAAGAGGGCTTTAGCGTCGGCTATCGCCAATATCCGATGGCCCACGCCATCTGCCCCCAGCAGATCGCCGATATCGGGCAGTGGATGAGCGACAGGCTGGCACGTTGACGTTGCCTCGCCGTGGTTCGAGGCGTGCCGACAGGCCTGGCCTTGAAGGTAGTCGCCGCCGTCCCCATCGTAGGGGGAGGATGGCGCGATTCTGCATGGGTTAGTCGGCGCTCCGGCGCCGCTGGGAGCGATACGGTTTCCTTCCGAACACCGCCCGCGAGACGGTCACGGGAGCCGAGAGCCCGTCAGACGCGCTGGAATTCAAGTGCCTTGCGAAGCCGAGCACGCTGGACCATGCCCCCGGGAGACTCCAATGTCACTGAGCCAAGATCTGCGATTGCCCAAGCCCTGCCCGAATTGCGGTAGCCACAACATGCGCGTGCCAAGCGTCAAGAATCCTGACGACAGGGTCCACTGTGCCTCCTGCCAGACCTTTGTGTGTCTTTATGCCGAGGCCGCCTCGATGCTCGAAACCGCGCCGCGTAGCGAAGCCGAAGAGCTGCTCGAAGAGGCCAAGAATAAGCGTCAGTAAGTGTCATCAGGCGTGAGCGACGGGCTCAAACCATGCCGGCGGTTCTTTGCCGGCACGGCTTTCCCGAAATCTCCGCCGGCACGGCGTTCCCGAGATCTCCGCCGGTACGGCGTTCCCCAAAGGGGCTGGCGCCACCCGAGTCGTCGCCTGACTGGCCCCGGGCCATGCCGGGGGCCAGTCAGGGACCATGCCCTCGTCGCCTGTCTGTCGATCCTTCCTCTTCGATATCTCCTGCGTTGGCGATCCGCTGGCCTGGCTCGCCTCGAGCGCAGGCTGCGTTTCGATGTGCTCATCACCAGCGTTCATCACTAGCGCTCATCACCAGCGCTTGTCCAAAGAGCTCGTTACAGGAGTTCTTCGCCGGCGAGAGCCAGGCGCGAACGCTCGACGCTTCTCAGCGTGACGTGCCCGCCGTGGGGCCAGTTGGCAAAATTCTGCACCACCGCCGCCATGCCGCAGGTATTGGCGGTGAGGTAGGGCGTATCGATCTGCCCGACATTGCCCAGACAGACGATCTTGGTGTTGCGCCCGGCGCGGGTGATCAGGCTCTTCAACTGCTTTGGCGTGAAGTTCTGGGCCTCGTCGATGATCAAGAAGGTGTCGTTCAGGGTCCGTCCACGCATGAAGCCTGGGGCGCGGATCTGGACCCGCGAAGCCAACAGTTGGCGGGTGGCGTCCTCGTTCCAGGTGCTGCTGCCGTCATGTTCGTCGCGCAGCAGATTGTCCATGTTGTCGTGGAAGGCGCCCATCCAGGGCGACATCTTCTCCTCTTCGGTGCCGGGCAGGAAACCGATGTCTTCGCTCATGGAAATCGGGGCCCGAGTGAAGACGATGCGCTCGAAGCGTTTGCTGTCGAGGGTCTGCTGGAAGGCGGCGGCCAGGGTCATGAACGTCTTGCCGGTACCGGCACTGCCGGCCACGGTGACCAGGTCGATGTCGTCATCCAGGAGCAGGTTCAGGGCGAAGTTCTGGCGGCTATCGTGGGCGTGTACGCCCCAGACGCTGGCACCATGACGATAGTTGGTGAGTAGCTCCAGGGTGGCCTGATGGGGCGCAAGCTCGCGCACGATGGCTTCAAAGGTGGCTTCCTGATCATGATCGGAGACCAGCATGCCAAGGTGCCATTCCGCAGGAATCTCGCCCTTGAGCCGGTAGACGACGCGGTCGTGGTCACGCTCCACGTTGACGTCGACCGCCAGCGCCTGCCACAGGTCATGGCCGGCGTCGGGGTAAATGCGCGCGCCGTCGGTCATGGCGTCGGCATCATCGAAGGCACGGTCGGTGAGGTAGTCCTCGACCGGAACGCCAAGGGCGGCGGCCTTGACGCGCAGGTTGATGTCCTTGGTGACCAGGATCACCGAGGCGTCGGGGCGTTCATCGCGCAGGCGACAGGTTTCACACAGCAGGCGGTTGTCGGGAGAGTCGTCGAGGTTGTTGGGGATCTTCAAGTCGCTGTAGCACAGCAGACGCAGGCGGCCCTGGGGGCCGGTGACGCGGTCGATGGGGATGCCTTGACGGATCTGTTCGATATCGACCTTGGCGGTCAGGTCAGAGAGGGTCCGGCTGACTTGCCGGGCGGTACGGGCGATTTCGCGAACGCCATTCTTGTGCTTGTCGAGCTCCTCGAGCACGGTCATGGGAATGACCACTTCGTGCTCGTCGAATTGATAGAGGGCGGCGGGGTCGTGGATCAGGACATTGGTGTCCAGCACGTACAGTCGGGTGGCCTTCTTGTCGATGCGTACCATCGGCGCAGCTCTCCTGATTGTCACCTGGGACGTCACCATGACGTCTCGATGTCGACACTGTCAGCGCCTTGTGTCAGCAATGTGACAGCGGCGCCGGGTGTCGTCGCGCTCTCTCTGCGGGGGATCCTCCTGCATCTTGGGGGGCAATGGTGGCGTGGCGAGCCACCTTCTGGGGCTATGTGATTAGACCGCTACCCGGCTAATCGGTGCCTTAGCGTTAGCATGGACCATGACGAAAATGCTGCAAGGGCGAACAGTCAACGATAGCCGCTACTGCTAATTGGCGTGTCGAGGCTGTTGCGCTGTCTGGCGGCCAAGTGCCGGGCCGGCGGTGATGGCGCGGGGATGCCCCTGCGGCCTTTGGTCGGTATCGCCCCAGGCCGGGCAAGCCCAGGTCGGGCAAGCCCAGGCCGGACAAGGCACAGTGGCGCTGTCGGGCCCCCGAGCGGGGGCCGGCGCGTACGGCTTGCCGCGAGCCTGGGGTTCGGGGGGCTACGCTTCTAGAGCGAGATCATCACCCGTTCGCCCTGGAAGGCCAGCGCCCAGCTGCGCAGCTTGACCCCGTCGTCTTCCAGGCACTGACCATCGGCCAGGCGGTAGTGCTGCTTGTACAGGGGCGAGGCGACCACCGCCTCGCCCTTGATGTCGCCGACGATGCCCCGGGCGATCACGTTGGCGTTGGCCAACGGATCGTGGTGATCGATGGCGTAGAGCTCTGGGCTACGCCCGGGCAAGTAGAACAGTGCCACCTGAGCGGGTCCGTCTGCCGCCTCGATCCAGGCGGCGACGCCGGAGAAGGGCACGAGGTCCGAGCGGTGGCAGAGCGGTTGCCAGGAATGGGTCATGGCGGCGGTCGCGGTCGATGGGGTCATGGTGAGTCCTCGTTGGTTGGTCGAGCGCCTGGCACCGCGGCGCAGCGGGTGCCGGGCGCTGGCGTGTCGCTCATGCCGGGCGCAGCTGGCCGCGCTCTTCGGTGACGATGATGTCAGGGTCCGGGCGACTATCGTTGACGAAGCTCCTGAAGCGCTTGAGCTTATCGGGGTCTGACAGGGCGTTGGCCCACTCGCACTCATAGTTGTCGATGATGACCTGCATCTGACGTTCGAGCTCCTCGCCGATGGCGAGGCTGTCGTCGAGGATCACCTCCTTCAGGTACGCAAGGCCTCCTTCGAGGTTCTCGCGCCAGACCGAGGTGCGCTGCAGGCGATCGGCGGTGCGCACGTAGAACATCAACACCCGGTCGATGGTGCGAATCAGGCCGTCATCGTCGAGGTCGGTGGCGAACAGCTCCGCGTGGCGCGGGCGCATGCCGCCGTTACCGCAGACATAGAGGTTCCAGCCGTTCTCGGTGGCGATCACGCCGATGTCCTTGCTCTGTGCCTCGGCGCACTCGCGGGTGCAGCCCGAGACTGCGAACTTGAGCTTGTGGGGCGAGCGCAGGCCCTTGTAGCGATGCTCGAGGCGAATCGCCATGCCCACGCTGTCCTGCACCCCATAGCGGCACCAGGTGCTGCCGACGCAGGACTTTACCGTGCGGGTCGATTTGCCGTAGGCGTGGCCGGTTTCGAAGCCGGCCGCGATCAGCTCGCCCCAGATCGCGGGCAGGTCGTCGAGGTGAGCGCCGAACAGGTCGATGCGTTGACCGCCGGTGACCTTGGTATAGAGGCCGTACTTCTTGCCCACCTCACCCAGCACGATCAGCTTCTGCGGGGTGATTTCACCGCCGGGGATGCGCGGCACCACCGAGTAGGTGCCGTTCTTCTGCATATTGGCCATGAAGGTGTCGTTGGTGTCCTGCAGCGGAATATGCGCGGCATCGGTGATCGGCTCGTTAAAGCAGGAGGCCAGGATCGAGGCCACCGCTGGCTTGCAGACCTCGCACCCGAGGCACACCGCACCATCGTCGAGGCGCCGACCGTGCTGTTCCATCAACTCGCTGAAGGTCTTGATGCCCGCCACCCGGACGATGTCGAAGAGTTCCTGGCGGGTGTGGTCGAAGTGCTCGCACAGGGCGGTGTCGACCTCCATGCCACGAGCCGCGAGTTCATGATCGAAGACGCTCTTGAGCAGCGCCGCGCAGCCGCCACAGCCGGTGCTGGCCTTGGTCGCGCCCTTCAGGGCGCCAAGGTCCAGGCAGCCGTCGTCGATGGCGGCGCTGATGCCGCCCTTGGTGACGTTGTGACACGAGCAGATGGTCGCGGTGTCGGGGAGGGCGTCGGGGCCGAGCGCCGGCGGCCCCTCGCTGGACGGCAGGATCAGCGAGGCCGGATCGTCGGGCAATGCCAGGCCGCTTGAGTAGTACTGCATCAAGGTGTCGTAGACGCCGTTGTCGCCCACCAGCATGGCCCCGAGCAGCTTCTTGCCATCGCCGGAGACCACCAGCTTGCGATAGACCTGATTCAACTGATCGAAGTAACGAAATTGCTTGGCACTCGGCGAGCGATCGCCGTGAGCATCGCCGATGGCACCGACGTCGACGCCGAGCAGCTTGAGCTTGGTGCTCATGTCGGCGCCACGGAAGGTGGTGTCGTCAGGTGTCGGCGCCAGACGCAGGGTGTCGGCGGCGGCCTTGGCCATCTGGTAACCCGGCGCCACCAGACCGAAGATGCTGTTGTTCCACAGCGCCACCTCGCCGACGGCCAAGATGGCCGGATCACTGGTCAGACAGCGATCGTCGATGACCACGCCGCCGCGCTCGCCCATCTCGAGCCCGGCATCCCGCGCCAGCTCGTCGCGGGGCCGAATCCCCGCCGAGAACACGATCAGGTCGGTCTCGAGTACCTTGTCGTCCTGGAACACCATGCGCAGGCGGCTGGCCTGGCCGTCCTCGATGCGCTGGGTGGCACGCTCGGTAAGCACCTGTACGCCGAGGGCCTCAATCTTCTCGCGCAACAGCTCACCTCCCTGGGGGTCGACCTGCATCGGCATCAGGCGAGGGGCAAATTCCACCACCGCCGTGTCGAGGTTCAAGCCACGCAGGGCGTTGGCGGCCTCGAGGCCCAGAAGGCCGCCACCGACCACCACGCCGGTCGTGGCGGTCTCTGCGGCGGCGCGGATGGCATCGAGATCCTCGAGGGTCCGGTAGACCAGGCAGCCAGGGTGATCGTTGCCGGGAATGGGCGGCACGAAGGGGTAGGAGCCGGTAGCCAGGACCAGGCGCTCGAAGGCGTAGCTGCCTGCGGGGGTGATGACTCGACGGGCCTCGCGGTCGATGGCGGTGACCGCCTCGTGAAGACGCAACTCGATATCGTGCTCGGCGTAGTAGTCCGCGGTCGACAGCGCCAGGGACTCGGCATCGCGGCCGCTGAAGTACTCGGACAGGTGGACGCGGTCATAGGCCAGGTGGCGTTCTTCGCCGAACACCACGATGCGGTAGTCGTGGTGGGCGCCGCGCTCGACGAGTTGCTCGATCAGGTGGTGACCGACCATGCCGTTGCCCACCACAATCAGCGTAGGACGCGGGGCCCGTGCGGCATTGTTGGCCGAGGCGGCGCTCTCGGATGATGGTGTCGGCTGGGAAGATGAGGGAGATGTGGTCATGCGGCGGCCTCCTGGGTGGTGGCGTCGTTGTCGGTCGAGAAGGGCCGTTCGGCCATCAGGGATTCGGTGTCGCTCTGCCCCAGCAGCAGCGACTGGCGCACCGTATCGAGGCGGGTGGCATCGTTGGCCAGTTGGAAGAGCCAGGGCCCCATGCGGGTATCGCCGTAAAGCACGACGCCCTCCAGGCGTCCTTCCTTGAGCAGCAAGCGGCGATACTCGCCCTGCTCGCGGTCGTGGTAGGTCAGCACCTCGTGCTCGCCGTCGGCCTCGGTGGGGCCGAAGGCGTAGAGCGATACCCCGGACACCTTGAGCTTGGTGGCGCTGTCCTGGTCGCGGTACGGTGCATGGTCTTGGCCGGTGAGATGGGCGCTGAGTACCGCGACCTGGCGCCAGATCGGTTCCACCAGGCCATAGGTGGTGTCCTTGAATTGGCAGCACTCGCCAAGGGCGGAGATCGCCGCATCGGAGGTGGTCAGGCGCTCGTCGACGCGGATGGCGCGGTCACAGTCCAGGCCCGCTTGGCGGCCGAGTTCGGCGTTCGGCGTGATGCCGGCGGCGATCACCACGCGCTGGGCGGGCAGCCGAGCGTCATCGCCGATCAGGCGAACGCCGCTGACCCGGCCGCGGTCATCGCCGAAGATCTCTGCCAGCTGGGCATCGGTACGGATGCTGACGCCGCGGGCCTTGAGCTCTGCGGCGAGCAGGTCGGCGGCGGCGGCGTCGAGCTGGCGATTCATCAGTCGCGGGCCACGCTGGAGGACGGTGACCTCCATGCCCCGGCGGCGTAGGCCCTCGGCGGCCTCGAGGCCGAGCAGGCCGCCGCCGATGACCACCGCCTGACCGCCATGTTCGGCGCCGGCCGCGAGGTCCTCGGCGTCTGCGAGGTCGCGGAAGCCGCCGACCCCCTCCAGATCGATGCCGGGGACTTCGGGCATCGCCGAGCGCGAGCCGGTCGCGATGACGAGATGGTCATAGGCGAACACCTCACCGTCTGCGCAGTGAACGAGGCGCCGCTGGCGGTCGATCGCCTCGACCCTGAGTCCTCGGCGGTGGGACAGGTGCGGCCCAGGGGCGTCGCCTTGGCCTTGGCCAGTGCCTTGGCCAGTGCCAGGAGCGCCCTCGTCGTGTCCATGGCCGCTGGGCTTGGCTTGCCGGTGCGCCGCAATGCTGGGCAACGCCAGCTCGTCATGGTCGATGTCACCGGCAAGCCAGGCCGACAGCATGATGCGGTTGTAAGCCGCGCTGGCTTCCTCGCCGATGACGGTCACCCATGCCGGGCCGGTGGGGGCCTTCGTCAGCGCCTCGAGCAGGCGGTGAGCGGCCATGCCGTTGCCGATGATCACCAAGTGACCTTGGCGCGGCGGGGCGGTGTTGACGCTTGGCTGTGGGGAGAGATCACGGCGCATGTCAGGGGTCCTCTCTGTTCGCTGCCGGCGCGTGCCGACAACCCAAAAGACGCCTCGAACGCCCCAGATGCGGGGTGTTGGAGACGTCTTTGTCCAAGGGCTGTGGCGAAGGCTGGTGTGGAAACGGTGGTCCGACGTAGTGGGCGATCTTCGTTGATCGCGGCAGGCGCTTGGGCCGGCCTTTGTCAGATGACAATCAAGACCTGGGCCAGAGTTCAATTACCTTAATTTTTTCATGGTGTTGTGGGTTTTTTTACACCCAGGGGCCTGCGCTGACGGCGCGCCGTCCGGTGTCGAGGCACACCATTGGTGCGCCTTGGCGGCGGTTTGCACTATTCACCTTCAGGCCCCTGAGTCCGGGGCCGAGCCACGCGGTCGAAGGCGGTTGGGCTATAGCAATCCTCCAGGGTGTCGGCGTCGAGTCGGCGGCCCCTGGCCGTGAGCTGTTGATCGAGGTGCTCGGCGATGGCGACGAAGGCCTCCGGGCAGGGCCGCAGCACTTCGGTGAGACGCTGGCGGGCGGGTGCCAGGCCCAGGCGCAGGTCATCCAGGTGGTCGATGCTGCGGTCCAGATAGGGTGGTAGGGCGAGCCAATCCCGAGTCTGTCGCGTCGCCGTCGGAACCTCATCGAGCCAGGCGGCGGTGGCGATCAGCGAGCGTATCAGCGCGTCCAAGGTGCCCGGGTAGCGCTTGGCCCAGGACGCGGTGACGCCGAGTACCTTCTCCGGATGTCCGGGCCACAGGTCGGCGCCAGTGGCGACGATGCGTCCCACGCCGTGATGCTCGGCCAGGCTCCCCCAGGGTTCGCCGACGCAGAAGCCATCGATCTGGCCGTCGCGCAGGGCGTCGACCATCCGCGGCGGCGGCAGGGCGACGAGCTCGACGCTGCTGTCCGGGTCGATGCCGCCACGACCCAGCCAATCACGCAGCTGAAAGTGCTGACACGACCAGGGATAGACCATGGCCAGCCGCGGTGGCGTGCCGCTGCCGTGGATCAGGTGCTCGGCCAGGGTCTCGCGCAGCCGGCGCGCGTTGGCGCCCGGATCTTGTGGGGCAGGAGGAGGCATGCCCTCGGCATAGCGATTGGACAGCACCAGGGTATTGCCCTGGGAGCCGAGCACCATCGGCGCCAGGGTTTCACAGGGCGCACGGGACAGGCCGAGGCTCATGGCCAGCGGCAGCGGGGCAAGCATATGGGCGCCGTCGAGCAGGCCGGCGGCGACCTTGTCGCGCAGGGTCGACCAGGCGTTCTCGCGTGACAGACTGACATCCAGTCCTGCGGCAGCGAAGAAGCCGCCTTCTCGGGCGGCCACCAGCAGGGCGGCATCGACTAGCGGGATGAAGCCCAGCGTCAGCGCCTCGAGTTCGGGCGGTCGGAAGGAGGCCCCTGCGGCCGTGATGGAGGTGCAGATCGCCGTGGCGGACGACGGCGTCGTCGGTGGTTGGTTCATTGTCCCTTCTCCAGGCGTTCGAGGATGTCGATCACGTTGGTGGCCACCTCATGGATGCGTTGGCCGCGGTCCATGGCCAGCTTGCGCAGCATGCGGTAGGCCTGCTGCTCGTCGCAGCTCTGATGCTTCATCAGCAGGCCCTTGGCGCGCTCGATACGCTTGCGTTCGGCGAGCTGATTGCGCGTTCGATCGAGCTCCTGACGCATGGACTGGAAGGACGCGAAGCGGGCGATGGCGACGTCCATGATCGCCTTGACTCGCCCGGGAACCAGGCCGTCGACCACGTAGGCACTGACGCCGGCCTTGAGCGCATCCTGCATCGAGTGCGGGTCGTGCTGGTCGGCGAAGAACACCACCGGGCGAGGGTTCTCGCGATTGAGCAAGGCCATGCTGTCCAGGGTGTCGCGATCGGGGGATTCCATGTCGATGATCACCACGTCCGGGCGATGGCGCGCGACCATGTCGTTGAGGCTGGCCGGGCTCGTCAGACGGCAGATGACCGCGTGGCCCTCGCCGGCCAATGCCTCTTCGATCATGGCGGCACGCACGATCTCGTCGTCGACCAGAAGCACTTTCAGGGGTTCGGGCATGGGCGTGACTCGTGGACTGGAGCTGGCCGACCGCCAGGGCGGTCGGGCGGTGCGGAAGATAGCGGAACGCTTGGGTCCTCGCGATGCCTAGTTGATGCAATAAGCTAATGCAATAAACTAATGCAACAGGTTTATGCAATAAGTGTTCCAGGTGTGGGCCGGCGAGCCACGGTCAAGCCGACGGCGCCTCGGCTGTGGGCACGCCCCTCATTGGGCGGGGACCTTGGACGCCTCCCCGCGACGCAGGGGAATGACGCCGGGGGCACGACGCCGGAAGGGGCGGCGGTGTTTGCTGCACCGCAGTGGTGCAGCCGACCTTGGTGCGCCGGAGCCATGGTGCACCAGGACCGGCGTGATCGCCGGTTCGCGCTGGCGGGACTCGTGAAGGGATCCCTGCCGGACGCCGTTTGGTCGCCACTTTCGCTAGCCTGGCACGTCTCTTGCTTTCCTGATGGGTAGATCAGGGGGAGCCAACGCCGGCTTCCACCGGCAACGACGCCCACCGGTCCTTGAGTGCTTGCCGCCGCCGCGGTGAGTCACCAGGACGGTGGGCGTCTTGCGTGGTGGCTCCCCCGCCACGCTATCAATGGCATCCAGGAGAGCGATATGGCTCAGTTGTGCAACGCCCGGGGCGAGCCGCGGTCAGACAGCGTCACCGCCTTGACCACCTGTCCCTATTGCGGGGTGGGCTGCGGGGTCAAGGCGCGCCTCGAGGCCGGGGTCGTGGTGGACGTCGAAGGCGATAGCGAGCATCCCGCCAACTACGGTCGCCTGTGCGTGAAGGGCTCGGCGCTGGCGGAGACGCTTGGCCACCACGGCCGCTTGACGCGCCCTCGGGTGGATGGCATCGAGGTCGACTGGGAGACCGCCCTGGACGCGGTCGGTGAGCGCCTTCAAGGTGTCCGTCACCGCCACGGCAACCAGGCCGTCGCCGGATACCTCTCGGGGCAACTGTTGACCGAGGACTACTACGCGGCCAATAAGCTGTTCAAGGGCTTTCTCGGCACGCCCCATCTGGATACCAATTCGCGGCTGTGCATGGCGTCGGCGGTGGCCGCCTACAAGCGCTCGTTCGGCGCCGACGCCGTACCCTGCAGCTACGAGGATCTGGAGGAGGCCGAACTGGTCGTGCTGGTCGGCTCCAACCTGGCCTGGAATCACCCGGTGCTGTTCCAGCGTCTGCGCGTGGCCAAGACCCGCAATCCGCTGATGCGCGTGGTGGTCATCGACCCACGCGTGACCGACAGCTGCGAGTTGGCCGATCTGTATCTGGGCATACGGCCCGGGTCGGATGCCCGCCTGTTCAACGGGCTGCTGGCCTTCATGGCGGATCGCAGGCGACTCGACAGGGTCTATCTGGACGCCTTCACCTCGGGCTTCGATGACGCCCTGGCGGCCGCGCGGGAGGGCGGCGGCGATATCGAGGCCGTGGCGGCGGACTGCGACGTCGACGCCGAGCGACTCGAGACCTTCTACTACTGGTTTGCCAGCCAACTGCACGTGGTGACGCTTTACTCCCAGGGCATCAATCAATCCACCAGCGGCACCGACAAGTGCCACGCGATCATCAACTGCCACCTGGCCGGCGGCAAGATCGGCCTGCCGGGTGCCGGACCCTTTTCCATCACCGGCCAGCCGAACGCCATGGGTGGGCGTGAGGTGGGCGGCCTGGCCAATCAGCTCGCCGCTCACATGGACTACGATGGCCCCGGCGCCATCGACCGGGTGACGCGCTTCTGGACCACCGATTCGCTGACCCCGACGTTGCCACAGGGGCCGGGCCACAAGGCGGTCGACCTGTTCGAGGCCATCGAGCGCGGCGAGATTCAGGCGCTGTGGATCATGGCGACCAATCCGCTGATCAGCCTGCCCGACGCCAACCGGGTGCGCGCCGCCATCGCCAAGTGCCCGCTGGTGATCGTCTCTGAGTGCATGGCGGACACCGACCTGGTCGAGCTCGCCGATATCGTGCTACCGGCCAGCGGCTGGTCGGAGAAGGACGGCACCGTGACCAACTCCGAGCGGCGCCTGTCTCGACAGCGCGGGTTGATGCCCCCTCCCGGTGAGGCTCGCCACGACTGGTGGATCATCGCGCGGGTGGCCGAGCGCCTGGGGTACGGTGAGGCCTTCGCCTATGCGCACCCGAGCGAGATCTTCACCGAGCACGCGGCGCTCTCCGGCTTCGAGAACGACGCCGAGCATCAGCGCCGGCTGTTCGATATCTCGGCGTTGGCCGGGCTTGATCGTGCCGGCTATGACGCCCTGGCGCCGATCCAGTGGCCGGTGACCCGGGAGTCCCCGCAGGGCACTGCGCGGCTGTTCGAGGACGGGCGCTTTGCCACCCCCGACGGCCGGGCTCGGCTGTGGCCGGTGACGCCGAGGGCGCCCGAGCAGCCGCTGACCGAGGCCTACCCACTGCGCCTGAACAGCGGACGGGTGCGCGATCAGTGGCACACCATGACCCGCACCGGGCGCGCTCCGCGCTTGATGAACCATCGCGCCGAGCCCTTCGTCGAGGTCCACGAGGCCGACGCCGAGGCCCTCGGCCTCCTCGACCAGGGCCTGGCACGGATCAGCGCCGCCGGCGGCGAAATGCGAGCCCGGGTACGGGTCTCACCGGCGCAGCGCCGGGGCGAAGTGTTCGTGCCGATCCACTGGACCGATCGTTTCAGCCTGGCGGCGCGGGCGGGGAGCCTGTTTGCTGCCTTCACCGACCCGCTGTCGGGTCAACCCGAATCCAAGCATGGCGCGGTGGCGCTTACGCCCTTGCCGAGCGCCTGGGAAGCGACCCTGGTCATGGCGACCGATCTTGCGACGCCAGAGATTGCCGCGCAGGCGTGTGCCGATACCGCCTACTGGACCCGGGTGCCACTGGTCGCTGGTGAGCGCTGGCAGCTCGCCGGTGATCCGCGGCTCGCCACTCGCGACTGGCTGGTCTGGCTCGATGCGACCCTGCCGGTGGCGGCGGGGCCGGTGGCCCATGACCCGGCAAGCGGCCGCCTGCGTGCCGCCGGCATCGAGCATGGCCGGCTGCGCTGGTGGCTGATGGTCGCGCCGGTCGGTGAGTTGCCGGGCCTTGGCTGGGTCTGTGAACGACTGACCGAGGCCGCCGCCGGGGGCGTACTGAGCGCCGAGCAGCGCCGCCGGGTGCTGGCGGGCTGTGACGATGGTGCGGCGGACCAGGGGCCCGTCGTGTGCAGCTGCCATCAGGTCGGGCGCAACGCCATTGTCACGGCCATTCGCGGCGGCGACGACAGCGTCGAGGCCCTCGGCGCCCGGCTCGCCTGTGGCACCCAGTGCGGTAGCTGTGTTCCCGAATTGAAATCCCTGCTTGAAGAGGAGAAGAGCCATGCGCGTACCGGCTCCCGCGACGTCTCGCCCCATGCCCAGCCAGCCTGATATCGCCAGCGCCAGCGCCAGGCCCACGGCGCCGAAGGCGTCGGGTCGGCTTTCGACCTGGATGGTGCGGGGCGCTTTGGTGCTCGCCTCGGCGCTTGCACGGCTGGCTCAGGATGCGCTGGCTCGGGATGTACAGGGGCCGCTGGAGCGGCGCCTCGGTGGTGGTCGCCAGGGCAGCGATCGGGCGGCGCCGTCTGAGTGGGGAGACGCTGGCGATCGTCAGCCCCGCGGTAGCGTGTCTCTGGTCGGTGCCGGAAGCGGCGCCGGGGAGCTACTCACGCTGCGGGCGCTGCGTCGCCTGCGCCAAGCCGATGCGGTGGTCTATGACCGCCTGGTCGGCGCAGAGGTGCTGGCGTACCTGCCGGCCCACGTCGAGCGTTACTACGTGGGCAAGGCGCGGGGCCACCATAGCGTGGCGCAGGATCAGATCGGTGCGCTGATGATACGCCTGGCGCGTGCCGGCAAGGCCGTGGTGCGCCTCAAGGGCGGCGACCCGGGGGTGTTCGGGCGCATGGGCGAGGAGCTGGCGGCACTGGATGCGGCCGGTATCGCCACCGAGATCGTGCCTGGTATCACCGCGGCCTCCAGCGCCTGCGCCGCCATGGGCATTCCGCTGACCGATCGCGGCCACGCCCAGAGCCTGCGCCTGGTCACCGCGCAGCTGTGCCGTGAAGGCGGTGAGCCCGACTGGGCGACACTGGCGCGCCGCGATGAAACCCTGGTCTTCTACATGGGGCTGAACAAGCTCGAGGCGATCACCCAGGGGCTCAGCGGCGCGGGGCTCCCGGCGGACTGGCCGGTGATGCTGGTGGCCAATGCCAGCCTCCCCGACCAGCAGAGCCTGACAGGCACCCTGGCGGATATGCCGGCACGCCTTGCCGCTTCGCCCTTGCCATCGCCGTGTCTGATCATCGTCGGTAGCGTGGTGGGCATGGTCGAGGCACGCAAGCTGAGCATCGAGCAGGCACTGGCTGACATTGGTTGATGCGATCGGGGGGCTCGAACGTCGCCCTGTGGACCGTGCCGGTGGTTGAGAGATGGCGGGGCCCTATTTTGGCGACAGCACCACGGTGGCATGGCCGTTGGCGATGCCGGGGCTGACGTCGCCGGTTCTGACGTAGCGGGCCAGAAAATCGAACGCCAGAATCCCCGACGTATTCGACCTGAGTCCGGTATCGATCCAGCGGTAGGCGGCGAAGGCGCTGCCTTCCGGTGTGATGGGCAGTGGCGTTGTGCCGTCGGAACGGACAAGCTGAATGCCGACGCCTTTCGCCTGCTGGGCATCGGTGTCGATGGAGAGAATGCCCTGATTGCCGCTGGGGTCGAAGGCGTCGATGGTGCCTGTCACGGCCCACTTGATGTTGGTGTTGGCCACGCAGTTGGCGGTGATGTTGACCGCTGCGTCGGCGACGCCTGACGGCGGCTGTCCCACCGTCTTGAAATAGTTCTCGCGTACCTCGCCGAGGTTGACCAGTACATCGGCGAAGCTTTGGCAGGGGTTGAGGCGCACCCGGGTATTCTGGGCCAATCGTAGGCGTATCAGGCTGAACAGGTCGGAATTGTCCCCCGGTGGCGTGGCCTGGTTGTTCAGTAACGAGAACAGGCTGAAGCCGTTCCCGCCATTGTTCTGCAGCTGCACGCCGCTGATGCCGGGATTGCCCGCTAGCTTGTATAGCGTGACCTTGAGTGAGAAGGGCGAGAACTGGCGCCAGTTGATGGCGTAGGCACTGGTTGGGCAACCCACGCCGACCAGCTTGGGAAATCCGGCGGCCTCGCCGGTGCCGTGCAGTGCATCGGTGCAGGGAATCCCGTGGATAGGGGATGTGAGTGGCGGGAGGTTCTTGCGCGGGCTGGCCGATACCCAGGCGAAGGGCAGCGCCTGGCCGTCCGTCATTAACTCTACCGTATAGCCGACGCTACCACTGCCGTTCCAACCTCCCTCGTAGGGGTTGCCGCGGCCGCCGTCCTGCATGACGTACATGTTGCCATCGCTGGTGGCCGCCACCACGGTCCCGATGGGGCCTTGATTGCTGCTGCGTGACCAGTGCTGCTCCAACCACCAGTAGGCGATGGTATCGGACGTTCTGGAGCAGGTTGCCACCCAGCCACCGTTCGGCGAGTACAGCTGGCTGCCGGCTAGCGTCGCGGTGGCGATAGGCGTGCCGACCGGTGTGGATGCGTCGATGACGATCTCGGCGCCGAAGTCGACCAGTAGCGGATAGTTGTTCCAGGGATTGGTGATACGGGTGCAGTTGCTCGATGCAGTGCTGCTCGCCAGGCACAAGGCCAGCAGGATGGCCGCCTTGGCGAGCCCTGCGAACGGGCCCGTGAACATCCGTTTCCACCCTCCGTTGGACAGCCCTTCCCCCCCCCTCGGCAATGGCATCTCGACAAGGTGGGCGTGGTGAGCCGTTTCACCGCGGATGCAGTCTGTCATAGGGTGCTGGCCTCGGGGCGTGAAGGTGGCGACGTCGCGATACACTCGGCGTCGATTTCGGCGATGCCCGAGAGGCTCGTCGGGGGGAGAGATGCCTCGTCGCGACCGGGTGCCAGCTGCACGTGGCAGCGCTCGTTCGCCGAAACATGGACCACGAGACGGGCGTCACGCGGCAGGTCTCTGGCCAGCCACATGCCCCCGGCGCCGACGACACCAAGGCGGCGTCCCTGGTCGTCGAAGACCTCGGACCCCATGGGTACGCCGCGGCCGGCAAGGGTCAACACCACCAGTGTTGGGGTGCCGGTGCGGGTAGGGTAGTGGAGCGCTACCACGGCGCCGGCATAGGGCACCACACGGCGCGTGGTGGTGAGAAATTCGACCCGTTCGGAGGCACCTTGGGGATCGAGAACGACGACGTTCTCGTGGTAGGGCGAGAGAAAGGGAAGCAGCGCATAGCCGGCATCATCGATGGTGACATTGAGCGCATTGGTGGTGCCGGCGCCGTGGCCTCCTTCGGCCTGGAGCAGGCCGACGGTATCGCCGGTCGTCGGACCGAAGGTGATGCCGCCGGAGTGCACCAGGAAGGCGCCATTGGCGCCGAGCGATGCCTGCCGATAGTCGGCGCTTTTCGAGCCAGAGGCGCTGAATTGGCCGATCGCCGTCGACGTCGAGACGCTGCCGCCCAGGGTCTCGCTGCGAGCATCCGGGGAATCGGCGATGTTGGCGTAGAGGCCATAGGAGAGGTTGCGCGTCTCGCCAAGCGTGCCCGATACGGCGACATTGACGTCCTGCTGGCCGTCATTGTCGTGACTGGCCGAGACCGATAGTCGTGGGGCGAAGGCGGTGTTGCCAAGGGGCAGGGAGACGCTCATCAGCAGCTGAAGGTCATCGTCATTGTCGTCGTCGCCGGGGGTCTGGGTGCGGGCCAAAGACAGGTTGTAGCTCAGGCGGCCGAGGCTGTTGCTGTACCCCAACTGGTAGCTGTTTCGTGTCCCGCGGCGGTGCCAGTAGTCGGAGAGGCTGGCGCTGGCCGTCAGGCTACCCAGATTCCCCAGGCGCTGGCTGAGATTGAGCTGCAGGTTATTGCGCCGATCGATGCCGGCATGGGCGTCCAGATCGAATTCGCGTTGATCGCTGCGATCACGAAGGTAGGCGGCGTCTCGCAGGGACAGATACTGGGAGGTGGAGTAGCGATAGGCGGCGAGATTGACATCGGTATCGGTACTGGAGAGATGGCGGCTATAGCTCGCGCGCAGATTCCAGCCCGCGGCGGTGGCATCGGAGAGCTTTGCGTGAGCGTAGGCGGCATCGAGTCCAACGGCGCCGATGGGCGTATTGAGTGCCGCCCCGACGAGCGGTGAGGCGTAGTCGTCGGCGTACTGGATGCCGCCGTAGGCGGTTAGCCGGTTGCCGAGCCCGCGTCGGTAGCTCGCTTCGATCACCTTCGGCTTGTCATCGAGCCCCGCGCTATTGAGTCGGCCGGCCGCCAGGGACACGCGGACCTGACCGGGCCGCAGCAGGTTGGGTATTGCGGCGTAGGGCACATCGAATTGACGCTGTTCACCATCGGCTTCCAGCACCGTGACGGTGAGATCGCCGCCGTAGCCGGTGGGGTAAAGGTCGGTGATGGCGAAGGGCCCCGGGGGCACGGTCGTCTCCAGCAGCAGCAGCTCATGTTGGGTGATGCGGACGCGGGCGTTGGTTCGTGCCGTTCCGCGGACGATCGGGGCATAGCCGCGCTGGCTGTCCGGCAGCATGCGCGGGTCGCTGCGCAGCGTCGCGCCACGCACCGCAATGGCGTCGAACAGATCGCCCTGGGTGTGGACATCGCCTAGCTGCAGCAGTAGGCCTTGCGAGGCTATCGGGCGCTGGACGTAGTGGCGCGACGTCTCCCAGTCGATGGCGCTGTCTTCTTGCCAGGAGGCCGTCACGTCGCTGCGGTACTGCCAGAGCCCCAGATTGGCGCCGAAGCTCATGCCGAGAAAGCCGCTACGATAGCGCTCGCCATCGATGTCCGCCTGGTAGCCATTGACGGAGTAGTTGGCCAGCAGCGCGGTGGTGCCGGGGTCCCATTGGGCGAGCGATGTGGCGCCGCGAGGCGAGTGTGGCAGCGCGGCCTGGGGCACATTGAGTCGTAGGCTCAGGTCCGCCAGATCCAGCGCTGCCGAGGCATCGGGGCTGATATCTCCGGCCGCTATACGGCAGTGGGTCAAGGCCTCGTCGAAGGCCGCGTCGAGCACCGGCGCTGGCGCCTTGCTTGCCCTGGCGCAGTGCCGTTTCACGGCCGCACGCGCGTTGGTTCCGAGCTGGCCGAGGATCAGGCTGGCGGGCAGGGTGATGCGCTGCGCGCCGCCCCGATCGCCAGCATCGCCTGGCTCACCGACCTCGACGGAGGCGCGCTCGAGGAGCCGCCCGTTGAGCCAGACGTCCAGTGCATACTCGCCGGGAGTGATGTAGCCGGCATCGGAGAAGCGCGAGATGTCCAGGCTGGGGTCTTCCAGGAAGGCGCGATTGAAGCGCACGGGCTTGGTCTCGGCGTGGTCGTTGGCGTGGGCATCATGGGTCAGGGCGATGCCAAGAACGACCATCAGGCTCGCGGCGATTTGCCTCGACAGATGCTGTCCGCGTGAGACCGGTAGAGCAGAGAAGGCCTCGGTCTGCTGGCTGATCGCTGTGCTCATGGCGTTTATCGGTCCCCGATCAGCGGGGGGTGAGCTCGGCGTCCAGACTGACCAAGGCGCCGTAGTCGTTGACGCTGGCGAAGGTGAACGGGCCCGCCAGGGGGCCAAGTTCGGCCGGAATCCCCCATTGCTGTCGGGAGTGAGGCGCTACGGTATCCAGGGACATGCGGTGCGTCTTGCCGGCGACTTGCCAGCGCAGCTCCGCCAGCGAGACGTAGTAGGCGGTGGGGTTGTCGCAGAGGATGCCGGGGCGGCCATCGAGACTGCTGCGGTACCATCGCAAGCGCGTGGCGGCGTCGGCTGCGCCGCTGTCCAGCGACTCGGGACGGTAAATGACCTTGAGGCGGCTAAGAATGCCGAATTGGAGATAGTTTTCGCCATCGCTGGCATCCGGTGCCGGCGGCACCTCCTTGATGTTCAGCCAGTGCAGCGACTCCTGCTCGGCGTTTGGCAATGGCCGGATCTTGCGTATCCGCAGTGACTGGCCCTTGCCGGGGTCGAGACGAAAAATCGTCGGCATGACCAGGTAGGGTGATACCGCATCCCGGGCGGGTCTTGTACCATCGAATTCGTCTATCCATGCCTGAATCAGCACCGGGCTACCGTCATTGTTTTCGAGCCGAAGAGTCTGCTCGCGCGCGCGCTCTGGATAGATGATACGGGTACCGTTGATGGTGATGCTGGCGTAGGAAGCACCAGGCATGAGCAGCGTCAGTGATAAAAATAATGCGGGAAGCGACGACAATTTCATGGCAATGGCATCGAGGGTAACTAGCGATTCAAGGATGTCGGGTATCACGTCTCGGGCAACTGTTCATCGCGCTTACTGTAGAAGGCCGGATCCGACGCTGAAAAATAGTGAGGTGCCAAGGGGGGGCCGGTGAGCAAGGGCGTGGGTCCCCCGACGGCCTCGGTCAGTGGTAGACGAGCTCGACGGTGCCTGAGGCATTGACAGAGCCCGCCGTCACCGCCGCCGCAGTGGCTTGGTACCAGGCTGTCAGCGGAATGATCGTTTTGGCATCGCCGGCGAGCATTGCGACCGCCGGCGTGCTGTCGTTGTCGGCCGCCTTGACCAGCCCGTCGTTGGCGTCGTAGACGGCGATGCCGACATTGGTCGCGGTGCTTGCCGCGTCGAGCTTGAATAGGCCGGTAGCCGGGTCGACCTGGGTTCCATCACCCACAAACCGTATCGAGACGGTATTGTCGGCGCCGCCGGTAACGGGCGTACATGTCAGGGGAATAGTGAACGCCTTCTGGCCGGCGCGACTACCGGCGCCGGAAAAGGCGCTGGTCGAAACTGTCGGCAAGGAAACGGTGGTTTCGCTGGTAGGGATGGTGCAGTTTGCAGCGACAATCTTCCCCGTGAATTTGATGGTTCCATCGGAAGATTCCGCGAATGTAGAAAGAAGTGATGTGGCCGCAATGGCTAGCAGGGTGAGTGTGAGTTTCTTCTTTATCATCATGGATGTCTCCAGTTTTATAGGCCGTAATTTCTTTGTTAAGTTCGTTTTTTGTGCATCTTTTTGTGGGTCTTTACATGGTCAAGATACGGTGCGTAACGATGCCTGTAGGGAGAAGACTATCTCCTATTAGGGGGAGGTGATTGATCTCGGTCATGTTATAGGGGGGATGTAATCCCCATGGTTTCGCTGCGGCAAAGAGGTATGACGATGATGTTTTTCGTTCTGGCCGGGCATCTTGAATAGAGGACCGTGCCGAAAGGAGATAGGCTCGGCGTCTGACCAGGATGTTGCGGTTCACTCAGCCAGGAACTTCTTTGTTCTGGCGGTGTGGCAGCTATGCTGGCCGCGACTTTGGGCCGGTAGACGTCGGCCGAAGGGGGATGAGGCGTGGCGCCGAAGATGCCGAACGCCGTCGTCGGGTGCTGGTGCGAAGATCGAGAGTGCCGATCGGCTTTCCCGTTGGAGGTAGAACATCAGCGAGCGGGCTTGCTCTGTACCGTCAGGCGTGCGGCGCACGCAAGGCGTCGGCAGGGAGAATAGGAAGAGAAGGCGACGAGGAAGTAGGCGGAACTCGCTGGCCTTCTTCGCTATGCTATGTCGAGCACTTACAGGATGAGACCCCATGACCTCTGTACTTTCGATTCGCCCGCGTTGGCTGTTGCTGGCCGGTTTGCTGCTGTTGAGTGGCTGCGGTTCGCTCCCTTCTCTGGAGGGGCGCAGTGAGACCCACCATCTGCCGCTCGAGCAAGCCCGCGATACGGCACTCGGTGAAATGATCGCGCCGCGTCTCGCCGAGCATCCGGGCAAGAGCGGTATTCATTCCTTGCGCAATGCCCATGACGCCTTCGCCGCTCGGCTGCTGCTGGCGCGTGCCGCCGAACAGACGCTGGACGTGCAGTACTACATCTGGCATGACGACATCACCGGATCGATGCTCTTCAAGGCCATGCTCGACGCCGCCAATCGTGGGGTGAGGGTGCGCATCTTGCTCGATGACACCAACACGGCCGGGCTCGATGACAAGATTGCGGCGCTCGATGCGCATCCCGGTATCGAGGTGCGGTTGTTCAACCCGTTCGTGGTGCGTTCTCCCAGAGTGCTGGGTTATGTGACCGATTTCTCCCGCGCCAACCGGCGCATGCACAACAAGTCCCTGACCGCGGACAACCAGGCCACCATTATCGGCGGTCGCAACATCGGCGATGAGTACTTCGGTGCCGGCGACGACGTGATGTTCGCGGATCTCGATGTGTTGGCCTTCGGTCCAGTGGTCCAGCAGGTCTCCAAGGACTTCGACCTGTACTGGGCGAGCCAGTCGTCGTACCCGGCCAGTCGCATGATCGACTCCGTAGGGCGCGCGGGCCTCGCCGCCATCGAAGACGGCGCAGCCATGGCAATGGCGTCGCCGGAGTCGCTGGACTATCGTCAGGCGCTGGAGGAGAGCAACCTGATCGGTGCGCTGCGCGATGGCTCGCTCGGGCTCGAATGGGCCAACGCCATGATGGTCAGCGATGATCCCGCCAAGGGTCTAGGGCAGGCCTCCGATGAGGATCTGCTCACTGGGCGTATTCGCGGCCTGCTCGGTCCACCGCGAGAGTCGGTACTGCTGGTATCGCCGTATTTTGTGCCGGTGGAAAAGGGCACGCGAATGTTTGCCGATCTGGAGGCACGCGGGGTAGAGGTCACCATTCTGACCAACGCGCTGGAAGCCACCGATGTGGCGGCGGTTCATGCGGGCTACGCCAAGCGGCGCCGTGACTTGCTTGAGGCCGGTGTGCGTCTGTTCGAGCTCAAGCGTGCGCCCGACGCACCGGGGCGTAGCCAGAGTGCCGGGCCCTTCGGCAGCTCCGGGGCCAGCCTGCACGCCAAGACCTTCGCCGTGGACGGCGATCGGCTGTTCGTCGGCTCGTTCAACTTCGATCCGCGCTCGGCACGGCTCAACACCGAGCTGGGGTTCATCATCGAGAGCCCTGCCATGGCGCAACAGATGGAAGAGGTGTTCAACACCGACGTGCTGGACAATGCCTATGAGGTCAAGCTGGACGACGATGGCGGCATGTATTGGCTGGAGCGCACACCCGAGGGCACGGTGCGCTACGACGGTGAACCCAACGTCGGCATCTTTCGACGCGCGGCGGTGTCGTTCATTTCGATTCTACCGGTGGAATGGATGCTCTAGCAGCGTCGCTGACGGCTCGCTCGCCTTGACCCAAGAGGCCGGCCCGCGTGAGCGGACCGGCCTCTTGGGGGTGAGTGAGCCCGGCCCGAGTGGCCGTGTTGATGACCGTGGGGCCGGGCGATGGCGATCTACTCGCCTGGCGTGTCCTGCCCGGGGCCAAAGGCATCGAAGACCTCTTGCCCCGTCATGCGCTGGGTGTCGTTGCCGAAATGGTACCAAGGCGGCTTTTCGTCGATGAAGATCTCGCTATCGAGGGTCCAGGCCTCGCCCTGGTCCACGAGGCCGGCGGGCACCGCGTAGTGGTCCCCCGACGTCAGTCGGTAGAACAGGTGGGTGCCGCAGTGGCGGCAGAAGGCCCGCTCGGCCCAGTCGGATGAGGCGTAGTACACCACCGCCTTGTCACCATCGATACTGACGCGACGCACGGACTCCAGGGCCAGTAAAGGGCCGCCACCCCAGGTACGGCACATGCGGCAATGGCAGGCGGCGACATTTTGCTTCTCGATCTCGACGCTCAGACCCACCGCACCGCACAGGCAGCGGCCCTTGAGCGCCATGGCATTGTCCATGAGCATTCCCTCGTGCCCCGTGGGGCTAGGCCGCTGCCCCGGGGCGAGGGCAGTCGGCCTGTCGGTGTTGGATGGGGGGCACGATCTGGCGTCGCACCCTGGCTGAACTCTGCCCCCTCACCCCAATTGCGTCAACACCGCCTCGGCGCTGGAGGCTTCGATCACGCCGCGTTCGGTATCCACGCCCAGATAGGCGACGACACCATCATCGACGATCATGGCATAGCGCTGGCTGCGCACCCCCATGCCCGCGGCGCTGGCATCCTTGTCCATGCCGATGGCCCTGGTGAACTCGGCGTTGCCATCGGCCAGCATGGTCATCGCCTCGGCGTTCTGGTGGCTCTGCCAGGCGCCCAGCACGAAGGCGTCGTTGACGGCGAGACAGGCTAGTGTATCGGCCTTCTCCAGAAGCTTGTCGGCATTGACCACGAAACCGGGCATGTGCGTGTTCGAACAGCCCGGGGTAAAGGCGCCGGGAACGGCGAACAGCACGACCTTCTTGCCCGCAAACAGCTCGTGGGTGGAGATCGGTTCGGGTCCCTTTTCGCCATTGGTGTGCAGGGCGATATCGGGGATACGGTCGCCGACGGCAATCGTCATGAAACACTCCTTCTCGGTGGGGTCTGTTTGGGTGAGAGCCGCTCGGGGCAAACTCGTTCAGTGAAAACTACTAGGGGGCTAAGGCCATTTCGGTGTCGCGCCGGCGGCCGACAGATCGTGAACTCGGTTCATTCGTCGTCACGCGGCGGCGTGGGGCGAATCAATATCTCGTTGACGTCCACGTGGGGCGGCTGTGACAGCGCATAGACCACGGCATTGGCGATGTCCTTGTCTTCCAGTGCGACGTCGGGAGGCTCATCGAAAAACGGGGTGTTGACCACGCCAGGCTCGATCAGGGTCACGCGAATACCGCTGCCGCGCAGCTCCTCCCGCAGATTGTAGCCGATGCCGGTCACCGCCCACTTGGTGGCGCCGTACATGGAGCCAGGAATCGTGGCTCGACCGGCGGCAGAGCCGGTTAGCAGGACATGCCCACGGCTGCGGCGCAGGGCGGCCAGGGTCACCTGGATGGTCAGGCCGAGCCCATAGACGTTGGTCAGCAGCATCTGCTTCCAGGCCTCGGGGTCGGCTTCGCTGAAGCCACCCGGTGAGCCTCCGCGGCCGGCATTGGCGAAGACGGCATCGAGGCGCCCGAAGCGCTCGAGGGCTTGTTCGACCATGGCCTTTTGAGCATCGATGTCGGCCACATCCACGTTGACCGTGAGCACGTTCTCGGGGCCAAGTTCCTGGGCGATGGCCTTGAGGTTGTCCGCGGAGCGCGCGGCCAATACCAGCTTGTAGCCCTGGCGAGCGGCCGAGCGAGCCGTGGCGGCGCCAATGCCGCTCGTCGCTCCGGTGATCAGCAACACGCGATCGTGCATCTTCGGCCTCCTGGAGTCGGGTGTCGAGGTGGCTAACGCCACGCATCAATGCGTCATTCAGCATGGTACTTACGGCCTACTCCTGCAACGTCAGAGCAGGGGGCGGCGATGGGAGGCCGGTAAGGGAGAAGGCCAGAGGAGGGGCGCGACGATGGTGGATGCGGGCTCGGTGCTGCGGTGGTCAAGGCAGAGGCTCGGTGCCGCGTTGGGCAAGGCAGAGGCTCGGTGCCGCGTTGGGCAAGGGAAGGGCTCGGTGATGCGGTGTCCAAGGCGGAGGAGCGGTGATGTGCGGATAAGGGCGCCCGGTGCTGGTAGAAAGACGCGGGAGCTGGGTCGAGATGAGAGGGAGCCCGGCGCTTGGCCGAGCCCTCGGGCCTTCCTTGGCTCAGTGTGGCGCCGCGCTACCCGGCACTTTCTGGGGTGGCGGTCCTCGCCTTGGCCTGGGGGCGGGTGAGCGTTCGCCCGCCCCCAGGCGGTTGCGGGAGGTCCGAGGCCATCGTCGCGATACCATTGCGCTCAGCGCAGCGACAGGGCCGCTCCCCCCTGGTCGCCGGCCGCCTCGCGATAGGCACTGGCTTCTTCGGCCTCGACTTCAGGCGAGAAGCGCACTACCAGCGCGCACAGCGAGGCGAGAATGACCGCGACGCCGAGGTAGAAGAGCCCCTCTTGATAGGTCAGCGCCTCGGAGCGGAACAGAAAGCCCGCGGCCACCGCACCGGCGTTGCCGCCCGCACCGACGATGCCGGCCACGGCGCCGAGGGCACGCTTGTTGATGAACGGCACCACGCCGAAGGTAGCGCCTTCGGCCATCTGCACGAACAGGCTGAAGACCAGCATGATGCCAATGGCCAGTGTCAGCACGTGCATCTGGGAGAAGAACATCAGTGCAACGCCTTCACACAGCATCGCGATGAATAGCCAGCGCACGCGCCCCTTGAGCCCACTGCGGCTGGCGAACAGGTCCGAGAAGACCCCGCCCATGGTGCGGGCGAAGATGTTCATCAGGCCGAACAGACCGGCGATCATGCCGGCGGTGGCCAGCGTCAGGTCGAAGTTGTCGAAGAAGTAGATGGCGGCGATGTTGTTAATGGTCAGTTCGACGCCGAAGCAGGCGGCGTAGACCACGAACAGGGCCCAGACGCGGATGTCGCGGGCGGCGGCACCGAAGGTCTTGCTCATGCTCGCCTCGCCCGAGGCCTCGGCCAACTGGCCCTTGGCGCGCAGGTCCTTGAAGTTGCCGTCTGGCGCATCCTGGGTGAAGAAGTAGTAGCAGATACCGGTGACGAACAACACGATGCCCGGCACGACCATCGCCAGGCGCCAGCCCAGGGTTTCGCTGACCCCGAGCATCAGAAGGCCCGCGAAGATCAGCGGCATCAGGATCTGGGTGGTACCACCACCGAGGTTGCCCCAGCCGGCCGAGGTGGCGTTGGCCGTGCCGACGACGTTGGGCGCGAACATGATGGAGGTGTGGTACTGGGTGATGACGAAGGAGGCACCGATGGCGCCGATGGCCAGGCGCGCCATGAAGAATGACTCGAAGCTATCGGCGAAGCCAATGCACATCACCGGCAGCGAGCCAAGGCACAGCAGCCAGGTATAGGCCAGGCGCGGCCCGATCTTGTCGCACAAGACACCGATGGCGAGGCGCACGATCACGGTGATCGCGACCGAGGCGATGATGGTGTTGCCGATCTGGGTCTTGGTCAGGCCAAGATCGTCGCGCACGACTGCCATTAACGGCGCGATGCCGAACCAGCCAAAGAAGCAGATATGGAAGGCGAACCAGGAGAAGTGGAAGGCTCGCATTTGCGGGGTATTGAAGGTGAACAGGCGAATCCTGTTGGCCTTGTGGCGGATATCCATGGGGTAACCCTCGACGATTGACGGTCGAACACTCGAACTTGTTTGGCCTTCGCCGTTGAAGGTCGGGTCCGACGCACTCGTACCCCGCAGGGCCTGGTCCACGTCTGGCGCTCACTGCCAATGATAAGGCATGTACCTTGCCATCTTTTTTTAAAGTTTTTAATAACAGACTGTTATAATTTTTCTAGGTAGATTGGCTTCGGTAAAAGATCACGTTGCGTTGCACCAACGTGCATGCGGGGCGGGGCGATGCGCCGAGATGGTGCCGCGTCGTTCGGGGCGGTGCTGCGGCGAGGGAGACGGCGAATGCCGGGGTGAGATGACATCACGGGCAGTCCTGGGCCCTTGCCCTGGGTCTGGGGGCTATGGCGTTGTTCGGGCTTGGCGTCGGCGGGTCGCCAAAACGCCCCATTGCGGTGGGACAATGGGCAGTGGGGCGGGAGTTTCCAGCGTCATAGATTGGGCGTCCGGCGTCGAGCCTCTCATTGCGGCTGTCGGTTCATCGCCAAGCGATGCGCATCGGTCGGGCAGCGCAAGAAGGCTGAGTCTTCCAGCCAGGTTTGATCCGGGTAGTAGGTGAAGACGTACTGGTTGTCCTTGATGCTGTCGATCAGCGGGATGGCGATCTCCGAGCGCACGGCTGGGCAGCCGTAACTACGACCTATGCGGCCGTTCTGCTCGATGAACTCTTCGCTGACATAGTCGGCGCCGTGGATCACGATGGCTCGGTCATAAGCGTTGTCGTTGACGCCGGGCTCCATCCCCTGGAGGCGTAGCGAGTAGCCGTTCGAGCCTTCGTAGCTGTTCAGGGTGCGGAACAGGCCGATGCTCGACTGGTGGCTGTCGGGGATGTTGGAGAACATGGTTGCCATTTCGTCACCGGATCCCTCGCCGTGGGAGACGAGTTCACGGAACATGAGCCTTTGCTGTTTCAGGTCGAAGACCCACATGCGTGGCTCATTGGAGGACAGCGAGAAGTCGATCACCGCCAATCGATCGGCCCCGGGGTCGGCGCAATTCAGCGCCCGGGCGGCGAGTCGCAGTACGCCGGGGTTGGCTCGGGGAGCCAGGCGCGCCAGGACCTGATCCAGGCTCGGGCGCGACAGGTGGTCCGGGGGCACCGCCTGACTGAAGAAGGTATCGGCGGTGGCGGGAGCCGCAAAAGCGGCAACCAGGGAGGCCAGCAGGGGGGCGAACAGCAGGGGCAGGGGTCGTGACATCAGTAGGCTTCCTGTCGACGATGTCGCAGGCCAGGCGCTCCTCTTGCCGATGGCGGCGACACCGCGGCCTGGGCAATGACGAGGGGCTGTCCTCGCGCACAGCAAACGAAGATAACGACGCTCGCAAACGCGTTACGTCAATACGCACTATTATGACCATAAGAGTCAGGATGACCAGTGATAAGGTCAATTTGCAGGGAGATAACGTCATGATTGATACAAGGTTCGTATCTGGGACCATGCGTCGGTGCGTCATGCTTGCCGCGCTGGGCGCGTGCCTGTCGGCCGGGCCGAGTATGGCGGCGCCCAATGTCGAGGTCGGTGCTGGTCAGGACGCGGCATCGACAGCGGTCGCGCCGGGCACCGCGGCGAGGGTCGTCACCGATGCCGCCAATGTGTCCACCGGTGAGGTCAGCGTCGAGCGCCAACTCGATGGGGGGAAAGACCTCGCCCAGGCGCCGCTTGGTGCCGAGTTGCTCGACTCCTCCGATCGCATCACGCGTTTCTATGCCTTGCGCGGCCAGCGGCCGGTGTGGACAGACGCGGCGCGTGTCGATGCCCTGGTGGCGGCGCTGGAGGCCCTCGACGCCGATGGCCTCAATCCGCGGGACTATCGCCCGGAGGCGATTGCCGCCAGCGCACGCGTGGCGCTCGGCGAAGGCGCGTCCGGCGAGGCGCGTGATCGCTTCGAGCGTGATACCACCGGCACGCTGTTTACCGCCCTGACCCATCTGCAGCGTGGCAAGGTCGATCCGCAGCGCATCGACAGCGACTGGGAAGTGCCCATCGATCCGGCGTCCTTCGATCTGGTGGCCATGTCCCAGGCGTTGGACGATGGCGATGTGAACGCCGCCATGGACCTGGCGCGACCGCCCTTTGAACCCTACCAGCAGCTGCGTGCTGGACTGGCACGCTATCGCAACATCGAGCGCCTGGGCGGCTGGCCGCAGTTGCCGGCACGCGAGGAAGCACTGCGTCCGGGAGACGTCGATGCCGATGTGGCGCTGTTGCGTCAGCGTCTGGCGATGATCGGTGAGCTCGAGGTGATGGCGGCCGACGTCGACCATTACCCCAGCATCGACCTCAAGGCCCCCCATGCCGAGGCCTACGATGAGGCACTGGAGGCGGCGGTGAAGCGCTTCCAGCGCAGCCACCTGCTCACCGATGACGGCGTCATCGGGCCGAATACCCGCTCGGCGCTGAACATGACGGTCGCTCAGCGTATCGATCAGATTCGCGCCAACATGGAGCGTGCTCGCTGGTTGCTTCATGGGCTGCCCGAGTCCTTCGTGCTGGTCGACATCGCCGGCTACCGAGTCATTTACTTCCGCCCTGGCGGAGACGTATGGCGCTCGCGCATCGTGGTCGGACAGCCCTACCGCCGCACCCCGACGCTGCGCTCGGAGATCACCCACCTGACGCTGAATCCGACCTGGACGGTGCCGCCGACCATCTATCGCGAGGATATCCTGCCCAAGGTGCGCAACAATCCGGGCTATCTCGCCAGTCGCGGCCTCTATCCGCTGTCGTCGTCCGGCCAGCGGCTGGATCCGGCCTCGGTCAACTGGTCGAATCCGCGTGGCGTGATGCTGCGACAGGGGGCAGGCCCGAGCAATCCGCTGGGGCGGGTGGTGATTCGCTTCCCCAATGACCATCTGGTGTATCTGCATGACACGCCGTCTCGGGGCCTGTTCAATCGAGCTCAGCGAGCGCTCAGCTCCGGTTGCATTCGCGTCGAGGGCGTCGCCGAGCTGGCCCAGCTGTTGTTCGATGATTCCGGCACCAATGCCAGCGTCAGCCGTCTGATCGCTGCGGGTGACACTCGCAACGTCAGTCTCAAGCAGCGTATTCCGGTGGTGTTGAATTACTGGACCGTGCAGCCGGAGAGTGGCGGAGAGCTCGCCTTCCGCCCGGATATCTACAACCGCGATAGCGACCTGGTTGCCGCACTGAATGCCCCCGCAGTGCTCCAGTCCGGCGCACCGGCGGCGCCGTGAGGGCCGCACCACTCAGGCCCTCAACCGCTGCGCTTGGCATCATCACCAGAGGCCGCCCTTCGGCCTCTTCACCGGATGACGTTTGGGTGACCGCCGGGTGGAATCGATCAGAAGTTGCCTTCTGCGCACTGCAGACAGGTCAGGCCGAGCCGGCGCCAGCCGGCCACCACCGCGTCACGGTCATCGATGACGATCCACGGCCGGAACCCCTCCTCGTGCATGCGTGACAAAAGCCTGGCCTTGACCGCTTCGTCGGCCACTTCGTCATCCCCCTCGGGGCGCAGATAGAGCGCGTCGAAGGGAATCTCGTTGGCGACGAGCCAGTCCCGGGTGTGGGCCCTGTGGCTGGCCGGGCGCCCCGAGCAGATCAGGATACGCTGGCCCTGGGCCTTGAGCAGGCGCACCAGGCGTGCCACCGGTTCGATCACCGCGGCCTTGGCCATATGCTCGAAGAACGGCTCCCAGTGCTTTTCGGCGCCCAGCACCCAGGGGGCGACGGTCTCGGTGTCGAGTACCGCCAGGGTGCCATCGACATCGACGATCACCGCGTCGCTGGCGTTCTCGGCGGCGGCAGCAGGGATCGCTGCCTGTGTGGCACGCCTCGGCGGGGCGGTTGGGTCAGGAAAGGGCGTGGCGGACATCGTGGCTTCCAAGCAGATGAAGGGTCCAGCCCAGAGGGCCGGGGCGTATCGAGAGCGGGCGCGCGTTGGGCAGGCGTGGCCCGTCGGGGCGCCCGCGAATGAGGTGCTGGATCACCCGGTAGACGCCGGAGTGGGCAATGATCAGTGGATAGGGGTGGATGGCGAGGACGGCGTTGAGGGCGGTGACCACCCGGGCTTCGAAGACGTCCCAGCTCTCGCCGCCGGGCGGGGTGGCGAGGTAGGGCGGTTGGCACGCCAGGGGGGCGCGCTCCAAGCGGCCCCAATCGCGCTCATCGAGTCCGGCGAGGCTGTCGAATTGACGCTTGGGTACGGCTAGGCGAGTGGTCTGCCGAGCGCGCAGGCGGGAGCTTGTCACGACCCTGGACCAGTGGCGTTCGAGCAGGGGCCTAGCCGATCTGGCCTGAGCCTCGCCGAGCGTGGTCAGCGCCACATCGGTGCTACCGCCGATCAGGCGGTCGCGGTTGAGCGGCGTCTCGCCGTGACGCATGAACACAAAGGGCCTAGCCAGCAGCATCGGACGCCTCCGTGTGGGTGCTGTGGGGGCGGGCCCCGGCCGCGACGCGCGCTTGTGCGGGGCATGAAAGGACAAACTCTTGCGACCAGTCTGGCGTGAGGTCAGTGAACAGGGGCCACAGCTTCCTCGCCCCGAGTTGGTTCATCAGGACCCGGATATCCGATCGCCGAGGATGGACGTTCCAGCGCTGCCAATCGGCCTCGCCGCTGGCTACCTGGCGCTGGCGACTCGGGGTCAGATAGCCGCTGTGCAGGGTACGAAACCCGGGCCAGGTGTCGCGACGGCCATCGTCGGCGACGAGCATAAGGCGAGGGGCATCCGCTGTCGGTGCGGCGAGCAGTTCACGCAGTCTGGCGTCGATGCCTGGCCGACGCAGCGTCGCCGGCAGCGCCAACAGGCGCTCGAGTGCCCGGCGGCAGCCGTCGTCCAAGGCAAGCCCGGCGGGGCCATCCGAGCCTGCGTGATCGACGAACCACAGCGCGATCTCTGCGGCGCGACCCGAGGCCGGGACCGGCATCACGGTGGGATGATCAAGGCGCTGGGCCATCGTTGCCTGGGCCTCGCCAAGCGACCGGTCGTAGCGCCCATAGGAGGCGTCCAGCAGGGCAATGGCCGCCGGCGGGGGGAGATCAAAGGGGAACACCGCGGACTCGAGACAGGCATCGCCGGAATAGAAGATGCCCTGGCCGAGGGCCAGGTGCAGCCAGACACCGTCCAGCGAGTGTCCGGCCTGGCCGGTGGTGACGGCCACGCCGGCGATGGTCTGCTCGCCACGGGAGGCAAGAGGCCGCCAAGGACGTCCCGGGGGCAGCGCCCTGGCCGCCTCGTGGGTGCAGTAGAGCGCAATGTCCCAGGGCAGTGCTGCCACGCTACCCACGTGGTCAATGTGATCGTGGCTTAACAGGATGGCATCGGGCCAGCCCCGGCGTTCGAGGTCGGTGACCCACTCGCTGACGCACTCGCAAGGCGTCCCGGGGTCCAGGGCGCCGCCGGCATCCAGCAGCAAGCGGGCGCTGGGCGTCTCCACCAGGATCGCCGCCGGGGCCTTGGCGCCGAGCCCACTGAGTACGGTGATCTCGACGGCCATGTCGTCGGCATCTTGCCTCATGTGTCCGGCTCCAGGCACCAGGCACGCTGGATCTCGACGCCAACGATGGTGTCGGTGGCCAGGTGCGTCGGCATCTTGCCTCATGTGTCCGGCTCCAGGCACCAGGCACGCTGGATCTCGACGCCAACGATGGTGTCGGTGGCCAGGTGCGTCGGCATCTTGCTTCATGTGTCCGGCTCCAGGCACCAGGCACGCTGGATCTCGACGCCAACGACGGTGTCGGTGGCCAGGTGCGTCGGCGAATAGGCCTGCAGGTGGGCGCCGTCGTCGAACGCCAGATGCACGTCGTAGCGTTCACCGCGAAAGACCGAACGCAGGACACGAGCGCCGATTGGTGTAGCAGGGTGCCGATCCGCGTCCCTCCTCGGCGCTCGCGGTGAGGACCTGGCCGGCATAGGGACCAGGCGCACGTGTTCGGGGCGAACCACGACGCTGGTCGACCCGGCGTGGTGTTGGGTCGACCGGCCCTCGAGGGCGGCCTGAAGGGGGGCGCCACTGACCATTTGGGAGGGCGTCAGGCCGGGCAGCCGGAGCACGCAGCCCTGTCCGATGAAACCCGCGACCCAGGGCGTGCGTGGCTGACGATAGAGGGTCTCCGGGGTGGCTAGCTGAATCAGGCGGCCGTCTTTCATTACCGCGATGCGGTCGGCCAGTGACATGGCCTCGCTCTGGTCATGGGTGACGTAGACCAACGTGGCCTGGGTGCGCCGATGAAAGTCGCGAAAGCTGTCTTCCATGGCCGAGCGCAGATGACGGTCGAGGTTGGCCAGGGGCTCGTCGAGCAGCACCACCTCCGGGGCGGTGACCAGGCAGCGGGCCAGGGCGACGCGCTGGCGTTGGCCGCCGCTCAACGCCTGAGGGCGACGATCGGCATAGGCCGCCAGCTCCACCAGGGCCAGGGCGTCGTCGACCCGGCGCCGGTACGCCGCTCCGCGAAGCCCCTGGAGTTTCAGCGCATAGCCGACGTTGTCGGCCACGCTCATGTGAGGCCACAGCGCATAGGCCTGGAACACCATGCCCATGCGGCGCTCCTCCGGGGGCAGCGGGTGCTTGCCGTCGTCGAGAGCGCACCCGTTCAGGGTGATGCGTCCGGCGCTGAGCGACTCGAAGCCGGCCAGGGTGCGTAGCATGGTGGTCTTGCCGCAGCCGCTGGGCCCGAGCAGGGCGACGAATTCCCCCGGGGCGATGTCCAGCGACACACCGTCCAGCGCCGTCTGGCGACCGAATCGCTTGGTGACGTTGGCGATACTCAGGCCGCGAGGGGCGGCGCCGCTCGCCTCACGGTCGGTATCGCTGGCCGGCAATGGGCGCGCCTTGGGCCCGGCGGGAGAGAAGGGATGCGCCGAACGGCGCAGGGATGACAGAAGATTCATGACTTCATTCCTTCCAGGGGATCACGCCGCGGGGCAGACGCGTGGCCAACAGGTTCAGGGTCAGCATCAAGGCGGCGACCAGGACCACGACAACGACCGCCACCGCCGAGGCCAGCACGGTTTCACCGCTCTCATCGAGGTTGAAGATCAGCACGCCCAGGGTCTCGTTGCCGGCGCTCCACAGTAGCGCTGAGACGGTCAGCTCGTTGACCGCGGTCAGAAAGACCAGGATGCCTCCAGCGGCGAGCGCCGGGGCGGTCAGTGGCAGGACGATGGTGGCCAGGCGTCGCCAGGGGCCGGCTCCCGCCAGCTGCGCGGCCTCCTCAAGGGACGCATCGAGCTGACCGAGGCTCGCCGCCACCGGCTTGAGACAGACCACCAGAAAGCGCGCCAGGTAGGCGACAAGGATGATCGTCAGACTGCCGTAGAGGCTGACCTCGATCAGTGGCAGCGGACGTACGAACAGGAGAATGCACGCCACCGCCAGAACGACGCCGGGCAGGGCGTAGGGGATCTCGATGATGCCCAGCAGCCAGGCCTGCCGGCGTGCCGGTAGCCGGCCCAGGCGATAGGCTAACGGCAGACACAGCGCCATCAGCACCAGGGCCGCTGTGCCGGCGAGCCATAAGCTGTTGGACATGGCCCGCCAGGTCACGCCCTGGCGACCAAGCATCTCGCGGTAGGCGTCCAGGGTCGCGGTGGCGGCGTTGAGCGGCACCCCCATGGCCGGCACCAGCGAACCGACCACCAGCGCGGCCAGCGGCGCGATGAGAATCATCACCAGCACCAGGCCCATGACCGTCTCCACCGAGGCCCGCGAGCGTCCCAGGGTGAAATCATGGGCACGGCCGGTGTGGCCGATCAGGCCGAAGCGGCTGCGCTGCAACAGGCGCTGTTGCAGCGCCACCCCCGCCAGTGCCAGCAGGCCGATCAGTACCGAAAGCCCGGCCATCTCGGCGAGCACGTGGGTGCCGAAGCTGGCCATGCGCTGATAGATCAGGGTCGGCAACACCAGATAGCCCGCCGGAATGCCGAGCATGGCCGGAATACCGAAGTTGCCGAGACTGGCGGTGAAGGCCATTGCGCCACCGGCGATGAGCCCGGAGCGGGTGATCGGCACGATCACCTGGCCCCACACCTGATGCTGGCGCGCGCCCTGGATACGGGCCGCCTCGATGAGCTCCCCAGGCAGGGCCAGCAGGCTGGTGCGCAGGGCCAGAAACACCAGGGGAGCACTCTGGATGCCGAGCAACAGGCCGATGCCGGCCGCCGAGTACAGCGGTTGCGGGCTACCGAGGGCCGGCGCCAGGCCGAGGCTCGCCAGCAAGGGGCTGGCCGGGCCGAATAGCTGCAGCCAGGCAAGCGCGGTGACCTGGGGCGGGATCATCATCGGCAGCATGAAGCAGAACACCCAGATGCCCTTGGCGCGCACGTCAGTCAGGGTGATGACGAAGGCGAACAGGCTGCCAAGCAGCAGGGCGATGAGCATGCCCAGCACCGACGTCACCAGGCTGTGCCACAGGGCCTGCCAGGTGTCGGGCGCACTCAGCACCCGGGCCAGCGGGGCATCGCCCCCAAGCGAGAGCCCGCCGAGCGCCTCGATGATGAGCCGGGCGCTGGGCGCCAGGCTCGATAGCACGATCAGCACGGTGAGGGCGGTCAACAGGCGGCGCTGGCCCCTGGCCTCTGGGTCGGTACTCGCCATCGTCAGCCGCCGAACAGGTCGGTGAAGCGAGCCTTGGCATCGCCTTCGTCGGCCAGCGCCTGCTCGGCGTCCAGGGCCATCACGGTGATGTCCTCGCGGGCCGGGAATCCCGCCGGAGCCTCGATGCCGTTGCGCGCCGGCAGATAGCCCATCTCGCTGACCAGTCGCTGGCCCGATTCCGAGAGCACGAAATCGACGAAGCGACGAGCCGCCTCGAGGTTGTCGGCATCCTTCATGATGGCGACCGGCTCGGTGACCGCGCTGGAGCCTTCTTCGGGAAAGACGAAGGTCACCGGAGAGCCCTTGGCCGCCTCTCGGATCGGCAGGAAATCGACCACGACGCCATAGGGTTTGGTGCCGGACGCCACCGCCTTGAACACGCCACCATTGCCGCCCTGGGCCTCGACGTCATTGGCCGCCAGGTCCTCGATGTAGTCCCAGCCTAGCGCGGCGTTATCGGTGAGCGTCGCCAGATGGATCAGCGCCGCGCCGGAGTACAGCGGGCTCGGCATCGTCACCTGGCCCTTGAGCGCCGGGTCGGTCAGGTCTTGCCAGCTCTGCGGGGCGCTGGCGGCACGGTTGTTGTAGACGATACCGGTGGTGATCAGCTTGGTGCCGTAGTAATAGCCATCTGCCTGGTAGAGTTGGGCGTCGAAGGCGTCACGCTCCGGGCTCTGATAGGCCTGCAGCAGGTCGTCGGCCATCAGCGATTGCAGGGTCACGCCGTCGGCGATCAGCAGGACATCCGGGCGGCTGACCCCGGCCTCCAGTTCCGAGTGCAGGCGGGCCATCAGGCGTGTGGTGCCATCGCGGACCCACTCGACGTCGATGTCTGGATTGGCCGCCTCGAAGGCATCGACGGTCTGCTGGGCGTCGCCGTTGGGCTGGCTGGTGTACAGCGTCAGGGTGGTGTCGGCGGCCTGAGTCGTGCCGGCGGTCAAGGCAAGGCTTGTTGCGAGCACCGCAAGCAGCCCAACGGTGACAGGCCGAAAGGATGGGGGCAGGCGAAGGCGAAACGGTACGGACATGGACGACTCCTTGACGCGATGTGGGCGGAACATCGAGGGGCCAGGCCCCGGTGAAGGTCCCGCGGCGGCGGGAGTGGCGCGGCGAGACCTTCCTTCAAGGTACTGTCATATGCTTACAACACGGTGACAGTAGGCTTTCGTTCGGCGGTGGTTGGCTTTCGTTGCCCCGTCTGTGCCTTTCGTCTGCCGGAGCCCCCATGGACCACCATCAACGTCGCCGTCGTCTGCTGAGTCTCGTTCATGAGCTCGGCGGGCAGTCGCCGGATGCCCTGGCGCGGCGCTTCAATGTCTCGGTTCAGACCATTCGCGCCGATATTCGCGACCTGGCCGGAAGGGGACTGGTGCTGAGGCGCCAGGGTGAGGTGCTGCCCTTTCCCGGTCGCGAGAACAGCGACTTCGCCCAACGCGCGATCGTCAATATCGAGGGCAAGCGGCGCATCGCCGCGCTGGCCCAGGGCCTGATCGAGGACCACCAGGTGGTGTTCCTGGGGACCGGGACCACGGTGGAGCAAGTGGCCCTTCGCCTCGGCGTGTACCGGGACTTGCAGATCCTGACCAACAATCTGCATGCGGCCATGGCGCTGTGCCATCAGCCCGGCGAGGTGGTGGTCTGTGGCGGTCGCCTGCGGCGGCGGGACAAGGATGTGATCGGCGGTGACGCCTGGCGCTTCTTCCAGCGCTATCGGGCCGACATCGGCATCGTCTCGGTCGGCGGGATGGACGAAGAAGGGCGGCTTTATGACTACAACGACGATGAAGTGATGGCGCGGGAGGCGCTGTTGGCTCATGCCGCCGTGCGGGTGCTGGTGCTGGACCGCACCAAGTTCGCGACCCGGCTGCGCTGCACGGCGGGAGAGCTTGCTGATTTCGATGCGGTGATCACCGATCAGGCGCTGCCGGATCGGCTCCGTAGCCCCCTGGCGGCTCGTGGCGTCGGTTTTCTTAGCGCTTAGGGAAGGCGCCTGGTGTTGGCGAGACGCGCCGCGAGCGTCACTCGAGGTCCGGTCGAGCCGAACCGCCGAGGTTGCGCCTGTTCAACGGCTCGCCTGGCGATCGTCGGGAATCCGTTCCGCGGTATCGAATTTACTGCGCTTGCGCGAGATCAGGGTGCGAAACTTCTTCATGTTGTCGTCGGCATAGAGCACGGCGTCGCAGAAGTGATCGTAGGCGGCCATGTCCACCACCGTCACGATCAGAACGAAATCGATCTCACCGGTGACCTTGTAGCACTGCTTGACCTCGGGGGCGGCGAGTGCGCGTTTCTCGAAGCGCTGATACAAGGCCCTGTTGTCCCGCTCCATGATGACCTCTACCACCATGTGCAGGCAGGGGCCCAGAGCCTCGGGGCTGAGTAGCGCGACCTGGCGTTGGATGATGCCGGTCGCCTTGAGACGGTTGACCCGCTTGAGGCAGGCCGAGGGTGACAGGCCGACGACATCGGCCAGCGCCTGGTTGGTCAGGCTGGCGTCACGCTGAAGCTGGTCGAGCAAGCGGCGGTCTATCGTATCCATTGAACTTCCTGCGTAAATGGAGAAAGAATAGATAGAAAATACGTTGTTTGTTGAGCTTTAGACAGAAGATCCTGCGGTGGGTCGGCTACGATGGTGACGCCTTTCTTTCCCTGTTCAGGAGTCCTTCATGCCATTGCATCTGCCGCGTCTTGGCACCGCCCTTTGGCGACTGTTCGTCGATGCCGTCCGGGTCTATATCACCCTGCTCAAGGTCATGGTGCCGGCATTGCTGGTGGTGAAGGCATTGGATGTGATGGGCGCCACCCGCTGGATAGGTCTGGCGATCGCCCCCCTGATGGAGCTTGTCGGCTTGCCAGCGGAGATGGGCATGGTGTGGGCGGCGACGCTCCTGACCAACATCTTCACCGGCCTGGTGGTGTTTTTCGAGGTCGCCGGCGACGCCTCGCTGAGCGTTGCCCAGGTGAACGTGCTCGGGGCGTTGTTGCTGATCGGCCATTCGTTGCCGGTAGAGGGAGCGGTGGCCAAGCGCGCCGGGGTGCCCTGGTGGGCGACGATCGCCTTGCGGGTCGGCGGCGCGCTGGTCTTCGGCGCACTACTGCATGGTGGCTATCAGGTGTTGGGACTGTGGTGGCCGGAGTTTGGACAGCAGCCCGTCGAGCTTGCCTGGCGCCCCGAGCCCGCAGTCGATGGAGTGGGCCACTGGCTATTGGGCCAGCTGTCGACCCTTGGGCTGATCTTTCTGATCATCCTCGCCCTGATGGCGCTGCTGGAGGCGCTCAGGGCACTGCGGCTCGAGCGCCTTGTGCACCTGGCGCTGGCGCCGCTGCTGGGCATGCTCGGCATCGGGCGCGGCGCCGCCAACGTGACCGTGATCGGCGTGACCCTGGGGCTCAGCTACGGTGCCGGGCTGTTGATTCGCGACCTGGACGCCGGGGTGATGAGCCGGCGCGACGCCGTCCTGGCGCTGTGTTTTCTGGGGTTGTGTCACAGCGTCATCGAGGACACCTTGTTGATCCTGCTGATGGGGGCAGAGCTGTGGGCCGTACTCGGTGCGCGCATCGCGTTCGCTATCGTGGTCATGGCCCTGATTGCTCGCTGGCCGGTGGTGACGCCTTCCTCTGCAGGAGGGGTGAAGCATCGCTCCTAGCATCGAGTCGTCGGCGAGGATGAATTCGGCGTCGGTCAGCGCTTTTCGGTACCGGCGTCGCCTCGATTGCATCAAGTCGCGGGCGACGAACTCGAAGAAGACCAAGAGCCCCGTCGCATACAGCAGCAGCACTCCTAGCAGCAGTTCGTGGCCGGCAACGCTGCTGCTGGACGCGATCACCGCCACTGCCGCCGACAACAGGCTCAGGGTGATCGGGTGGATGCGAAAGGGTTGGCCAGTATCGGCGGGGACAAGCTGTCGTATCGTTTGCGCGGCGTTTTCCAGCTCGTGGCGCTGGATGCCGGTGGCGTCCAGCCGGTGACTGAGATCGGCTAGACGCACCAGTCGTTCGCACTCTCCAATGGAGAATTTCGTCAGGGTTTGCTTAAGGCCTCGTGCGAGTAACCATGACAGGTAGAGGCCGATGACAAGAGCGCTTGCGACGATGATGAAAACGGCGAGGAGGTACCACCAGCCGCCAAGCATTGCCAAGGCGAGGCAGCCAAGGCCGAGGGTTTCGTAGAGCGTGGTTACCCACCAGAGCTGGCTACCGTGATCGCGCTCGATCAGCAGTTGCCAGCGACGAGTCTTGCCATGTTCGGTGAGATAGGCGTTCCAGCATTCCAGATTATCCATGTCCTAGCCTTGTTGATGTCCGGCAGTCGAGCGACCTTGACGCTCCGCGAAGACGCGAAGGCGCCAGAGCTGCGTTGAAGGTAGCGGCTACAGGACGCAGGGCGCCACTGGCATGGCGCCCTGCGGGGGTTGGCATGGAACGGGATTCGTCGTTCAGGCCGATGAGCGCTCGCTTGCCCGCTTGTCTGGCGTCGGCTCCTCACCTTTTCTCGGCCGGAAGACCGAGGCGAACAGGACCAGCACCGCCACGGCAAACAGCGCCGGGAATTGCCAGATGGCGGTCCAGTCATGGCCAGCGTCGACGACGTAGTGGTCGGTGATCATTCCGGCCACCCAGAACCCGATCAGCATGCCGACGCCATACGTCGCCAGGGTGATCATGCCCTGGGCCGAGCTCTTGAAGCGCTCGCCTGCACGGGCGTCGGTGTAGATCTGACCGGACACGAAGAAGAAGTCGTAGCACACCCCGTGCAAGGCGATTCCCACCAGCAACAGGGCAATGCCCGACTCCGCGTCGCCGAAGGCGAACAGTGCATAGCGCAGCGCCCAGGCCAGCATGCCGACCATCAGCGTGATCTTGATGCCGAAACGGTGGATGAAGACCGGCAAGAGCAGCATGAAGGCGACTTCGGAGATCTGCCCCAGGGTCATCTTGCCGGTGGGATTGGCGACCCCGATTTCGGACAGGAAGGGATTGGCGTTCTGATAGTAGAAGGCCAGCGGAATGCAGATCAGGATCGAGGCGACGAAGAAGGTCGCGTAGTTGCGATCCTTGAGCAGGGCGAGGGCATCGAGTCCCAGCAGGTCCTTGATACCGGCGACGGTGTTGTCGCCCTTCGCAACCGGAGGAGTGGCAGGCAGAGTCAGGCTATACAGGCCCAGCACCAGCGAGGCGATCGCACACATCAGGAAGGTGTTGCGCAGGGCGCCCGCGCCGATGGCATCGGCGCCGTCCCAGGCAAACAGGTAGCTGATGGCAAGGCCGGCGATGATCCAGCCGATGGTCCCCCACACGCGAATGCCGGCGAATTCCCGTGAGGGGTCGCGCATCTGGCGAAACGACACCGAGTTCACCAGCGCCAGGGTCGGCATGTACAGGATCATGTACATCAGCACCACCGGATAGAAGGCGGTGAAGGACTCGGCCTGGTAGAGACCGAACAACAGCGCCGCGCCGGCCAGGTGCAGCACCGCCAGGATACGCTCGGCGCGAAAGTAGCGGTCGGCGATCAAGCCGATGATCAGCGGCGCGATGATCGCGCCCCATGACTGGGTCGAGAAGGCCATGCCGATCTGGCCGCCACTGGCCGAGAGGTTCTGGGCCAGAAAGGTGCCGAGGGTGACGAACCACCCTCCCCAGATGAAGAACTGCAGGAACATCATGATGCCGAGCCGCGTGCGAAGCATGGGTGTCTCCCTGATTTAGTGTTGTTATGGGATGGTTGGAGCATTGGGGGATGGGGAGCGGGCGTCAGTCGGCCAGACCCAGAATGCGTCGATTGCGCTCGGGACTGGCCTTGACCGCGGCGAAGTCGTCGAAGCTGCGCGTCGCCTTCTGGATGAGGTGCCTGGCGATGAAGGGGGCGCCTTCGGCGGCTCCCTGCGCCGAGTCTTTCAGGCAGCACTCCCACTCCAGCACCGCCCATCCGCTGAAGCCATATTGGGTAAGCTTCGAGAAGATGGCGGAGAAATCCACCTGGCCGTCGCCGAGGGAGCGAAAGCGGCCGGGACGATCGACCCAGCTCTGGTAGCCGCCGTAGACGCCGCTTCTCGCCGAGGGCTGGAACTCGGCGTCCTTGACGTGAAACATGCCGATGCGCTGGTGGTAGCGATCGATAAAGCCCAGATAGTCCATTTGTTGCAGGACGAAGTGGCTCGGATCAAACAGCAGACGGGCCCGCGGGTGATCGTCCACTGCCGCAAGAAAACGCTCGAAGCTGGCGCCATCGTGAAGGTCTTCGCCGGCATGAATCTCGAAGCACAGATCAACGCCTTCCGCGTCGAATGCATCGAGGATCGGACGCCAGCGCCGAGCAAGCTCGGCGAAGCCTTCGTCGACCAGGCCTTCGGGGCGCTGGGGCCAGGGGTAGACGTAGGGCCACAGCAGGGCCCCGGAGAAGGTGGCGTGGACCTTGAGGCCGAGACGGCGGCTGGCCCGGGCGGCGAGCTTGAGCTGATCAACCGCCCAGGCCTGACGCTTCGCCGGATTGCCGCGCAGGTGGGCCGGCGCGAAGTCGTCGAACAGCTCGTCGAAGGCCGGGTGCACCGCGACGAGTTGGCCTTGAAGGTGGGTCGACAGTTCACTGATCACGACGCCGGCGTCGGCACAAGTGGCGATGAGCTCATCGCAGTAGTCCTGGCTTTCGGCGGCGCGTTCAAGGTCGATCAGGCGCGCATCGCCGGTAGGCATCTGTACCGCTTTGTAGCCCTGGGAGGCGGCCCAGCGCGTGATGCCCTCGAGGCTATTGAAGGGGGCCTCGTCACCCAGGAACTGGGCGAGGAAGATCGCCGGTCCCTGGATGCCGGACGCGGTCGGTTCCGGGCGCTTGGCGGCGACAGAAGGGGACGGTTCGCTATGGCTCATCGCTGGGCTCCCTGGGAGGCATCGGGGGTGATGAATCGGGTCCATTTGGTGGTGCCGGAGTGGCTCTTCAGTACCGTTTCGATAAAGGCCATGCCACGCAGACCGTCGGCAAGGCTCGGCACCCCGGGCACCGCGCCAGGGCCGTCGGCTGCTGCCGACTCGTCGCTGCGGATGGCGCGGGCCATATCGCGATACAGATTGGCCATGGCCTCGATGTACCCCTCCGGGTGGCCGCCGGGAATGCGCAGCCTGTCCAGGGCCACGGTCTCGAGCCCCGGCTGGTCGATGCCGGCGCGAAACAGCTGCTGCGGGCCGCTTAGCGGCGTGAATCGCAGGTGGTTGGGGTCTTTTTGCAGCCAGTCGAGGGCGCCGTGCTCGCCGTAGATCCTGAGCTTGAGCCCGTTGTCCTCGCCGGTGGCAACCTGGCTGACGATCAGGGTGCCGCTGGCGCCTTCAGCGGTACGAAACAGGATGTCGCCGTCGTCGTCGAGACGGCGCCCCTCTGCGTGGATCGACAGCGACGCGCATAGCTCGCTCACGTGGTGGCCGGAAACGAACTCGGCCAGGCCAAACGCGTGGGTGCCGATATCGCCCATGGCACCGCTGGCGCCGGACAGTGCCGGATCGGTGCGCCACGCCGCCTGGCGGTTGCCGGTGGATTCGAGGCGGGTGCCGAGCCAACCCTGGGGATATTCGACGTGGATCTTGCGGATCGCCCCAAGCCGTCCCCGGCGGACCATCTCGCGAGCCTGCCACACCAGCGGATAGCCGAGGTAGGTATGGGCAAGGCCAAAGCGCAGGCCGCTTGCCGCCACGCGCTCCGCCAGCGGCAGGGCTTCGGCAAGATCGCGGGCCACGGGCTTTTCGCAGAACACGTGAAAGCCTGTGTCGAGTGCCGTCTGACTGATCTCGACGTGCAGATGGTTGGGAGTGACCACGGCGACCATTTCCATGCGTTCATCCGCGGGCAGGGCGGCTTCGGCCTCGAGCATCTCCTGCCAGTCGGCGTAGACCCGTTTGGCGGGGAGCGAGCAGCGCTCTCCGGTGCGTCGGTTGTTGTCGCCGTCGCGGCTGAAGCTGCCGCAGACCAGCTCCAGTTCCCCGTCCAGGGCCGCCGCCATGCGATGAACCTGGCCGATGAAGGCACCTTCGCCGCCGCCGACCATGCCATAGCGAACGCGATGCTTCGAGGAGTCGTTCATGAGCTCTCCGTCAGTGTGAGGTGACAGCGTGTCCGGCACGCCGATCAACGACCTGGAGTGTGGCGCCGCTATCGGTAAACCCGCTGGGGTGAACCGCGAGGCTGACGCTCTCGCCAGAGCTTCTTGCTTGAGGCTCTTGCTTGAGGCTCTTGCTTGAGGCTCCTGCTTGAGGCTCTTGCTGGAGCCTAGGCCGCGCCGTAGAGAGCAGGGGCACCAAGCCTAAGGGCTTGTCATCGTTCGGGTCGCCGCGCGATAAAGGCCGCTCGCCACCGCCTGCGGTCGTCGCCTCGTCCGCCGTCACCGCTTGCTACTCTGGTCGATGCTAGCCATGTGTAAGCTGCATTTATGCTCAAATGTAACCGGTTACATTTATAGTGAAACTAGCGCTGGCCCGACCAGGGGTCAATCAGACCTAGGTCGCAGTCCGCACCGGCCAGCGCGGGCTGGCTCCTTCTGCGAGTGACGCTACCAGGACGAAGAGTGCCATCGCCACCGGGTAACCGGCGTACCACGGAACCCGCGTCGCATCGCCGTCGAGGGACCTGGCGATCGAGCGGCATTACAGCAGACGGCGAACGGCCGAGAGCAGGAGGAGGCAGCATGTGGAAGAGGCTGCACGTGGAAGAGGCAACACGTGGAAGAGACAGCAACGTGGAAGAGACAGGGCAGAGCGGTGGACGCTCCAGACGCCACCTCGGCCCCTGGGTAGCGACGCTGCCAGCGCTGACGGTATGAGTGGGTATCGGAAGGAAGGTGGGGGCGTGTTCTGATGACGAGGCCTGAGGGGATGGTAAAGCATGGGCGTGAGGGGGTGGTGTAAACCATTCCTTGTTCAAGATGTTGGGCGTATGAGTGAAATGCCTGCATGCAGTAGACTGATGGTACAGAGGGAAAAATAGCGTTCAACACGGGTGCGCAACGCAGGGATTTTTCGACCATGACCAATATTCGTCAGGTGGCTGACCTCGCCGGGGTGTCGGTGGCCACCGTTTCACGAACCCTGAAGACCCCCGACATCGTGTCGCCGGAGACCCGAGAGCGCGTGCTCAAGGCCGTCGAGCAGGCCGGCTATCGGCCGAATCTGACTGCGGTGCAGTTTCGTTCCCAGCGCACGCGAAATCTGGTGGTGCTGGTGCCCACGGTGGCCAATACCTTTTTTGCCCGTGTGATTGCCGGTATTCAGGAAGCGGCGAGTCGCAGCGGCTACTCGGTGTTGCTGTGCAACACGCTGGGCGACGAGTCGGTGGAACGTGACTATGCGGCCATGGTGACCAATCGCCAGGCCGATGGCCTGATCCAGCTGCGCGCCTTTTACCCGTTCGAGGCGTCCGGCAGTGACCCCCTGCCGATGGTCAACGCCTGCGAGGTGCTCGATGAGGCCCCTTGCCCCCGGGTGCAGCTCAATAACCGCGAAGCCTCGCGAGTGCTGACCGAGCACCTGATCCAGCTGGGACACCGGCGCATCGGCATGATCAAGGGGCCACGCCAGAGTCCGCTGACCCGCGATCGCCTGCATGGCTACCAGGAAGCGCTGCAGGATGCCGGCATTGCTCCGGACGAGGAGCTCCTGTGCCCCGGGGATTTCACCCTGGCCTCGGGCTATCGTGCTGCGGCGACCCTGCTCGAACGTCATGATCCGCCTACCGCCATCTTCTGTGAAAATGACGAGATGGCCATTGGCGCGATCCAGCGTCTCAAGGAGGCCGGGCTCAAGATTCCCGCCGATATTTCGGTGGCTGGTTTCGACGACATCGCCTTTGCGCGCTATTGCGACCCGCCGCTGACGACGATCTCCCAACCCGCGGAAGACTTCGGTCGTGAGGCCGTGGCCTTGCTGCTGGGGTTGATCGAAGGCCAGGCGGTGAAGCGCAACGCGCGCCGCATCATGCCGTTTGAACTGGTGGTGAGAAGCAGTACCGGGCCGGTCCCCGCGATCCTGATGACCTGACGTCGCCGGCGCGGCCAAGGGAAGTGCCGGACGAGAGGGAAAGCGAGGGAGATCGATGCACGGGCGCTTCGTCGGTGGCGCCGCGGTGGTCGTGGCCTGTACGCCTAACGCTCGGCCAGAGCCAGCTTGGCACCGAGCAGGACGAAGGCCCCGGCGAAGGTGCGCCGCAGCCAGTTCATCACGCTGGGGCGGCCGACCACATGGCGTCGTAGCCAGGCCGCTCCGGCGCCATAGCCGATGAAGATCACCAACGTCATCAGCATGAAGGCACCGCCGAGCACGAGCATCTGGGGGATTGTCGAGGCGCCCGTCGGGTCCAGGAACTGGGGCAGAAAGGCCAAGAAGAACACCGAGAGCTTGGGGTTGAGTACATTGATCAAGGCGCCGGTGGCGACGACGCGAGACAGCGACGGCCGAGGGTGTTCGTCACCTTTGTCATCGCTGTTCACCGCCAGGGCTCCACTGTCCCTGAGGGTGCGCCAGGCCATGTACAGCAGATAGATGACGCCGAGCACCTTGAGCACCTGAAAGGCCAGGGCGCTGGTATGCATGATCGCGGCGAGGCCGGTAATGGCGGCGAGCAGCGAAGGCACGATGCCGAGGGTGCACCCCAGCGCCGCCGCAATGCTGAGCCTGGTGCCATGGGCGAGCCCCGTTGCCAGGGTGTAGAGCACCCCGGTGCCCGGGGCGAGAACCACGATCAGCGTGGTCAGCAGAAACTCGGGTGACATGCCAGTCTTCCTGGGTGGACAAGCTCTAGGGTAGCCCGCAGACGACGCCAGCGCGACTGACAACGGTTAGGGGCCAAGACACAGCGCCGGGGCCGTTCGACAACGAGTCGAGGCGCTGTTGGCTGCCGGGCGTTCTTAACAGGCACCATCGCCAGCCACGTCGAACGGGCCATCCTATCGGGTGTCTCCAGCGGCCGGATATTGTTCCTCGCAGACCTGCTCGAGCCAGTCGGTGCGCACGCCGTCGTGGCACTCCTGAATGGCGATATGGCTCATGCCGGTGTCGGCCCTTGCGCCGTGCCAGTGTTTTTCTCCGGGGGCTATCCAGACCACGTCGCCGGGAAGGATGGCCTGAGGGGGCTCCGCCCAGCGCTGGACCCAGCCGGCGCCGGTGGTGACCACCAGGGTCTGCCCCAGGGGATGGGTATGCCAGGCGGTTCTGGCACCCGGCTCGAAGGTGACATGGGCACTGAAGACCGTCGCGGGTTCAGGGGCGTTGATCAGAGGGTCCAGACGCACGCGTCCGGTGAAGTTGTCCGCCGGCCCTTGCTGGGAAGGGCGTGAGCCGGCGCGATGAATCTCCATGGGCGTCTCCTTGGCATTGCCAGACATTCGTGAAAGGTGCGCCGGTGGCGTGTGGCCGGGCACATCGCGAGCGCGAAAAAGCCGGGAAGGCACCGCGCGCCTACCCGGCTTCAGTGTAGCCGTTCGTTGTGTGCTAACCCGCCGTATCACGATCGAGCCGGGTGGCGCTCGGCGCCGGTGTGAGCTGGGCCTGACGTGTCACGGCCCAAGCTCGCCATCGGGCCGGCGTTGGGCCGGCGTTGGGTCAGGCTCCCTGTTGGCCCTTTAACTGGTTGCCCACCGGCAGTTCCCGAATGCGCTTGCCGGTGGCGGCGAAGATGGCGTTGGCAAGCGCCGGCGCCACCGGTGGCAGACCGGGCTCGCCAACGCCTCCCATCGGAGCCGAGGGGTTGTCGACCAGGTGCACCCGGACGCGACGCGGAGCGTTGGCCTGGCGCGGCAACAGGTACTGGTGAAAGTTATCCTGCTGGACGCGGCCGTCGCTGAAGGTGATGGCGTTGTGCAGGCCGATGCCGATGCCCATTACCATGGAGCCCTCCATCTGGGCGCGAATGCGCTCGGGATTGACCCGTGGGCCGCAGTCGAAGGCCACGTCGGCGCGGTGCACGACCACGGAGCCCTCGTCGGTCACCTCGACGTCGAGCACCACGGCGGTGTAGGAACAGAAGCTGTGGTGAATGGCCAGGCCCTGACCGCGTCCCTTGGGCATTTCCTTGCCCCAGTCGGCCTCGTCGGTGACGCGTTCGAGCACCCCGTGCAGGCGGCCCACGTCGATGGTGTAAAGCTCCGGGTCCTCACCATAGTTCCAGGTCGCGCCAACCGCGAGCGGATCGATCTGGCGCGCAGGGCCGAGTAGTTCGAGCAGGTAGTCGCGATGATCGCGGCCTTGGGCGTCGGCCAGTTCGGCGACGAAGCTCTGGATGGCGAAGGCGTGGGGAAGATTGACCACCGAGCGGAACCAGCCGATGCGGGTGTGGGCTTCGGCCTTGCCGTTCTCCAGTTGCAGCGCGGGAATGTCGAAGGGCAGCGGTGTCAGCCCCATGCCCAGCTCATAGGTCGCCTTGTACTTGGGGTCGTCCTGGAAGATCGACATGATCGAAGGCGCCAGGGTGCGGTGGCGCCAGCCCTGCACCTTGCCGTCGGCATCGAGGCCGGCGTCCAGCCGATCCACCGAGAGGGCGTGGAAGTAGGTGTGATGCAGGTCGTCTTCCCGGGTCCACTGGAGCTGTACCGGCCGGCCGTCGAGCGCACGGCTTAAGTGGGCGGCCTCGACCACGAAGTCCGGCTTGGCCTTGCGCCCGAATCCTCCCCCGAGCACGGTGGCGTGGAGTGTGACGTCGGCGCCATCGATGCCCAGCTGTTCGGCGATCTGGTCGCGAGCGCTCTGCGGGTCCTGCACCGGCGCCCAGGCCTCGGCCTTGTCGCTACCGACGCGGGCGATGGCGACCGGCGGTTCCATGGTGGCGTGGGCCAGGTGCGGCATGAAATAGGTGGCCGTCAACGTCGAGTCGGCATCGCCAAGGGCCTGCTCGATGTCACCGCTGGATCGCACCACCTTGCCGGGTGAGGTGCTGCGTTCCATCAGCGTCTGGCGATAGGCTGCGGTGTCATAGGAGGCGTTCGCGCCGGCGCTCGCCATGTCCCATTCGATCTTGAGCGCCTTGCGGCCCTCGATCGCGGCCCAGGTGTTGTCGGCGATTACCGCCACACCCCCCAGGGGGCGGAAGGCCGTCGGTGGGCTGGCGCCGTCGAGGCGGACGATCTTGATCACGCCAGGTATCTGCAGCGCGGCACTGTCATCGACGCTGGCCACACGGGCGCCCAGCGCCTCAGGCCGGGCGATGACCGCATAGGCCTTGTTGTCCACGCCGATATCGCCGCAGTAGAGAGGCTGCCCGGTGACGATCGCCTCCCCGTCGATGGCCGGTGCGCGCGTCAGGGGTTGGCCCGTAGCGTCGCCGGAGCCTTCGCCGACATTGTCCTGAGTCGGGCCCAGGGACTTGCCGATATAGCGCCATTCGGATTCGGCCTTGAGGCTCAGCGAGGCCCGGGGTGGAATCTCCAGTTCCCGGGCCGCCGCGGCCAACTCACCGAAGCCGAGTTCGCGCCCGCTTGGCTCGTGGGTCACCACGTGCACGCCGGTCCGGCATTCTTGTAGCGGTACCTTCCAGTGTTGGGCGGCGGCCTGCTCCAGCATCAGGCGCGCCGAGGCGGCCGCGCGGCGCATCGGATCGAACCAGTGGCGCATGCTGCGCGAGCCATCGGTGTCCTGGTTACCGTACCTCTCGGAATCCCCCGGGGCCTGGGTGACCTTGACCCGCGACCAGTCCGCACCGAGTTCATCGGCGGCGACCATCACCAGGCTGGTGCGAATGCCCTGGCCCATCTCAGCGCGATGATTGGTCACGGTGACGCCGCCATCCTCATCGATCTGGATAAAGACGTTGGGGTTGTCCACCCAGCCGAAGGGCATGCCTTCGGCGCCGTAGGTCTTTTCGCCCTGGGCCATCGCCAGGTCCCAGCGAGCGGCCAACACGAAGGCGGAGCCGGCGGCCAGCCCCTGCAAGAAGCGACGGCGGCTGACGTTGGCCAGCAACAGGGTATCGGCGGGGCGATTCATGCCTGCTCCTCCTGGCCGGCGGCGCGATGGATCGCTCGGCGAATGCGATTGTAGGTGCCGCAGCGGCAGAGATTGCCGCCCATGGCGCTGCTGATCTCGTCGTCGCTGGGGCTGGCATTGGTCTTCAGGAAGGCGGTGGCGCTCATGATCTGTCCGGCCTGACAGTAGCCACATTGGGGGACGCCGACGTCGAGCCACGCCTGTTGCACCTTGCGGCCCACGGCGTCATCGGCCATCGCCTCGATGGTGGTGATCTCCTTGTCGAGGGCGGCCGACAGGGGCGTGATGCAAGAGCGTACCGGCGCGCCGTCCAGATGCACGGTGCAGGCACCGCAAAGCCCCATGCCGCAGCCGAACTTGGTGCCGGTCAGGTGGACCACATCGCGCAGCGCCCACAGCAGTGGCATCTGCTCCGGGATATCCAGGTCGTGGCGTGTTCCATTGATCGTCAGGGTTATCACCGTTCTACCTCCAGGTGCGGCATCTCTCGTCGGACGCCTGATGGGTCTCGTCACGGGTATGCTGTCGGGGCGTCGTCTGGCCCCAAGGCCAAGGCCTTGGCATGAGGATAGGCAATAACGGCGTGATTGAGGCACGCACTCTGAGCCGTGTAGGGCATTGTGGCTAAGCGAACTTCGTCCCTGTGCACGGGCAGTCAAGGGAAAGCGGCATGCCGCGGGGGCTTCCGATAGTGGCGGTGAGCCACTTAACCTTGCGGGCGTTTGCAGCCGGCACGGGAGCACGGGTCAAGGCGGTTAGGGCAATGAATACGGGACAACGGCAAGGCGGGACAAGCAAGAAGAGATCATAGCCGCCGCAGTCGGGGCATCAGAATGTGGCTGGCTTGGGAACTGTAGTGAGCGGCAAGGCACGGGCGGTCAACGCCGAATAGCGGAACGGGCCGGCTGAAGCGGTAGGCTCGGGAGGTAGGCTAAACGAGAGAACGAGGGGACAGGTCGCGCGAAACCGCGACGGACAACCATTGCGCCGGGGCCAGGAGCACCGGCGCAGCGTACTTACTGGTCGACGCGATCCTTGGCCGAACTGAAGCCCATCAGCGATACGTTCAGATCTACGCGCTGGCCGCGCGGGTCGATCATGCTGACGGTGGCGGTGCTACCGCCCTTGAGCTGGCTCATCAGCGCCGGCTCGATGGGCATGTCGGCGCGGCAGCCCTGCTGGACACAGACCTGGTACGGAATGGTAGTGGGCTGATTGGAGCCGACCTGGAACTGCAGGCCCGGTGCCAGGCGCACGCCCAGGGGCAGCAGGAAGGTGATGGCGGACTTGTCGAGCTGCTGCGGATTGCCGACGACGACACGCAGCACCGGTTCTCCGTTTGCGCCGTTGATCAGTTGGGTCATGGAACAGCTGCCGTCGGCCGGGTTGGTCGGGCAGTTCACTTCCCAGTCCTGGAAGGTCTCGGTGTTGACGCCGGCGGGCGTGCTGGTGTTCTGGGCGAACGCCGTGGGGGCGAGGGCCATCAGGCCAAGCAGGCCGGCGGTGCAGAGGCGGAGCGCAAAGCGATCGAACATGGGGTGAATTCTCCTAATCCTATCCATTGGGGGAGACATGGGCTCGGGGGCATAGTTCAACACGGAATAGGTCCGCTTGGCGAATGCTCCGTGAGAGGAGACTGCGATGGGACAGGGCGCCGCGGGGCCAAGCCCCTCGGCGCGGAAAAGGCATCAAGCCTGAACCTTTCGCAAGTTCATCAAGGGCACCCAGCCGGCATCCGATGACCCGGGACGATGGCACCAGAGCCAGCCATTTAGCGTTTTCAGGCCCTGAAGCCGTTCGCCTTCGTCGACGTTGAGCTCCTTGGCGGTGTAGTCCTGGAGGGCGTGTCCGCTGGTGGCGTCGACCCACCCGATGATCTGGGCGGGCACCCAGCCGCCCGGCTGACCTGGGACGGTACAGAAATGCCAATCGTCCCACCCCTCGGGGCCACGATACAGCTCGCCGATACAGAGCTTGGCTCCTTCGCTGAAGGTGATCGGGTCCGGGTACTCGCTGCGGTGGCGTTGGGTGACGATGTACTGGTGTGGCGTCATGACGATCTCTCGATTTGCAGGGTCACCATGCCCACTTCCGACGGGCAGGTCAGCGATGCGAGTGTTGGTGAAAGGGCTGTCGGGGCTGGTCGAGGTGGAGTGATTGACGATGCGAATATCGGCTGGCAGGCCATGGCCAAAGTCCAAGCTGTAGAAGTCGAGCCAGTCGCCGCCGCCCCGTGCCTTGAGCATCCCCCAAGCCGTCGTGTTGTTCCAGTCGCACCACCTGGCTCGCCGGAGATATTCGTGTCGAGCACCATGGCCAGGTACTCGTCGGTCGGGAAGGGGAAGCTTGTCATCGTGGGCCTGGACGAGGGACGTTGGATGAGGCACCAAAGCGCGTACTTCTGACGGTGCCAGGGGGCGCGCGATAGCGAAGACGACACGCCAGAGGCGGTCCCGGCACCTTGCTTGTGCCGTCGTCATGTTCGCTATTTACCCTTGAGTTGCGCCCATGCAGCGGTGAGCATGCCAGAGACGTCGCCACTTTGTCGCTACCCCCGAGAGAGCTTCAAGGCACGCCGGAATGGTTGGCCCATTTTTTCCGGGTAGACGCTCGTTATCGATACGCAATCACAGCCCTGAAAGTGACAGAACCGCGCCACGGCATCTGAAAAGGCAGCAAGCAATCTATCGTCGACAATACAGTGTTCTTCCAGATACAACGACGTTATCTCCAGATGGCGTCTCGTTCGATGGGCCTTGCAATCCATGCGCCCGATGAGGCGGTCACGGTAAAGCAAGGGTAGGCAAAAGTACCCGTACTGGCGCCTGTCCGCGGGAACGTAACACTCTATCTGGTAGTCATAGTCGAAAACGGATTTTAGCCGATCTCGCTGAATCACACTATTGTCGAACGGCGACAAAATCCGTAGACGGTTCTTCAGTGGCGGAAGGGAGCGCTCGAGCGCGCCCGCCTCCAGGACGAAGATTTCCCCGTTGGCTAGCCGAATTTCTTGCAGGGTCTTCTGAGATACCCGTTCCTTTACCAGGGCCTTAACTGCCTTGCGAAGGTCTGGATTTCGGCGAAGGTAGGTTATCCCCTTGAGGGACACAAGACCATGACAGCGTAATTGACGATCGAGTAGGTGCTCTGCGAATGCGTCGATGCTTGGCATCGTCGCGTCTACGTGGGCCGGAAGCACCCGCTCGGTAAGGTCGTAGGTCTTCTGGAAGCCTTCACGATCGCTGACCATCAGATCGCCTTGCATGTACAGCTGTTCCAGCGCCTTTTTGGCCGGTTTCCAATCCCACCAGAGCGCACGTTTCGCCGTATCGCCGCCTACGTCTCTGGAGCGCACCGGCCCGTCTGAACGAATTCGTGCCAGTAGTTCATCCATTAGTCTCCGATCGATATGTCGATACCAATGCGTCTGGCCACTTTTAATCGCGTGCTTGTAGGGCAGGGTGTAGCGAAAGTCGGAGATAGGAAGAAAGGCCGCTGCATGGGCCCAGTACTCGAAAATATCCCCATCACGCAGCATCGTGTTGGTCATGGATGGCGTGAAGTTCGGCACCCTGGAATACAAGACATGGTGGTGCGCTCGTTGTACAACGGAAATGGTGTCTAACTGAACATAGCCGATGTGGTTGATCGCATTGCGAGCCCCCGCCAGGCCGCGACCATAGGGCTGAACCTGCAATAAGCCCTGTGCGGCCAGGGCAAGGCGGCGTAGGCGTGTCATTTCTCGCGGGTGCTGTATCTCGATCATGGTCATAACTGCCTGTGACGTTAGCTTGTGTAAGCACCGGTGCGGGCTATGGAGGCGGTACCGGGATTATATGAACATCTCGATGCAGGGTGGCAATCAAGAAGTGCCACGAAGCTTGGACGCTCGTGAGCGCTGGGAAAGAGGAAGGGTTTTCTGTGAGATATGATCGGTCCTTGATCGCGTTGCCGTTTCGCTTGGGTAACACGATATCGGGCCAAGAGAGTGAATCCCAGGGAGTGATTATCTCGAGTTTCTCAGGACGGTCGCGCCTGGGTCGGATGCAGCGTGGCATCGATGAGTCAGGGGGCCGGGACGAAAGGTGAGAGACGGTGCATGCCCAGGACGAGGAGAGTCAGCGGGGCCCGTCGGGCCCCGCTGGCATTCTGTGTGTCGCTATCGAAGGCAGGGTCTTGTCACGCCTCCTTCAGCTCCAGGTCGGGCACGTCACGCTTGAACAGGCGTGTGATGTAGAGCAGATAGACGAAGCCGACCGCGACCCAGGTCAGGCCAACCTCGAAGGTGTGGGCCGACAGGCTCGACCACAGCCAGATGGTCAGCAGAAAGCCGATGCTCGGCATCAGGCCGTAGCGCACCAGGCTGTTGGGCTGCAGCAAGTGCTCATCGACCAGATAGTGCTTGATCACCGACAGGTTGACGAAGGAAAAGGCGACAAGGGCTCCGAAACTGATCATCGTGGCGGCCAGCTCCAAGCTGATGACCAGCGCCATCAGCGAGATGGCTCCGACGATCAGGGTGGCGCCCAGCGGTGTGCCATAGCGTTGGCTGACCTTGCCGAAGAAGCTCGGCAGTACCTTGTCACGACCCATGGCGAACAGGATGCGCGAGACACTGGCTTGGGAGGCCATGGCCGACGCGAAACAGCCGGCCACGTAGGCGGCGGTGAAGAAGGTCACCAGAAAGGTGCCGCCGGCGCGGCGCATGACGTCTACGGCGGCGGAGTCGGCACTGCCGAAATTCTGGTAGTCCGGGAACACCAGGTGACCGGCGTACGAGGCGACGATGAACAGCACGCCGCCGACCAGCGTACACAGCATGATGGCGCGGGGAATATCACGCTTCGGGTTGTGGGTCTCTTCGCTCAGCGTCGAGACGGCATCGAAGCCCAGAAACGACAGACAAAGGATGGCGGCGCCACCGACGATGGTGTTCCACGCCAGGCCTTCGCTGTAGAAGGGAGCGAGCAGCGAAGGGGTGTCGCCCGAACCGATCGCGCTTAGCGAGATCGCGATGAATACCGCCAGGAAGACGCCCTGAAAGGCGATGATGATCAGGTTCATCTTGGCCACCAGCTTGATGCCGAGCACGTTGAGCGCGGTGACGACGGCGATGGCACCGAGCACCCATATGCCCTGGTCGATGGCCGGGAAGTACTCGGTCATGTAGATGCCGATGACCAGGTAGTTGATCATCGGCAGGAAGATATAGTCGAGCAGCAGCGCCCAGCCGACCATGAAGCCGATTCGGCCGCCGAAGGCGCGTCGAGTGTAGGTGTATGCCGATCCGGCGGTTGGGTAGTGCTCGACCATGCGGCCATAGCTGTAGGCGGTGAAGAACATCGCCGCCAGGGTGACGATGTAGGCCATGGGCACGTGGCCGCCGGTGGTCTCGGTGACCACGCCGTAGGTCGTGAAGACCGTCAGTGGCACCATGTAGGCGAGGCCGAAGAAGACCAGCGCGGGTAGGCCAAGGATGCGCTTGAGCCCGCTGTGCTGGCCGTCATCCCGGGGACTGTGGTGGGGGCGCAGGGTCGGAGACATGTCGGGGTTGGTCATGGGGCCAGATCCTGTTGTTGTGTGGCGTGAGCACGTATGGGGGCGGGCGCTCTGGCCGCGCCGTGGCTGGCGTCGTGGTGGGCTTCTCGTGAATATTGTTGTGGGTTCGGTGGGGAGGTGGGAGCTGCCCTAGGCGATGCGACAGGCTTGGCCTCCCCCGACTGATGGGGCTAGACGGTGTCGAACCCCTGCAGAATGTTGATCGTGTTGACGCCGATTTCCTCAACGGCATAGCCGCCTTCCATCAGCAGCAGCGTCGGTAGTGCCATGCTCTGCAGACGCTTGCCGATATCGAGGTAGTCGTTGCTTTGCAGGGTGAAGGAGCTGATCGGGTCGTTCTCGAAGGTGTCGACGCCCAGGGCGATGATGACGAGGTCGGGACGATAGTCACGCACCTTGACCATGGCATCGTCGAGGTGACGTGACCAGGCGGCGTAGTCGGTACCGCTCGGCAACGGGTAGTTGATGTTGTAGCCCTCGCCGGGGCCGCGTCCGGTTTCATTGGCATACCCGAGAAAGTAGGGAAATTCATCCATGGGATCGCCGTGCAGCGAGATCGTCAGCACGTCGGCGCGCTCGTAGAAGATGTCCTGGGTGCCGTTGCCGTGGTGGAAGTCGATGTCGAGAACGGCGACACGGTGATGGCCACGATCGAGGGCACGTTGGGCGCAGACGGCGGCGTTGTTGATGAAGCAGTAGCCGCCGTACTGATCCACCGCCGCGTGGTGACCAGGAGGCCGGCACAGGCCGAACGCCGGGTCGCCGGTCTGCAGGACGTGATCCAGGGCCGTCAGGGCGATGTCCTTGCTGAGCAGGGCCGAGGCGAAGGTGTCGGCGTTCAGCGAGGTCTCGCCGGCCAGGGCGTAGTAGCCGAGGCGCGCTTCGATATGGCGCGGGACGGGGCCACCGGGCATGCGCCGAGACGGCCAGATGTTGGGGATCGCCTCGCCTTCGTAGCCGGCCGTCTTCCACTCATCCCAGGCGTTTGCCAGAAAGCCGATGTAGCCGGCGTCGTGCACCGCCAGTACCGCCGACAGGTCGTGCGCGTCAGGGCCCTTGATGTTCGTGAGGCCGACGTGGCGGGCTCGCTCGATGATGTAGTCGATACGCTCGGGGCACTCGAAGGGCGCCACCAGTTGGCCGCCGAACAGTTCGGTGTGGGTGCGGCGGGAGCGAGTGTCGTCGCTGTGGATGATCTGCATGGGTGGTCTACCTCGATTGGCTGATGGCGTATTATTGTGTCGCTCAGTCGTGATCACACCTGGTGAATTCAGCATACGTGGTGGCATCAGGCTTCCAATCGCATGAAAGGGGTACTCCATGGGGGTGAATCACCCGGACGATGTCGCATCCGTGCTGGACCTGGTGGCCTGGCACCGGACCTTCGGACGGTTGCTGGACAAGCTCGATGATGGCGGTTTCTGGCTGGCGCTGATTCGCCTGCTGCGCACCAAGGTGGCGTTTCATACCTGGGCGGTGCTGGTCTTTTCCCCCGACGGGCCTCCTCGGATTCTGGCCCGAAGCGGAGAGGAGGAGGGCAGCAACCCGGCGCTTTTTCGTGACTACTGCCATGGCCTCTACCAGCTTGATCCGTTCTATGTGGCCTTGGGTGATGGCCGTGGGGCGGGTCTGCTTCGTCTCGACGACGTGGCACCGGACTGCTTCGCCGAGACGGACTACTTCCAACGCTATTTCCGGCGCAATGTGGTGCGTGACGAAGTGCAGATCAATGCGCTTCTCGATGATGGTCGCACGCTGGCCCTGTCGTTGGGGGCGCGGGAAACCTACGACGATGCGGCCATGGGCCTGTTTAGCCTGATCCTGCCCTGGCTGGTGCCGATGATGCGCCAGCGCTGGCCGCATGAAGACGACGGCAGCACCAACGCCGTTGCGAGCATCGCCCGGGAACCCACGGCGGTGCGGCCAACCAACCCCTTCGAGGATGGCAGCCTGACCGAGCGTGAGCGCCAGGTCTGCCACCTGATGCTGGGGGGCGGATCCGCCAAGAGCATTGCCCGACGCCTGGCGATCAGTGTCGAGACCGTACGCAGCCATCGGCGTCACCTGTATCACAAACTGCAGGTCGGGACTCAGTCGGAGCTGTTCGCGCTGTTCTGGTCGCACCATTCCGCGGCACCGGAACCGCCTTGACGGCAGAAGTGGCGGGTCGATGCTTCCTGGCCGTCCTGTTCTGTCTTGAGGTCTTGAGGCCTCGAGCCAGAGCCCGCCAGCCGGTCGCCTCGTATCCGCTCCCGATGCCCGCTTCCGATGCCCGTTCGCTGTGACGCCTTCGCCGCCCGGTACCGGGTGCTCGATCGGCGGTAGGGAGGATCACCGACTATCGCAGGGTTCGTCCCACAGTACGGTGCGGCGAGCGCGACCCGTCAAGGTGTGATGGATGATGCGGTTGGAGCCTAGCGGACAGCCGCATGCCACGATGTCCCCGACCAGAGCAGCAGGTCCGCTCGGCAGCAGAAGACGCTGTTGCTGCGGGCCGATGATCGGGCCCTGGTGCTCGAGACAGCGCGGGCAGCTGGCGAGATGTCCAAGCGATGCGGGGCAGCGGACGCCGTCGATGCAGGTGCCCTCGTTGCCTTGCAATACGCGCCCACCCGACGAGGTTGGCGCGCCCTTTTCGATCAAGTCTGCTCCCACACTCGTCTCTCCCCTGATCATCGTCGACTGCCCGTTCTTAGCTCGGGTGACTGGGCATGACCTGCACCAATGGTCATCGCGATGCGATGTTGGCGTGCTCGGATCAGACACCTTTCAGACAGCTTAGGGAGTTTGGCGTCGGGGATCAGCGAAACCCACGCTGGCCGGGGGTGGGGCTCCTGTTTTGGCGGAGAATGTGGGCGTCATCGGAGCTCGATGACGCCTTGTCTTACGAAAATGTTCGTCGCTACTCGATGATCGAGGCGAAGGCATCGTTGAGGCGCGTGAGAGCAGGCGACACCAGCGGTAGATGCTTGCGCTGCTGCATCAGCTTTTCTTCCTGGGCATAGCTGCAGGTAATCGTCTGCGCGGCGAGCCAGCGAAGCGGCTCCGGCTCCCAGCGCTTGATGACCTGGTCGAGGCCTTGGCCGGCGAAGGCCCACGGCATCCGCGTCAACTCACTGTCGCGGCCGAGAATCATGTCGGCCAGCGTGCGCGCCATCAGGTGGGAGGCAGCGACGCCTTCGCCGGCATACCCGCCGGCGGTGGCCAGCCCCTTGCCCGGGTCATGGATGGCGTGTGGGCGGAAGCTGCGCGAGAGCCCCAATGAGCCGCCCCAGCCGTGGCTGATCTCGACGCCGTCGAGGGCCGGGAACAGGTCGACGAGCAGGTCGCGGCGCATGGCGATGTCGGCGGGGTCAATGCCCTCGGTGTGGCGTGGTCTGGCCCCGAATCGATAGTTGCCCCGAGCGCCGAACACGAGTCGCCCATCCTGGGTGCGGTGGCCATAGTTGATCAGACGACTGGCGTCGGCGAAGGTGGGGCGGTCGGCCAGGCCGATCTCGTCCCAGCACTCGGTCGACAAGGGTTCGGTGGCGATCACCAGGCTCTGGACCGGTATCAGGTGGCGGTTCAGCGGCGCCAACTGCTCGCCGTAGCCTTCGGTGGCACAGATCACGGTGGTGGCGCCCACGCGGCCTCGCGCAGTGGTGACTTCGCGCTCGCCCAGGCGGATGACGCGGCTGTCTTCGTGGAGCACGACGCCCATCTGCTCGAGGCGTCGGACCAGGCCATTGATCAGCCGGCGTGGGTGCAGGGTCGCGACCTGGCGGTGGAAGATGCCGCCGCGAGCATCACGAAAGCGGGCCTGGGTGGTGAGCTCGTCGGCATCGAGCCAGCGGCAGTCGCGCGGGTCATGACCAAGGGCTAACAGGTGCTGTAAATAGTCGCGCTGAATCGCCTCCTGGGCCGGATAGCGTGCTGCGGCGTAGAGCGCACCACCCTTGTGAAACTCGGCGTCGATCCCCGCTCGACGAAGCGTATCGCCGATGGCATCGACGTTGTCGGCGAGCAAGCGACAGCAGGCCTCGCGCCGATCGCGGTTCAGTCCGTGGAGGTGGCGTTCCAGGCCGGCCAGGTTGCCAACCACCCAGCCGCCGTTGCGTCCCGAGGCGCCATGTCCGAAACGCTGTGCTTCGAGCACCGTCACGGCAAGCTCTGGCGCCTGGCGCTTCAGGTAGAAGGCGCTCCAGAGCCCGGTGAAGCCGCCGCCGATGATGACCACGTCGGCGTGCTGGTGCCCCTCGAGGGGCGCGTAGGCGGGACAAGGCTCGCCTTGGCTCGCGCTCCAGTAGATGGCGCTGTCGCGGGTCTTCGGCGTCTCCTGGTGGGGGGAGGCTTGGCCTGTCGCTGGTTGGCGAGAAGTGAGGTGAGGGGCGTCCATGGGAGTCCTTCGAGGTCAGCTGGGTGAGCCAGGGGCGAGGGAAGACCGCCTGCCCCGCGGGCAGACGGTATGTCGGGTGGCATTGTGGCTCGTGCCGTGATGGCGCCGATCAGACGAAGCCCAGCACCAGGTAGCCGGTCGCAGCGATCGCACCCGCCAGCAGCGCGTAGGGTAGCTGGGTGAAGGCGTGCTGGAAGGGCGTACAGCCGCTGGCCTGGGCGGTCAGGACGGTGGCGTCCGAGTAGAAGCAGGCGTGGCTACCGAAGGTGCTCGCCGACAGGGTGGCGCCGATCACCAGGGTCATGTCGGCGCCCAGGTTCTGCCCCAGGGTGGTGACGATCGGCAAGATGATGACGAATACCCCCCAGTTGGAGCCAGTGGCGAAGGAGACGAAGCCCATCAGGGCGAAGATGATGAACGGCAGTACCTCCGCGGTGATCAGCGGCTGTACGCTGTTGATGATGAATTCGTTGAGCCCGAGGATGGTGTTGACCTCGTTGAACAGAAAGGCGGCGACCAGCACGGCGAGGGCATCGAGCATCGACTTGAAGCCCTCGAGGATGTTGTCGAAGGTCTGCCCAGGCGTGAGCTTCTTCAGCGCGATGAAGGCCACGATCATGCCGCCCAGGGTGACGAAGATGCCCATCAGAAAGTCGAGGTCGAACCACCAGGTGAAGAAGGCCAGCGAGAACATGGGCGCGAGGAACATCCAGATGCTGCTTTTCGTGGTGCTTTCGGCCTGCAGGTGGGCGATTTCCTCGTCGATGTGCTCGGCCCCCGGGGGCACGCACTTGCCTTCGTTCTGGGCGCGCAGCTCGGCGCGCTTCATGGGGCCCATCAGCGGAATCTTGCCGTAGGCGACCAGGGGCACCATGGCCACGGCGATCCACGGATAGAACATGAAGGGAATGGCCTGGATATAGGCCCAGACACCTTGTCCGTCCGCTGCGATGCCGTTCTTCTCGATCAGGGCGCCGAAGAACACCGCCCAGGTCGAGATCGGAATCAGCACGCTGATTGGCGCGGCGGTGGAGTCGATGACGTAGGCCAGCATCTCCCGCGACGTCTTGAAGCGGTCGGTGACCTGGCGCATGGAGGTGCCCACGGCCAACGAATTCAGGTAGTCGTCGACAAACAGCACGATGCCCATGAACCAGCAGCCCATCAACGCCCTGGGCTTGTCGGTGATGTAGCGCAGAAGGCTTTCGGCAAACGAGCGCGAGGCCCCGGACTTCAGCAGCAAGGCGATGATCGATCCCATCAGGCCGCAGACCATGATCACCCAGGCCACGTCCTCGTCGGTCATCACCGTGATCAGGCTGTCGGAGAGCGTGCTGAGGGCATTGCCGGGATCGATCAGCAGCGTGCCGACGAAGGCGCCCGCGACCAGTGGTTCCAGGGCACGGCGAGTCCATAGCGCCAGGACGAGTACCACGGCCGTGGGCAGCAGGACCAGAATGCCCTCGCTTACCGGAAAAAAGTCTTCCATCTCAGGTCTCCTCGGAATTGTTGTTTTCGCTCGGCGTGGGCGCCGCCCTGGCCATGGCGGCGCAGGCGGAGGGAGCCGCGACGATCACGCTGTCTTGAGCGCTTTGGGACATGGTGGTGTTGTCGTTGTCGTTGTCGTTGGTCCTTGTCCAGGCGTCGGCCCCGATGCCGGGAAAGGCGCCTGGCATACCGGCTACGCCGGGGCTCAGCGCAGCTTTTCGCGAAGCTGGTAGTACCACATGCCCGCGGCCAGCAGCCCATTGCCCAGACGGTCACTGAACGGGACTCGCCAGTGGCGCATGTCGGCGAACAGGTCGAATTCTTCCAGCTGACCGCTGACGGCCTTGGCCATGATCTCCCCGACGATGTGGGAGGTGGCGATGCCGTGGCCGGAGTAGCCCTGGGCGTAGAACACCTTGGGCGAGAGCTTGCCGAGTTGTGGAATACGGTTGATGACGATGCCGGCCATGCCCTGCCACTGGAAGTCCAGCGCCACGTCCTTGAGTTGGGGGAAGGTGTGCTCGAGGCGTGGCCGTAGTTCGGCGCCGATATCCTCGGAAGCGTTGCCGGAGTAGTTGGCGCCGCCGCCAAACAATAATCTGCCGTCGGCGGTCAGGCGGTAGTAGTCGAGTACGAAACGGGTGTCGTAGACCGCCAGGTCTTCGGGATTGACCGACGCCTGCTGCTCGGCCGATAACGGCGCCGTGGTGACGATGCCGAGCGACGCCGGGAATAGCTTGCCGCCCAGGCGCCGGCGCTCCAGGCGATGGTAGGCGTTGCCGGCCAGGACCACGGCGTCGGCGGTCACCCGGCCGTGATCACCGACCACCACCGGCGTGTCGCCATGCACGATGTCGATCACCGTGGAGTTTTCGAAGATCTGGGCGCCAAGACTCACCGCCGCCCGGGCTTCTCCCAGGCACAGGTTGAGCGGATGCAGGTGCATGTTGAAGTCGTTGCGGATCGCGCCGTGGTAGAGCTCCGTGCCGATGACCTTGGCGGTATCCGCCGCGTCCAGCCAATGCACATGGCGACCGATCTCATGCTGTTGTGAGGCTTCGTGGTCGCGCTTGAGCTCGTCGATATGGCTCGGCTTGTAGGCCGCCTGCAGGTGACCGAACTTTAGATCGCAGTCAATGGCGTACTTCTCGACGCGTTGGCGCAGAATGCTGTGGCCCCGCCAGCGCAGGTTCCAGACGAAGTCATCGGCCTGGGCTCCCAGGGTACGGCGTAGCTGCTTGAGCATCGCATCCTGGCCCGAGAGGCTGCCGGTGACCTGGCCGCCATTGCGTCCGCTGGCGCCCCAGCCGACTCGGTTGGCCTCGATCACAGCCACGCGGTAGCCACGCTCGGAAAGCTCCAGTGCCGTATTGATACCGGTGAAGCCGCCGCCAATGATCGCCACGTCGACGCGATGATCGCCCTCCAGGCGGGGGTAGTCGGTTTCCTGATGGATCGTTGCCGAGTAGTACGAGGCACAGCGGGGGCTAGGCTGCGGCATGGGGCTCTCCTGAGGCCGGACGGGTGTGATCACAAGTGTGTGATCACACTAGCAGCGCCGCGTGACCCGCACAAGCGCTAGAGGCCCGCACAAGCGTGCGAGGCCCGCGTCGATGGCGCCGGGAGACCGCCGCGCAAGGGACGATGGGCGCTGCGATGGTGCAAGACGCCATGGCGCGCAGATACACGCTGCCTGACCGGCTGAGCTGGAGTGGCGGGAGCGCGCGCCATGTCACCGGGAAGGGTGGGCAAGGCGATCCATGAGCGCGCGCAAGGCAATGGGAACAGGCGTCGAGATTGGGGTAGGATCGAGGTCACTGTGTCGACTTCGTGGGCGGCCATGCCGGCTCACTGTGCCATTGATCGAGAGGAAATCCATGACCCGACGTACTGCCACCGGGGACGCCTTGCGCGCAGCGCGCTCCGCCACCGGCGCGTCAGCGACGCGCGATGACGTGACAGGCGCTGAAATGGCAGAGCCGGAGACGACAGCGCCTGACATCTTCGTGTCAGGGACGGCGTGTGATGGTCAAGGGGAGCCGGAGTCCGCGCCGCCGTACTCGCCCTACTCGCCGGATACGGCGTCCACGCGACTGCATCGAGCCCTCAGGCTGCGCCTGTGTGAAGGTGAGTTCACGCCGGGTGAGGTGATTTCGATTCGTGGCGTGGCGGCGGAGTATGGCACCAGTGCCATGCCGGCCAGAGAAGCCTTGCGCTGGCTGGTGACCGAGGGGGCGCTGGTGTTTTCCGATAGCCGCAAGATCATCGTACCGCACTTGTCTCGTGGTCGTTTCGAGGAGGTGCTGTTTGCGCGCCGCAATCTCGAGACCGAAGTGGCCCGTCAGGCGTTTGCCAATATCACCGACGCCGATATCGGTGTGCTCGAGGCTCTCGATGAAGGCATCAATACGGCCATTTCTGCGGCGGATCTTCAGAGCTATATGCGCAATAATCACCGCTTTCATTTCCACATCTATCGCCTCAGCGGCTCCACCGTGCTGTTGCCGCTCGTCGAGATCCTGTGGTTGCAGTATGGCCCCAGCATGCGCTACATCTGCACGCGCTGGGGGGCATCCAGTATCGCCGACGATCACCATCGAGAGATCACCCAGGCCCTTCGGCGCGGTGATAGCGCTGGCTTCTGCGCGGCGATTGCGGCGGATATCGAGCAGGGCATGATGCTGCTCGACTAACCTGTGCCATCCTGAACGGGTGATTTTCCCGAGCATGGCATAGGCTTGGTTCCAAGGGCTCGTCGGGGCGTCGTGGCCCCAAGGCGAGCCCCGGACCCCGAGGCGAGTCGCCGAGAAACGAACGCTCGAGCGACCTCGTGCACTCGTCGCCAGTGTCGAGCCATGCCACCAGGAGAACGTCACGATGAACATGCATCCTTATCTGTTTTTCGATGGGCAATGCGAGCAAGCATTTCGCTACTACGCCGAGGTGCTGGGCGGTGAGATCGGTGAGCTACATCGCTTCGGCGAGGCACCGCCGGGCAATGAGATGCCGGGAACCGATCCCGATGGCGTGATGCATATGCAGGTGAAGATAGGGGACTGGCTGCTGATGGGCTCGGACTGCCCGGCCGGCTCCTTCGCACCGATGGCGGGCGTGCAACTGAGCGTCGATGTCGACAGTATCGACGAAGCGGAGCGGGTCTACGCGGCGCTGGTGGATGGTGGCGAGATCCAGATGCCGCTGCAGGAAACCTTCTGGGCCCAGCGTTTCGGCGCCTTGGTCGATCGCTTCGGCATCGCCTGGATGGTGAGCTGCGATGTGCCGACGCCGTGACGGTCGCGGTGCCTCAGGGCACGTCAAGGTGGTCAGCGCCCGGTGGCGGCGTTGGTGAATCACAACAGGAGAAACGGATGTTTTCCCGCGTTTACGGACCCTTCGTCAGTGAGCCTCGTATCTTGCCCGGTTTCGGTGAGCATAGCGGTATCTTCAAGGTCGCCGCCGGAGAGCCACAGTGGCTGGGCCGCCTCGGCCTGGCCGATGATTCCCAGGCCAATCAGCAGGACCACGGGGGACCGGATCGCGCCCTGTGTCAGTACTGTGCCGACCACTACAGCCATTGGCAGGCGCGCTACGGGGAGGGCGGTGAGCCTTGGCTGCCTGGGGTGTTGGGCGAGAACCTGGCGAGTTATGGCGCCGACGAGAACCAGGTGCGCATCGGCGATGTCTTTCGGGTCGGTGAGGCTCTGGTGCAGGTGACTCAGCCACGCCAGCCGTGCAGCAAGGTCGACGCGCGGGTCGGTCATCCGGGGTTGGCGCGGGCCTTCATGTTGGAGGCGAAGATGGGCTGGTTGTATCGGGTGGTGGAAGAAGGCTGGGTCCCCCCCGAGCCGGGCATCGAACTCGTCGAGCGTGGCCCCGAGAGGTGGACCGTGGCGGCGACTTGGAGGGTCCTGGAAGATCGCCGGGCCGCGCTGGAGCAGATGGCAGAGCTTAGGGCCGTGGCGCCGCTGGCTCAGCACTGGAAGGACCAGTTGACGCGGCGTATGGACTACTGGCGCGGGCGCCAGGGCTAGGTGCGGGTGTCAGGGCTAGGTGCGGGCGCCAGGGCTAGGTGCGGGTGTCAGGGCTAGGTGCGGGTGTCAGGGCTAGGTGCGGGCGCCAGGGCTAGGTGCGGATGTCAGGGCTAGGCGCGGGTGTCAGGGCTAGGCACGGGCGTCAGGGCTAGGCGCGAGCGACAGCGGCAGCGACCGGCACCGGGACGGACGGGGCGACGGCAGCAGCCAGCCGATGGAGCGGCCAGTCGCGGCACTAGCCATCGACACGGCCCCGCTGCTCGACCCCGACAGGGCAGGCCAGACCAGACGACGACGCCCCGCTTGAGCGGGGCGTCGTCGTTCGTTGTGGCAGGACTGCTGGCCAGGGTTAGCTGTCCTCTTCCTCGTTGCCGCTTGCCAGGGCGACGATGGTGCCAGGCTGGCCCGTTTCCAGGGCCGCGATCGCCGGGGCCGTGTCGCTCTTGAAGGCCACCAGTGCATCGCCACCGAGGCTCTGGTTCTCCGGCAGGGCGACGCGCATCGCGTTGACCTGGTTGTTGTTGACCATGACTTCATAGTGCAGGTGAGGGCCGGTACTGCGGCCGGTGTTGCCGGAGCGGGCGATCTGCTGACCCATGGTCACGCGGTCCCCGGTCGACACCAGCGGCTTGGACAGGTGCAGGTAGCGCGTCTTGTAGCCGTTGTCATGGCGGATCACGATATAGCGTCCCGCCAGCGGGTGATTGCCGACCTTCTCGACGCGGCCATTGGCCGGTGCGTCGACCTCGGTTCCGATCGGCATGGCGAAGTCGGTGCCCTTGTGGGGGCTGATGCGACCGGTGATCGGGTGACGGCGGTTGAGATTGAAGTTGGAGCTGATCCGGTACTGGCCGCCGAACGGGTAGCGGTTGAAGGCCGGGTCGAGACTCTCGCCATCGGGCGTATAAAAATGGTTGTCCTCAGGGTTGCGCACCAGGGTGAGGTTCATGCGCGTCCCTTCGTAGGACACGGCCAATACCCGCGGATCCAGGCGTTGGCCGTCGATGATGTCGGATTCGACCAGGACCCGAAACTGATCGCCGCGACGGGTATCGCGGCGGAAATCGAGTTTTTTCTCGAGCACTTCGGCCATCTCGCTGACCTCGGCACTGGACAGGCCGGCGGCCTGGGCCGAGCGGGCGAAGCTGCCGCTGACCGTGCCGGCGTAGAGGCGCTGTGAGGCCTCGCCCGCACGTTCGATGGTGGCGATATCGAAGTTGCCACTGTCGCTATCGCGTTCGACCAGATAGCCGTCACGCACGTTCTTCATCAGTCGCAGGGCGAGCAGGCGGCCCTGTTCGTCGAGCTGGTACTCGAAGGTGCTGCCCACTCGCCAGCGGGTCAGGACATTCTGGTCGGGCATGTCTTCCAGCAGGGCCATGACCTCGCTGTAGCCGAGGCCGAGAGATTTCTCGGCCATCTCGGCGAAGGTGTCGCCCTGGCGCACGCGGTAGGTCTGCCAGGTGGGTACGTATGGCTCGTTGGCGGCGATTTCTTCGTCGAGAATGACCGGGCCTTCGTCGAAGAGCTCGAGTTCGTCCTCGCTGACGTCCTCGTACGAGGTGGCGTCGCTGGCGACCGCGATGGCGGTATCGTCGAGCATGCCGCTGGCGACCGTGCCGACGACGATGGCGATATGACGGGCCCCTTCGTCGAGTGCCAGGACGGCAGGGGGCGAGGAGGCCTCAGCTGCCTGTAAGGAAGCGGCGGTCAGGTTCGACGACGACCGCATCGCGGCTTCGAATTCATCATTGGCTTCGGCCTCGTCGACGAAGTTGACGTCGACGATCTCGCGGGCCTGGAGCTGGGAGATGGGAACGTGCTGTCGGGTAGCGTCGATGGCGAGGTCGATGGCTTCCGCGACTGGCGTGCGGTCGAAGGTCAGCGAGGGCAAGCCGGGGGTGGCGGTGTCGCTCAGCGGAACCAGAACGGTATTAAGCGGTTCGCTATCGCGCTGTGCGTCTTCATACGTGGTGACGATTTTGTGAGCGCCCAGCACTGTGACCATGGTGGCAACAGGTAACAGTAACAACTTATGCGTGCGGGGCAGCGAACGAAGGATTCGCATCATGGGTAACGGGCCATATATAAAAAAGAGGAACGTATATAGATAAAGGCTACATCACCATAACCCATGGCGTATGGCATGCCTAGACTGTATGTACATACAGAAATAGCGGGCGGGTCCAGGGAAAAGCCCTGACGACGCCGCTTTTAGCGGTAGGAAGCGCTCACGAGGAGGTATGCGAACGCTGTTTATTAATGTAGATCTATTTGACACCTGACGAGCCGGTATTGCAACCCCCCTTATTGGGGAGGGGAGGAGCGCTCCGAGGTACCGCGTAGAAGGGATGGAGCTGCACGGTATCCGCCGCGGACCGTCCCGCGACGGGGCAGCGGGCGACCGAGGGCCCGATGGTCGCGTAGGGGGCATGACTGGCATCTTTTATCGATTTTATCGAAAATTGATGCGGAGATACTGTCGACCACATTCGAAGGATTCGAAAATGTCCCGTGTAACCCTCGCTCAGTGGCAGACGCTGGCCGCCGTGGTCGACCATGGTGGCTTTGCGCGTGCCGCGGAGGCGATTCACAAGAGCCCTTCGACCCTGAACCACGCCGTGCACAAACTCGAGGAGCAGTTAGGGGTAGAGGTGTTCGAGCCCGTCGGGCGACAGGTGCGCCTGACCGAGGCGGGGGAGTTGCTGCTGCGCCGTGCGCGACAACTGCTGGAAGGCGCCGAGGCGCTGGAAGACATCGCCGAGCGGCTCAAGCAGGGGCTGGAGGCGGAAGTGGTGATCAGCGTCGACCAGATCTTTCCCGCCGATGCGCTGGCCCGGGCCATGGAGGCATTTTCGGCAGGCTTCCCTCATGTGCGGCTGCAGTTGCATGAGTCGGTGCTCAATGGGGGCATCGAGATGCTCTATGACGGGCGCGCCGACCTGGTGGTGTCCGGGCTCGCCGCCCAGGGCTTTCTCGGCGAGCCGTTGGTCAGCGTGCCCTTCATCGCGGTGGCCCATCCCGACCACCCGCTGCATCGGCTTGAGCGGATGCTGGACCTGCGGGATCTCGAGCGCCACCGTCAGATCGTGGTGCGTGATTCGTCGCAACGTGAGGCCAGGGATTCGGGGTGGCTCAAGGCCGAACAGCGCTGGACCGTCAGCCATATCGGTACCTCGCTGGATATGGTCGAGCGCTGCCTGGGCTTCGCCTGGTTGCCGGTCACCCGGATCCAGGAGCGCCTCGAGGCGGGCGCACTGAAGCCCCTGGCGCTGCTGGCCGGTGGCACGCGGCAGGTGCCGATCCAGATGATCCTTCGTGACCTCGACCGGGCGGGGCCCGCGACGCGGGCCATGGCCGAGCACCTCAAGGGGGCAGTGGCCGATTGCCCATCGGAACAATACATCGATAAATTCGAATAAATGTCGCGAAATGCTGCGCTTGTTGTTCGAATTTATCGGCCTATCCTGGGGCTATCCACAGTAAAGGGCGTCGATACGCTTGCGTGCAGGCGCCAACGCCAGGCAAAGGAGGTTGCGATGGGACTCTTGATCAACGGTGAATGGCACGATCAGTGGTACGACACCAAGACCAGTGGCGGTGAGTTCGTTCGCGAATCCGCCAAGCTACGCGATTGGGTGACCGCCGACGCCGCTCCGGGGCCGAACGGGCAGCCGGGCCTGCCCGCGGAGCGTGATCGCTATCATCTGTACGTCTCGCTGGCGTGCCCCTGGGCGCACCGGACACTGATCATGCGCAAGCTCAAGGGACTGGAAGGCTTGATCGGGGTCTCCCACGTCAGTCCGCTGATGCACGACAAGGGCTGGACCTACAACGAGGAGGAAGGCTCGAGCGGCGACTCGGTCAACGGGGTGAGGTTTCATCATGAGCTCTATACCCGCACCGACCCGGATTACACCGGACGCGTGACCGTGCCGGCGTTGTGGGACAAGGAGCGCGGGCAGATCGTCAACAACGAGTCCGCCGAACTGGTGCGCATGTTCAACGACGCCTTCGATGGGATCACGGGCAACGATCTGGACCTGTACCCCGAGGATCTGCGCGAGACCATCGACGAGATCAACCAGGACGTCTACGACCACATCAACAATGGCGTCTACAAGGCAGGTTTCGCCACCGATCAGGACGTGTACGAAAGGCACGTGGCGGCGCTGTTTGCTGCGCTCGAACGCATGGATGCAAGGCTTGCCAACCATCGCTACGTGGCCGGCGCCTGGCTGACCGAGGCCGACATTCGGCTATTCACGACCCTGGTGCGTTTCGATGCGGTCTACCACGGACACTTCAAGTGCAACCTGCGACGCATCGACGACTTCCCGAACCTGGCCAACTACGTGCGCGAGCTGTACCAATGGCCGGGAATCGCCGAGACGGTGAACATGGACCACATCCAGCGCCACTATTATAAGAGCCACGCCACCATCAACCCCAACGCCATTGTGCCCCTGGGGCCGATTCTGGCACTGGAACGCAGCCATGATCGCGAGCGGCTTCCCGGTGAGGGCATTCGGCGTCATGCCTGACGCGGAACCGGCCAGGCGCTGGGCGCTTGCCGCGAGGGGATAACCTCAACGCTTGACGTGGCGGGCCATCCAGCGGTCGAGCGCATTGGCGAACTCACGGCGATCGCTGTCGGCGTAGCCCTTGGGACCACCGGTGTGTTCGCCGCTGGCACGCAGGGTCTCCATGAAGTCGCGCATCTGGACGCGGGCGCGAATGTTGTCTCGTGTCAGGGCCTCGCCGCGATTGGTCATGACCATGCCGCCCTTGTCGAGGGCCTCCATGGCCAGCGGCAGATCGGCGGTCACCAGCAGGTCGCCCGGCACCAGTCGGGCGACGATCTCGTTGTCGGCGGCGTCGAAGCCGTGGCTGACCGCCAGGCTCTTGACCCACTTCGAGGGCGGCAGGGGGATCTGATGATTGGCGACGAACCAGGTGATCGTGGCGGTTCGCTCGGCGGCGCGGACGATGATGTCGCGAGCAACGCGAGGGCAGGCGTCGGCGTCTACCCAGAGGGTCGGCATGACAGCGGGCTCCAAGGTGTTTGTGCGCGGGAAGGCGCCCTCGCAGGGCGGGTCTGCGGGGCGGCGAAGGGGCGTGTCGTAGTGGTCCTTGACGCGGATGCTGCAGTGTCCAAGTCGAAAAGGCTAGCCAGGTGCATTCGCCAATGGTAGCATGCGCGCTCCTCGCATGTGCTGACCCCACCATCATGACGCAGCGACCTCCTCCGACCAAGTATCGCGGAGGCCAGACGCTCGCTGTAACGCGCCAAGCGCGTTGGAACTGTGAAGATGGAGCGCCAAACGAGATCTTGCCACCCGGGCGAGATCGGCGCAGACGGTCGCCACAACGGCTCTGAGGTCCATTCACGATCGAATGGCTCGGCCGATGCCTGGTGCGACCGGCGTCCCCGACTCCGTAGTAATGACGTATAGAGATCGGTCCTGTAAAGCAGGGCCCCTGGCCGTATTGCCGACTCGATGAGGGTCGATTGCGTCAGGGACGCCAACCATGTTTTTTGCCGGTGACCCCGGCCTACCAAGGTGTGATTCATGACCTCGACGACTGTCGCCTCACCGTCTTTCGGTGAACTGGCCCTGCTGCCTGCCGTTCTCTCCGCCATCGAGACCCTGGGCTACGAGATTCCCTCGCCCATTCAGGCACAGACCATTCCAGCCTTGCTGGAAGGCCGCGACATGCTGGGCCAAGCCCAGACCGGCACCGGCAAGACCGCTGCTTTCGCTCTGCCGCTGTTGTCGCGCCTCGAGCTCGATCGCCGCGAGCCCCAGGTGCTGGTGCTGGCACCGACCCGTGAACTGGCTCAGCAGGTGGCTGCATCGTTCTCCAAGTACGGCCAGAACCTCAAGGGGCTGGAAGTGGCGACCCTATGTGGTGGCCAGGAATACCGCGAGCAGCTCAGCGCTCTGCGTCGTGGCGCCCAGGTCGTGGTGGGAACCCCCGGCCGTGTGATCGATCACCTCGATCGTGGCAGCCTCAAGCTGACCGGCCTCAGCGCCCTGGTGCTGGACGAAGCCGACGAGATGTTGCGCATGGGCTTCATCGATGACGTCAAGCGCGTCGTCGCCGATACCCCCAAGGAAGCGCAGCGGGTGTTCTTCTCGGCGACCCTGCCGAGCGAAATCGAGCGCATCGTCAATCGCTACCTGGTCGACCCGGTCAAGGTTGCCATTGAAGCCCGTACGACCACGGCCGAGAACATCGAACAGCGTCTGGTACGCGTCGACGGCGGCGCCAAGCTCGAGGCGCTGTCGCGGATCCTCGAAGTCGAGGCGGTCGATGCGGCCATCGTCTTCGTGCGGACCCGTGCCGCCTGCACCACGCTGATGGAGCAGCTCTCTGCCCGCGGCGTCAACGTCGCCAGCCTGTCCGGTGACCTGGACCAGAGCCTGCGCGAGCGCACCATCACGCGTCTGAAGCGCGCCAAGGTCGACGTGCTGATCGCCACCGACGTCGCCGCCCGTGGCCTCGACGTGCCGCGTATCACTCACGTCATCAACTATGACCTGCCGCAGGACGGTGAGGCCTATACTCACCGTATCGGTCGTACTGGTCGTGCCGGTCGCTCGGGCATCGCCATCACCTTTGCCGGCTTCCGTGAAGGCCGCAAGGTGGGGTGGCTCGAGCAGGCCACCGGTCAGAAGATGAGCGTCATGGAATTGCCCGACGAGGCTGCCATCCGTGCCCATCGCGACAACGTCTTCCATCAGCGCGCCATCGCTGCGGTCACCAAGGGTGCCGACGAGCAGCGTGCGCTGATCGAGCGTCTGGTCGAGGAAGGCTATGATCCGATCGAGCTGGCCTGTGCCTTCTCTGCCCTGGCGCGTGCCGACGAGGCCCCCATCGGCCGTCTGCAGGCTCCGCGCAAGGAGCGCAACGATCGCAACGATCGTGGTGCATCTCGCGATGGCAAGCCGCCGCGTCGTCGTGACGACCGTCCGAGCGAAGGCATGACCCGCTATCGCGTCTCCGTCGGCCACAAGGACGGCGTCAAGCCCGGCCAGCTGGTCGGTGCCTTGGCCAACGAAGGGGGTATCGAAGGCGCACGTATCGGTCGCATCGATATCCGCAATGCCTTCTCCGTAGTCGAGCTGCCTAACGGCCTGCCGGCCAGCATCCTGGCCAAGATGGGGCGTGCCCGCGTCGCCGGTCGTCCGCTGGAAATCAGCGAAGACCGCTCGGCGGATCGCGCTCCGCGCCGTCGCAGCAACGACGATGCCCCGGTGCGTCGCCAGACCCGCGCCTGATCATCCGAAGAGACACTCGGCGCCTGAGCCTGGCGGCCGCCTAGCCCGGAGCGCCGGGAGTCGGGTATCAAGCGAGACCTGACACGGCTCACAGCACGATCGTCACACGAGAGGCCGGAGGGGAAACCCTTCGGCCTCTCGTCGTCTTGAGGGGCTGGCTGCGGGCAGGGCTGGGGGAGGTGGCGGGGGCACAGGGACGGGCATAGGGAATTGCCGGTGAGGTATCGGGGGGGAGGGAGCGACCGCTGGCGAGCATAGTGCGTTTACCGGGGCCGTCGAACGCTTCGTAAGCCGGCGTCTTGTTGTCATCTATGTCTAATGTTTTGACCCATTTTAATGGCACATATATTTGGCTTTTTTGTTTCTATAAGTGCATGTGCAATATCAATTGTTTGTTCGTGTTTATCGTTGATCTGAGTCAATAAGGGTTTTCTTGTTGGTCTCCACCTTTGTCGGATGTAATAAATTGTTTCACAATGTAGTTGTGTTGAATGGGTGGCGTTAAATGGGTTTTTAATTTGCGTGTATGCGCGCGGTGGTGGAACGCCAACAATGGAAAGGGATTATCCATGAATATAAAATCATCGATGGGTATTGCGATTGCAGGTGCTGGCCTTCTTTTGGCGGGAGGAGTGATGGCTGCGTCGGGCACCATCACTATCTCCGGGAAGGTCATTGCAAACACCTGCACTACACAGATCAACGGCACGGGTACCGGGGATGGCACCGTGACCCTTCCCGATGTGGCGACCGATCTGCTGGACAATGGCGAAAGCGCCGGTATGACGGGCTTCACGATCGATGTCACCGACTGCACCAACGCCATCGACTCGGTAAAAGCCGCTTTCGAACCGACCAATGTCGATCTGACCACTGGCAACCTGAAGAATATTGCGGCGACCACGCCGGCGACCAATGTCGAAGTTCAGATTCTGGATCAGACCGGCACGGTGATCGATCTAGTGGCTAATGACTCCACCGCTCTGGATTTGCCGGATGCGACAAAGGAAGCCCATTTGCATTATGCCGCGCAATATGTAAACGACTCCGGGGCAGCGGCGGCGGCCGGTAATGTGGAGTCTCAAGCGGTCTATAGCATCAGCTATGAATAGAGGACTTCCGGGTCGGTGGAACGCATCTTCATCGACCTGAAGCACTCGCTTCGTCGTCTCTTGGGTGAAAAGCATGGTGGCCTTCAAGCGGTATCTGTCCGGGTGTCTTGTGGTTGTTGGACTCGCCTTTGCTGTCCTGTCCGAGGCCAGCGTTATCGTCTCAGGCACCCGGGTGATCTATCCCGCCGACGTGCGGGATATCAGTGTGAACTTGACCAACAATGGCGAGATGCCGTCCTTGGTGCAGGTGTGGATCGATCGCGGTGATCCGGACTCCACGCCCGACGATGCCGATGTGCCTTTCTTCACGACGCCGCCGGTCATGCGCATTGACGCAGGGCACGGTCAGGCGATTCGTATTGCTAGTCTCGGTGCCGCGGGCCCGCAAGACCGTGAAAGCGTCTATTGGCTGAACGTGCTGGAGGTGCCGGCGAGCGACGCCTCGACGGCGTCCGGCAATCATCTACAGCTGGCTTACCGTACCCGTATCAAGCTGTTCTATAGGCCCTCGGGGCTCGCAGGCTCGCCCGAGAAGGCGCCCGCGGCACTGCGCTGGGGAATCGAGCCGGGCCAGGCCAATGTGCTTGGCGTCGACAACGACAGTGCTTATAGCGTGTCGCTTGCGAGTATTCGCGTCAGCCGTGACGGCAGGGTCGTGGCGAGTGCTGACGGAGGCCTTGTGCCAGCCCACGGCCATCAGCGCTTCGTGCTGGCCCCGACGACAAACTCGGGGGTTCTAGGCAGCCGAGTGGAATTCTCCTGGATCAACGATTATGGGGTTCCGCAGACGTTGACCGCTGACCTCTGATGGCTTGGCAGGGGGAGGTTCTTCGCCGCCTCGGACGGCAGCGAATGCTGAGCTTGCCGCCATCAGCGACATTGCCACGATGCTGTCGGCTGCCCATCTGCCGGCGGCTTCATCGGAATCCGGGGCTAGCGCTTGGCCTCGGCATCAGCCTTGGCCTGAGCTTGGTGGCGGGAAGCTGCCTGGCCCAAGGCCCGGGTAGCGGGGAGTATCACTTCAACAGCCAGTTGTTGCGGGGCTCGAGCCAGGGCATGGACCTGGTGCGCTTCGAGCGCGGCATGACGGTCAGCCCGGGACGCTATGAGCTCGAGGTGTTCCTGAACGGCGAGTACTTGGGCCGGGAGCCGGTAGAGGTGCTCGCCGGACGCGCGGCGGGTGGCGGAGAGAGCGGCGGAGAGGGTGGCGGAGAGGGCGGCGCCGACGGCGTTCACGTTTGCCTGCCGCGGGACAGTCTCCTGAGCTGGCCGTTGCGTTGGGAACGTCTGGCAGGCGTGACACCGCGGTCCGAGCAGGACGGCTGCCTCGACCCGGTCAGGTGGCTGCCCGACATCGAGGTGGACATCGACCTGCCTCACATGACCCTGAAGTTGGGCGTGCCCCAGGCCTACGTGATGGCCCAGGCCAGAGGCTTCGTGCCGGCTAGCGCCTGGCGCGATGGCGTGGCGGCGGGTTTTGTGCGCTACAACGCCAATGCCTACCGCAGTCGGCGTGACGGCGACTCGGCCAGCGAGAGCTTCTATCTGGGGATGAACGCCGGCGTCAACCTGAAGGGCTGGCGGCTGCGCCACAATGCCAACGTCACCGATGGCAAGGGCCAGGATGCCCACTATGCCTCGACGAATACCTACCTGCAGCATGATGTCACGCCGTTGGAGGCGACCTTTACCGCGGGCGAGTATCAGACCTCCGGTCTTGGCTTCGAATCGGTGCCCTTCAGCGGTATTCAGTTGGCCAGCGACGACGCCATGCTGCCACCTTCGCAGCGCGGCTATGCCCCCGTGGTGCGCGGCACTGCGCATACCAATGCCAAGGTGACCATCCATCAGCGTGACACTCTGATCTACGAAACCACGGTGCCGCCCGGGCCCTTCGTCATCGATGACCTGTATGCCACCAACGTGGCCGCCGATCTGGTGGTGACGGTGACGGAATCCGACGGTGACGAGCGCCGTTTTATCGTGCCGTTTGCCTCGGTCGCCCAGCTGTTACGGCCCGGTTCTGGACGTTTCCAGCTCGCCGCCGGCCGCTATCGAGACGATGCCCTCGATGAGGAGCCCGCCTTTCTCCAGGCCGAGGGACGCTATGGGTTGAACAATCACCTGACCCTCTATGGCGGGGCTCAGCTGGCCGACGACTACCGCGCTGTGCTTCTTGGCGGGGCGCTTTCGACGTCGCTTGGAGCCTTGGCGCTGGATGTCACCCTGTCCCACGCGTCGGCAATGCCGGTCACTCTCGACGCCGATGCCGACTCGCAATCCGAGTCCGACGCCACCCGGGTGGGCAAGAGCTATCGCATCACCTACAGCAGGCTTTTCCAGGCCACCGATACGCACCTCACCGTCGCCGCCTATCGTTTCTCCAGCAGCGACTACCTGAGCTTCGGCGACGCCGCCCGCGGCCGTGACGAGGGAGCCATCAATGGTTACCGCGGCCATGAACGTCACCGCTTCGACGTGAACCTGACCCAAAGCGTACCGGTGCTGGGCGATGTCTATGTGTCGGGATCGTCGATCGATTATTGGGGCGCCGAGAACGGGGCGACAAGCTATCAGATGGGGCTCAGCCACGGCTTTTCCTGGGGCACCCTGAGCCTGTCGGCGGGGCGCAGCGAAAGCGACGGAGAGTTCGACAACGAGCTCTACGCCAGCCTCTCGCTACCGCTTGGCGGCAGCCACCAGCTCAGTACCAACAGCCATCGCACTGGTGATCGTCATGACGAACAGCTGCGTGTGAGCGGTCAGCGCCGAGATCTCGGCTACGGGGCCTATGCCAGTCACTCCGGGGGCGCGGGCGGCGCTGGCGCGACCAGCATCGGCGCGAACCTGTCCTACGATGCCTCGCAGGTTCGCCTGGGGATCAGCGCCAGTCGAGGGGAGGACTACTGGAGTGGCTCGGTCTCGGCCAGCGGCACCGTGATTGCCTTTGGCCAGGGCATCGTGCTGACCGAGGACCAGGGCGAGACCATGGCGATCATCCGCGCCGAGGGCGCCAAGGGTGCGGCGGTGTCGAGCAGTTCACACATTCGCCTCGATGGGCGAGGCCTCGCCGCGGTAGCGGGGCTGACGCCCTACCAGTTCAACCGCATCTCGCTGGATCCTTCGGCCATGACCGACACGGTGGCGCTGACGATGAACTCGCAGCGGGTGGCCCCGCGGCGTGGCGCCATCGTCGCACTCGATTACGCCACCGAGGCCGGCTTTCCCTACCTGCTGCGAGTGCAGAGTGACGTGCCCTTCGGCGCGGAGGTGGTCGATAGCGAGGGGCATGTCGTCACCTTGCTCGGGCAGGGCGGGATCGGCATGGTGCGCAATATTGACGGCTATACCCGTGGCCTGTTCCTGCGCTGGGGCGAGCAACGGACGCCGCGCTGTCGACTCGACTACGCTGTGCCGATGGACTCCAATGCCTCGCCGCAGGTCTCACCTCAGGCCTCTCCTCAGGCCTATCAGCTGCTACCGGCGACCTGTCGGTCCAGCGCGGGAGACGCTTGAGCGCGAGCCGACCACCCGAGCCCTTCCGCTTTCGTCCTAGACAGCCGGCCCTTGCACAGCGGCCATCGCGGTGGCGGCGGGTGGATGCCTGAGGGGCCGGGAGGGGCCGGGAGATGGATGTCCGCGGGCCCGGGCGATGGCCGTTCTCGGTGTTTCGCTAGGGCTTGGCCGCGACGACCAGCTCGGCAAAGCGAGCGAGCAGCGACGTGGCTACCGGCGTCGCGTTCACCCCCGCCAGCAGGCTCGCGACATCATCGCCCTGGGCGTCGATCGCGTCGCGCTGGTGCTCGAGGTAGGCGCGCATTACCGCCGGGGTGAACTCGGGATGGAACTGGACGCTCCATTGACGCGGTCCATAGCGCAGAGCCTGATGGGGGTCATGGTCGTTGGCGGCGAGCACGGTCGCGGCCGCAGGCAAGGCCAGTACGCTCTGGGAATGGGTCAGGTGGGCGCCGAAGTGGGGCGGCAGCTCACCGAACAGTTCATCGTCCCGGGCGGCCTTGGTGAGTCGCACGTTGTGGGTGCCGCATTCGCGCCCGGCGGGGTGGTAGCCGCTGTCGCCGCCGAAGGCCGCGGCCATCAGTTGATGGCCGTAGCACACACCGAACATCGGCAGTTGTCGGGCCTTGGCCTCGCACAACCACGGCTTGAGTGCCTCGCTCCAGACCTCGCGGTCGGAGACCATGGCGTGGGAGCCGGTGATCATTACGCCGTCGATGGCGTCCCAGGGTGGCAACGGGCAAGCATCATCGCGGACATCGAAGACATCGATGTCCAATGGCGTGCTCGGCGGTGTCGTCCCCGGAGTGCCGGCGGAGGAGGACAGCGCCGCCAGAAACAGGGCATCGAAGTCGCCGTGGTGGCTGATGACGTCGGCGAAGCTGTCGCCTGTCTTGAAAATGGCCAGACGGCGCATCGTGTGGGTCCTTTCAGGGGCTGTGCCTCGCCGGTCGAGGAGCTCGGGAGGGCCGGCGAGGCGATCATGGAGGCGTTCGGCCAAGATCCGGGATCAGGCGCCGAGCCGCTGGCCGAGAGCCGCCATGAAGGCGCTGCCGGCGTCGAGCTGGTCGGTGTCGATGTACTCATCGGGCTGGTGGGCCTGGGAGATGCTGCCTGGGCCGCAGATCACCGTGGGCAGGCCAGCCAGCTGGAACTGGCCGGCTTCGGTGGCATAGGCCACGGCGGCACCGTCGGGGCTGTCGCCGAGTAGCTCACGGCACAGGCTCAGCGCCTCGCTGTTGTCGCGGTCGGCCAGGGCCGGCACGGTGGTGTTGAGCGCCTCGGTGACGATGGAAGCCTCCGGCGCCGTGGCCTGCATGCGGGCTTCGAGCTCACGGGCGGTGGCGTCGACGCGGGCCAGCAGTTCCTTGGCGTCGTCGGTGGGCAGGTGACGGATTTCCCACTCGAAGGTGCAGCGCCGCGCCATGATATTGATGGCGGTGCCGCCCTCGATCTTGCCCACATGCAGGCTCGAATGGATGACGCTGAAGGCTTCATCCACTCGGCCCTCTTCCTTGAGCTCCGCCATTACGTCCTCGATGCGGGTCACCAGTCTTGCGCCGACGTGGATCGCCGAGACGCCCTGATAGACCTGGCTCGAGTGAGCCTCGCGGCCGGTCACGGTGGTGCGAAAGTTGGAGGCTCCCTTGTGGGCGACCACGGCCTGCATCAGGGTCGGCTCGCCGACGATCACCGCCGAGGGGCGCGGATGGTCGGCCATCAGGCGCTCGATCATGCGCGGTGCACCGACACAGCCGATCTCCTCGTCGTAGGACAGCGCCAGCCAGATCGGCACCTCGAGCTCGAGCTCGGCCCAACGCGGCACCTCGGCCAGGGCACAGGCGATGAAGCCCTTCATGTCGCAGGTGCCTCGGCCAAAGAGTCGGCCTTGTTGGTCGCCTTGACCGGGCGTCAGTGTGAACGGGTCGGTCGACCACGGCTGGCCGACCACGGGCACGACGTCGGTATGGCCGGAGAGCACCACGCCGCCCTCGACGTTGGGTCCAATGCGGGCCAGGAGGTTGGCCCTGGCGCCATCGTCGCTCTCGATCCGCCAGTGCTCCACCCCGTGGCGGTCGAGCCAGTCCTCGACGAAGGCGATCAGGGCGAGGTTGGATTCCCGGGACACGGTGGCGAATCCCACCAGGGTCTTGAGCAGTTCAGTGGCGGTCATGGAAGGCTCCAGCAGGACAGTGCGGCAGGGGGGCTGAGCAGGCACACGCAACCCGACGTCGCGGCGCGTTGACGACGCCGGCCAGATTAGCATGGCTTAGCCACGGACCTCGACTCGACTCTCGCCGTTGCCCGCCGGGCGCACCTGGACTTGAACCGGGATGCGTTCGTGCATTTCCTGGACGTGAGAGATCACCGCCACGCGTCGCCCCTGTGCCTGCAAGCCATCCAGCGCCTCCATGGCCAGTGCCAGCGATTGCGGATCGAGGCTGCCGAAGCCCTCATCGATGAACAGCGACTCGATGGCGAGCTCGCCGGAGGCCAATGAGGCCAGCCCCAGTGCCATGGCCAGCGATACGAGGAAGGTCTCGCCACCGGACAGCGAATGCACCGAGCGCTTCTCATCGGCGAGGTCACGATCGATCACCAGTAGCCCCAGGGGGCTGCCGCCCCGGGCCAGGCGATAGCGGCGACTCAGCCCCTTGAGGTGGGCGTTGGCCTCGATCAGCAGGCGCTCCAGGTTCCAGGCCTGGGCAATGCGCCGGAACAGCTTGCCGTCGGAGGCACCGATCAGTTCGTTGATGCGCCCCCAGCGATGCAGCTCGCCACGGGCCTGCTCCAGCGCTTCGCGGGCCTCGGCGTGGCGCGCCAGGCGACGGTCGTCGTCACGCAGTGCGTGGAGTGCCCCATCACGGTGCCGCTGAGCGTCGTCCCAGCGCGGTCGATGCGCCGCCTCGCGCTCGGGCAAGCCTTCGCGCATGGTCTCTATCGCCGCCTCGACTGACCCCGATGCTTCGCTATACGCGGGTTGGTTGTCGCCCGTCTCCGCGGCGTCGAGGCGAGCCAGGTCCTCCGGCGTCGTGCCTGTGACTTCATCGGGGAAGCGCTCTCGGCGCGCGTCTCGCCATTGTTCCAGGCGCTCTGCGTGGCTGATATCGGCGGCATGGCGCTCGCGCTCGGCGTGGGTGCAGCGTTGCACCATGGCACTGCGATGGTCGTCGCTCAGAGCGGTGAGTCGCGTCAGGGTGCTGTCATCGAGCGATGGGTGGCGGCTGCGCCAGGCCGCAAGCGTCGCCGTGAGGTTCGCCAACTCGCCGTCGAGCGCCGTGAGGCTATCGTCGTCGTGGGCCAGACGCTGAGCCAGTCTGTCGCCGTGTTGTTGAGCCTGCTGGCGGGCTTCGCTGGCCTCGTCCCGAGTCAGGCGAGCGGCGTCCCGCTGGGTCTCCAGCTGGTGTTGCCAACTATCGACGCTGGCGTATGGACCGAGTCGTTGGGCGAGATCCTGACGCAGCGCATCGACCCTTGCCGACAATGGCGAGCGAGCGGCCTCAAGGCGCTGGCGCTCCTCGTCGTTGGCCTGTTCTTGGGTGGCGAGGCGCTCCAGGATACGGCCGTCCTCGACCAAGGCGTCGGCCAGCGGCGCCAGGCGTCGTTCGGCATCGCCGAGGGCGGCCAGGCTACGCTGGCTGGCGTCGCGGTGCTGTTCGGCCTGATGCCGTTGCTGGTCGAGCCAGTCCTGGCGGGCGTCGTCGCCGCCGCCCACCGCGTTCAGTTCGGCGTAGAGGGCGTGCCCCGCCAGCGCCGAGCCTGACTCGGTGCGCTCGGTCTGCGCGGCCGACAGTTGAGCGTCTCGCTGCGTAACCGTGGCGGCCAGGGCACGGTAACTACCCAGCAGGGTATCGCGGGTTTCCCGTGCCTGGTTGGCCGCCGCCGAGGCCTCGTCCAACTGGCGCTGCTCGGCGGCCTCGGTGGCGGCGAGCTGTGCTGCCTCGGGGGTGGCGGGGTGGCGATGGCGATAGGGGTGATCGACGCCGCCACAGACGGGGCAAGGGGTATCGGGGCGCAAGTCGTCGCGCAGTCGGTGTACGCTTTCACTGCGGGCGGCGCGCTGGGCCTCGATGACGCCGGTGACGCTGACACGATGGGCGTCGATGCGGTCGAGTTCCTGGCGCGCGGTCTTGCCCTGCTCGAGCAGGCGGTCGCGCTCGCTGCGGTCGCGTTGCTGCTCGGCCTCGAGGGCGGTGAGACGGCGTCGAGCCTGGACATCTCGACGCCAGTATCCGTCGAGTTCGGCCAGGGCCAGCACTCGTCGACTGGCCTGATCGTGGCGCTGCTGGGCAGACCGGCGCGCGGCCTCGATATCGCTGTGCTCGCCCAGTTGCTGCGCCAGTTCCGCCTGAGCGGCATCGCGCTGGTGCTGGTGGTCGCGCTGACGGGCCTCGGCTGCCTGGCGCTGCTTCTTGCGGGCAACGGCCTGAGCGCCACGTTCCTCGCTATCGCGAGCGAGTTGCTCGAGCTGATGGTCGAGGGTGGCGAGCTGGGTGGCGAGGTCCCGGGCGTCTCGTAGGGCCGGGCGTGCCTGTTCGATGGCGAGGGCGTGTTGCTCGAGCGCGCTGATGGCAAGGGCTTCGGCTTGTTGCTGCAGCGCCAGCTGCTGCTTGGCGTCGGCCAGTGCCTGGCGCGTGCTGGCCTGGCGTTGTTCGAGCTCGGGCTTGCGTTGCCCAAGCTCTGTGTGTCGCTTGAGGTTGCCGATCTGGGGGGCAAGCACCCCGAGCCACTCGAGATCGCGGCGTTCGTCGGCGAGCATCGACCAATGGTGGTGGGCCTTGCGGTTGCGATCGGCGGCGGCCTGGGCGGCTTGGCCCAAGCGCGCGTCGCGCTCCAGCCACTGGCGTTCGGCGGCCAGCGCTTCGCCTTCTTGGCGGCAGCGGGAAAGCCGTGCCTCGGCCTCGGCGTAGGCCCTGTCGAGGCCGGCACGGGCTTCGGCATCGGCCGGGGCATCATCGGCCAGGCGTGCCTCGAGGCGGGCAACGTCGGCTCGGGCGATCTTGTCCTTTTCGAAGGCGGCACGAGAAATTGCCGAGTACTCGAAGGTATCGGTGAGCTTTTCCAGCAGATCGGCGCGCTCGTTGTCGTCGGCCTTGAGGAAGGCGGCGAATTCGCTCTGGGCGAGCATCACGGCCCGGGTAAACTGGTCGAAGGTGAGGCCTAGACGCTCGGGCAGCAGCTCTGCGAATTCACGCTTCTGGGCGGTGAGCAGGCGCTCGTCGTCGAGGTCGGTGAGCGATTGCTCGACCGCCTGCAGCTTGCCGTCGGCCTTGTCCCTGGCGCGACGCACTGCCCAGCGTGCGCGGTAGCGGCGTCCGTCACGGCCGATGAAGTCGACCTCGGCGTGGCCAGAGGCAGCGCCACGGCGCAGCAGGGTACGTGGGTCGGACGTCTGCAACGGCGAGCCATCGACATCGATCAGGCGTGATTCTCGACTAGGCGCATGCCGAAGGCGTGGGGTATTGCCGTACAGGGCCAGGCACAGCGCATCCAGCAGCGTACTCTTGCCGGCGCCGGTCGGGCCGGTGATGGCGAAGAGGCCGGCATCGACCAGGGGCTCGGCGCTAAAGTCCAGCGTGACAGGCCCTGGCAGGGATGCCAGCTGGGACAGGCGCAGGGCGAGGATCTTCACTGAGAGCTCTCCGGATGGCGGGTGTCGTGATGGGTGTTGCCCGTGGCTTGGTCGAGCCCATCGTTGTCCACAACGCTCTGACGCAGACGATCGAAGTCGCTCAGCACCGCCTCCGGTGCGGCTGCCCCCCAGCGTTCCTGCCAGGTGCGCTCGAACAGTGCGCGGGGGCCGATGTCTTCGAGGCGTTCGCCGCTGGGCGCTGTATCCTCGGGGCGTTGGGGCAGGTCGCGACGCAGGCGCAGCAGGCGAACCGCCTTGGTCGCCAGCGCTTCGTCGATGCGTGAGCGAAGCTCCGGCATCGGCGCCTCGAGCCGCACCGCCACCTCGAGCCAACCCCAGCGATTACGATCATCAGAGTCGCCTTCGCCGGTGTCGAGGCGCTGGGTGGTCGTGCGCTCGGGCAGGGTATCGATGGCGGTCAGCACGGCCTCGAGGGTGTCGGGGCCAATGCGGTGCATGGCGACCGGACGCGGGATGGGGATGCTCTCGACCGCGTCCAGATGCTCGCCGGCAAGGGTTACCTCGAGCACCTGGTGGGGGTAGTTCGCTTCGCTGAAATCCAGCGCCAGCGGGCTGCCACTGTAGCGAATACGGTCTTCGCCGACGCGCTGGGCGCGGTGCAGGTGGCCAAGGGCCACGTAGCAGATATCGGCAGGGAACAGCGAGGCGGGTATGGATTCCTCGCCGCCGATGACGATGGGACGCTCGCTCGCCTCGGACACGGCCGCGCCGTGCAAGTGGGCGTGGCTCATGGCGACCAGCGCCTGGTCTGGGCGGCGTCGGGCTCGGGCGGCTTCGATCAGCTCGCGATGGACTCGTTCGATGCCCTGGACATAGCGCCTATCCCCGTCGCCGTCACTCGGCGTCTGCTGGCCGTCGGACTCGCTCGGCAGCGAGCCGCGGCCGGTGACTTCCGCGGGGCGCAGGAAGGGCAGTGCCAGGCACCAGGCGCGAGTGGTGCCTCCGCCATCGGACAGGGGCACCAGCAAGCGTTCGGCGTCGAGGTGACCATCGGCGAGAAAGTGCACCCGGCCGAGGGCGTGGGCCTTGAGTCTTTTCAGCAACGGGGACGGCAGGTCGATGCGCGCACCGCTGTCATGGTTGCCGGCGATTAGCACCGTGTCGAGGTCGGGCAATCGCTCGTGGGCCGTGACGATAAAATGAAACAGCAGCTCCTGGGCGCGCAGGGAGGGGTTGACCACGTCGAACAGGTCGCCGGCGATCAGCAAGGCATCGGCCTCGCGGCGAACCAGGGTGTCGAGCAGCCAGTCGAGAAAGGCGCGATGTTCCTCGTGGCGCTCCTGGCCGTGAAAGCTCTGGCCCAAGTGCCAGTCGGCGGTGTGGATGATCTTCACGGGGTCCTCCCTGGTTGTTGCTGCGTGCCCGCGATGTGGTCGGGCCGCTTGAGCCAAGCGGCCTGTTCGCTCGGCGTATCCTGCACGCCTGGCCGGTGCCGTTTTACCTGACTGCGGTCGCGACGTAGTCTAACGCGATGCGCTTAAGCCTTCAGTGCCATTGACGCTTCTTTGTGTGGTCGCGGTGTCGCAGACACGGCACTGGAGTCGCCCTTTTCACTACCGAGACGCCTCCCATGCCGATCGTCGAACGCCAACCGCTTCACGCCTGGGACCTGATGCCCGCAGAGGCCATTGCGCTGCAGCGACGCCTGGCCCGGGGGCTCGAACGCAACGACCGGATCGGTGAGGTATCGCATATCGCCGGTGTCGATATCGGCTTCGAGCAGGGCGGTGAGGTGACCCGTGCAGCGGTGGTGGTACTGACCTGGCCGGGGCTTAATCCGGTGGAGCAGGCGCTGGCTCGCGAGCCGACCCGCATGCCTTATATCCCGGGGCTGTTGTCGTTTCGTGAGGTGCCGGCGGCCTTGACCGCCTTCGCCCGTCTCAAGACCCGGGTCGACCTGGTCATGGTCGATGGCCATGGCATCGCCCATCCTCGTCGCCTCGGCGTCGCCGCTCACCTGGGCCTGTGGCTGGACCTGCCTACTCTCGGTGTGGCCAAGAAACGCCTGACAGGACAGCACGGCGAGGTAGCAGCGCCCCGTGGCAGCACCACGCCGCTGTGCGACAAGGACGAACCCTTGGGTGTCGTGCTGCGCTCGCGCCAAGGGGTCAAGCCGGTCTTCGTATCCCCGGGCCATCGGTTGTCGGTGGCAAGCGCGCGAGACTGGGCGATCGCTTGCCTCGGGCGCTATAAACTGCCCGAGCCGACCCGCCTGGCCGATCGCCTGGCATCGCGTCGCGACAAGCCGGTCAAATGATGCGCCGGGCCCGACGGGCAAGGTCACTTCCGGGCTTGAGCCGCCAGGGCCTTTGCACTACCGTCGCGTCACGCCGTTTGCCTCGCTAGGCGTTTATCGCCGCCGATCGCGCCCCGGCGATCTGCCAACGCCGATGTCCTGTGCTCTTCGTGCTGGGCCCCTTGCTTCCCGCGGCCGCTTCGCGGCCACGCCACCGAGATTCCGCCATGACCGATACCCCCGCCTGCCTGAACGCTACCCGTGACTGGGTCGGCTCCTTCGTCGTGGCCCTGGACGTCTGTCCCTTCGCCGGGCGAGAGCTTGCGCGAGACAGCATCCGCTTCGTCGCGATCGACGCCCGGCGTCTTGAGGATGCGCTACTGCGCCTGATCGAGGAGTGTCGCCATCTGGACGAGACGCCCGAGGTAGAGACCACGCTACTGGTCATCGAACGCGGCCTCGCCGATTTCGATGACTACCTCGACAGCCTTGCCCTGGCCGAGGCGCTGTTGGCCGACCAAGGCTACGAAGGCGTCTATCAACTGGCGAGCTTTCATCCGGACTACGTCTTCGAGGACGCCGCCGACGACGATCCGGCCAATTTCACCAATCGCTCACCCTGGCCGATGTGGCACTTGCTTCGGGAAGCGAGTGTCGAACGCGCCCTCGAGCATCACGACGATCCCGAGGGCATCCCCGAGCGCAATATCGAGCTGATGCGGGAACTGAGCCGCGAGACGCTGGCAGAGCGGCTGGCCGCACTGCGTGACCAGGCTCGCCACGGCTGACACTCGAGGCCAGCGACGGTGGGCCGCTGCGGGAAAGAGCTACCGACTAGACGATGTCGAGAGGCACCTTGCCGTTCGGAGCGGGATAGAGCGCATCGAGACGAGCCAGGGTGTCGGCGTCGAGGTGGATCGCGAGGGCGGCCGCATTGTCGTCCACATGGGCTGGGTGCGCGGCCTTGGGAATGGCGATGACCTCGCGCCGTCCGGCGATGGGACGGATGGCCCAGGCCAGCAGTAGCTGGGCCGAGGTGATGCCAAGCTCGGTGGCCAGTTCGATGAGCGCCGGGTCTGCCAGGGGGTCGGTGCCAAGATTTCCGGCCTGGGCCAGGGGGCAGTAGGCCATCAAGGGCATTCGGTGCTGGCGCAGCCACGGGCGCAGTGCGGTTTCGATGCCGCGGGAGGCCAGGTGGTAGAGCACCTGGTCGAGCGCACAGCCAGCGCCGCCGGGCAGGGCGTGTAGTGTCGCCATGTCGGCGTCATCGAAGTTAGACACCCCGAAGCGACGAATCTTGCCGGCGTCGATCAGGCGCTCGAAGGCCTCGAGGGTTTCCTCTAGGGGAACCGTTCCCGGCCAGTGCAGCAGGTACAGGTCGAGGTGGTCGGTTCCTAGCCGCTTGAGGCTAGCTTCGCAGGCGTCGATGGCGCTATCGCGTCCGGCGTTCCAGGGGTAGACCTTGGACACCAGGAACGCCTCGTCGCGGCGTCCGCGAATGGCTTCTCCGGCCACCTCCTCGGCGCCACCATCGCCATACATCTCGGCGCAGTCGATCAGCTTGAGGCCGTTGTCCAGGCCGCGGCTCAGGGCGTCGATCTCTTGTCGGCGAGGAGCGCGGCCCTCGCCCATGAACCAGGTGCCCTGGCCGATGGCGGGTACCTCCACGGCGCTGTCGCCATGGCCGATCGTTACCGTGCTGGCTGTCATGGAAGCTCCTTGTGTGTCGTTGCAAGCTGAGGCAGGCGGGTCTCGAGGGCCGCCGTCACCGCGAGCACTCTGGCAGACCGGGGTTCGAGTGTGGATGGCAAGACCCGCATCAGATACGGATGTAAAAAAACGGAAAACATTTCCAATGTAGTACTCGGAAGCGTGGCAGGCCAGCTCCGGGGTGGCAAGAAGGGGCTCGACACGGGCCCGGTAAAGGGTGCATCGTTGTGCTACTTGGCACCCTCGGCTGGCCAAGTCGTCGAGACGACAGGCGGTACGGTTGCGTGCCGTGTGTTAGGCGATAGCCGGGGCTGTGTCGACCATCGGGCCGAATGCCCACCGAGATAAGGAGTCGTCATGAGCATTACCAACACCGCAACTGCGCAGTGGAAAGGGAGCCTCAAGCAGGGCAAGGGCGTCGTCTCCACCGCCAGCGATGCCCTCAGCGATGTGCCCTATGACTTCAAGCAACGGTTCGAAGGTCAGGCCGGGACCAACCCTGAAGAGCTCATCGGCGCAGCGCACGCCAGCTGCTACTCCATGGCGCTGTCGATGATTCTGGGCGAGAGCAACCTGGAGCCAGAGAGCATCGATACCGAGGCCAAGGTCACCCTGGACGAGGTCGATGGTGGCTTCGCCGTCACCCAGGTACACCTGACCACTCGTGCCAGCATTCCCGGCGCTGACGAAAGCGCCTTTCTCGAGGCCGCCGAGAAGGCCAAGGCCGGCTGCCCGATCTCGAAGTTGCTGAACGCCGAGATCAGCCTCGACGCCAAGCTGGTCTGATCGCAAGCTGGTTTGAACGCGAGCTGGTCTGATCGAAAGCCCCGTGGAGTCCGGGGGTGTGCCTTCTTGGCCCACGTCAGGATGCCAAAAAGCGGCACAAGACAGCAGCAGAAGGCCCGCCAATCGGCGGGCCTTCTGCTGCAAGAGCGATGGGGTGTCAGGCAGGGCGGTCGGCTTAACAGGCGGGGCGGTCGGCTTGGGCCTGGCTTGCGCCGGGAGTTGACCGGGCCTGTCGAGCCGCCTCGACCAGCGCCCGTATGAGGCGCTGCTGAGGGCGGTTAAAGACCAGAAACTCCGGGTGCCACTGGACACCGAACAAGAAATCATGATCTCGGGACTCGATGCCCTGGACCAGTCCGTCGCGGTCGCGGGCGACGATCTCGATGCCGCGCCCGGCGTCCAGCACGGCTTGGTGGTGCAGGCTGTTGATACGACACCAGCTGACGCGAAGGATATCGTGCAGGCGGCTGCCCTCGACGATATCGACGGTCTTGCGCGGCAGCACCGTGCGCCGCCGCTTGAGGCCTTCGTTGCTGGTGTAGATATCGGCATCCAGGGTGCCGCCAAGATGTACGTTGATCAGCTGGGCGCCGCGACAGATCCCGAGCACTGGCGTATTCCGCGGTATCTCGCGGTCGAGAAAGTCGAGTTCCATGGCGTCGCGTTCGGGGTCGACACGGACATCGAGCTGCATCTCGCCACCGTAAAGTGAAGCCTGGATATCGTCGCCACCGCCGACGATCAGGCCATCGAGGCGCTCGGGCCGGGGGCGCGATGGCGACAGTCGAATCGGGCGGCCACCGTGGCGCCAGACGGCAAACCAATCGAACCACCAGGCGATCTTGCTCTTGTGGTCAGACGTCGAGATGCCGATGAGAGGACGGGCGTCGGCCATCAACCTTGATCCTTGGTCAGCTTCTGTTTGATTTTCTGCCACAGCGAGCCTTCGGCGTGAAGCGCCCGGTACTCTGCCATACGCTCAGCGAGAGTCTGCGGGGCGCAGGCCAGGCGTTCTACCTCGAGCCAGCGGTTCCACTCGGTGACGGCGCCCCAGCCGGGTTCTGCCAGTTGAGCATTGGGCAAGCGGTAGTGAAAGGTGGGACGCGCCTGAACCAGATCGTCCCTGAGCAGCTCATGGGGGTGGTCGGGGCAGAGATGGGCAAACAAGGGCAGCATGTCCAGGTCGCGATTGCGCGTGGCGTTATCGGCCAGGTAGTCGTCGATCAGCGCGTTCAGGTCTGGTCGATAGTCGTCGTCGAGCAGCTTGAGGCAATAGCGCTGATGGAAGGGGTTGGCGTGGGGCAGGACTTCGCGGGTGATATCCACCCGAATCTGCTCGCGCAGCCAGTCGGCGGACAGCAGGTAGGCTTGCAGGTAGCGCAGGACGTCGGCAGTCTCCAGGCTCGGCAGCTCCGGATTGAGGTGCAGGCCGAAGCCGTAAAGCAGGCTCGCATCGGTGCCCTTGGCGCCCTGCTCGCGCAGGGCGTCGAACAGCTCGTCGAGATCGCCGAGTTCGTTCCAGGGCACCGGCGGACAGACGATCTCGGTGGGGACGAGGCCCGTCACCATATCGCCGAGCAGTTCCCGGGAGCGGCGGTGGAAGTCTCGGCGCATGCGCGCCCACTCGCTGTCTCGCGGCGGCGGCTGTTCGGCGGACTCCTCGGGATGAACGTACTGCGAGTCGAGCTCTATGCCGAAATCACCCCAGCGGGTGTCTCGCACCTTGAGACGATGGGCGCTGAGGGGATCGATGCTGCCGCCGAAGAGGCGCTGTACCAAACGGGCCGTGTCGAGCGGGGGGAGGCCGGCGAATTCGATTTCGACACCCACGCGGCGCCGGTTTCCCTCTGCGGTGTTGGGCTCGGGTGGCGATTGCGGCGTCATGGCGGCATCCTGTCCAGAGTGTTTTCATGAGCCTATCATACGCACCATGACTTCATCGGCGGGGGCGGCCCGTAACAATGCCAGGGAGATGGGATGACACCGCTACGGGAACGATCAGGCCAAGCAATTCATAGGGTTGTCTGGCTGCTGTTGGTACTCTTCTTCGCTGTGCCTATTCAGGCTTCTGCTCAGGGCCTGGCGCTGCAGGCCCTGAACGGATCTGCCGACAAGGCCGAGGCTCCGGCGGCAGATAGCGAGGAAGTGCGCCAATCGTTGGATACCCTGATCAGCACCCTGGAGAACGAGCAGAGTCGCCAGGAGCTGCTCAAGACCCTGGAGGCGCTACGCGACGCCGGCAACGTCGCCGCCGAGCAGGGTACCGATTCCCAGGGGCTGTTGGGGGCGCTGGCCGATACCTTCAGCGAGTTGGGCGAGCAGGCTGAGTCGAGTAGCTCCCCGGTTGCCCAGTGGCGTGCCAAGCTCGCCGATGGCTGGGTCGATGTGCGCGGCCTGGTGGTCGATACCGGTTACGGTGAGCTGGCGCGTTTCGGCATCGAGTTTGGCGTACTGCTGACCATCTGGGGCGGGCTCGTGATCATCCTGGTGGCCCTGGGGCGCCTGGTGGCCCATCGCCGTGGCTGGCCCATGGACTTGCCTCGTGACCCCAAGGCGTGGCTGATGGCGGCACACTTTCTACGGCGCATGTTGCCCTGGGCGTTGTCCTTTGTGGCGGTACTCGGAGTGGCGCAACTGATCCCGGGCAGCGCAGGACGCGTCGGCGCGCTGGTCATTGCTTATGTGGCGCTGTGCGGTCGCGCTCTGTCGGTGGTCATCGAGACGGTCATTTCGGTCTTTTCCCGCGGGCACCGCTACGTTGCCGTGCGTATCCTTCAGCAACAGGCACTGCGGCCTCTGTTCGTGATCGGCGCACTGATCGCGCTCGGTGATGCCGCCAAGACCGAGCGCCTGGTGGAGTTGCTCGGGTTCGATCTGGCGTCGTTGGTGTCGGTATTGGCCAATGTTCTTGCCGCCTTGCTGAGCCTGCGGTTCATCTTCCGCTTCCAGCGTCCGATCAAGCACCTTATCCGTAATCGCAGCTACTCGATTCGCAGCGATTGCTCGAGCCCGACCGAGATCACCCGTGTGATCGGGCGTCTGTGGCATATCCCGGCGTTGATCATGGTGGTGGGGTCGCTGGTGGCCATCTTCATCACCGGTGGGGACGTCGGCACGGCGCTGGCGCGCTCGATCATCAACGCCTCGCTGTTGGTGCTGACCCTCGTGGTCACTGGTCTACTCCGGCGCCAGAACGAGCGTCACGATCACACGCGAGGGCGCCATCGCGGGCATAGTGAGTATCGTCGTCGCCTCGAGCGCTTCGGCTATACCCTGGGGCATGTGCTGGCCTGGTTGATCTTCGCCGAGTTGTCGCTGCAGGTATGGGGCGGATCGCTGGTCGGGATTGGACGCGAGGGCGTTGCCAGCGTGCGTATCGGTCAGGCGATTCTGGCCATCGCCTTCACGGTGCTGCTGGCGTGGCTGGTGTGGATCTTCGCCGATACCGCCATTCAGCGGGCGCTGACGTCGTCGGCGCGCTCGCGCGGACGGCGGGTCAACCAGGCCCGTGCCCAGACCATCACGCCGATGATTCGCAACGTCATCTTCGCCACCATCGTGGTGATTGCCACGATCGTCGGTCTGGCCAACCTGGGGGTCAACGTGACGCCGCTGCTGGCCGGCGCCGGTGTGGTGGGTCTGGCCATTGGCTTCGGCGCCCAGACCCTGGTGCAGGACCTGATCACCGGCATCTTCATCCTGATCGAGGATTCCCTGGCGGTGGATGATTTTGTCCAGATCAATGGCCATATGGGTACGGTCGAGGGCCTGACGCTGCGCACGGTGCGTCTGCGTGATCTCGATGGCATCGTGCATATCCTGACGTTCTCGCGCATCGACTCGATCCACAACATGTCTCGCCAGTTTGGCATCGCGCTGATGAAGATCCGCATTCCCTACGACATGAAGATCGATGACGCCACGACACTGATGCAGGAGACCGCCCGGGAGCTGCGCCAGGACCCGATGATGCGCCACCACATCTGGTCGCCACTCGAGATGCAGGGCGTCGATCGCTTCGAAGATGGCTGTGCGATTTTGCGGATGCGCTTCAGGACGTCGCCGGAGATGCAGTGGGACGTGGCGCGCGCTTTCAACATGCTGCTCAAGCAGCGCATGGAGGAGCGCGATATCGGCCTTGGCGTACCGCGTCTCAGCGTCAGCATGGAGGGACACGGCGGCGGGCGTCTCGACGGCACAACCGGCCCCGGCGAAGCCGATCATCGGGGGCGAGATGCCAGCGGCAGGGCGCCTGGGCAGGCCGGGATCGCCGATCCTGGGCATGACACGAGCGCCCGTGGGGCCTCTCCCGATCCGGGCTAGGTGGTGTGTGGGTAAGTGGTGTGTGGGCAGGGCATCGGCCGGGGCAGGCTCCAGGTGCCGTGCATGTCGGGGAAGAGCGTGGCGCGGACGATGGGGCAACGAGCGGAATGGCCGCGGGCCTCCTTGAGGTTGTGCTGCATCGGGAGTTGGTCGGGAAAGACCGGGTTGGCGCTGTCAGGAAATGCTTCCTTGTGGCACTAATGCAACAAGTCGGACGGTGAATGGCGCACGCTAGCCTGGTGGGCCGTCATCGTCCGCACCAATACCGGCAGCCCCGACAGCGCGTCACGTCACGGGCTCCGCTCGTCCCCAGGGGGCTGAATACAATGGCCCGACGCTGCCGCCAGCGGTGGCGCCCAAAGGAGTTTGCGACCATGACCCATGCGAAGGATCTTGCGCTCTATCATTTTTCCCATTGTCCGTTCTGCGCCTACGTGCGCCGGGAAATGGCCAACCTCGGGGTCGACTTCGAGATTCGTGACGCCGGGGCCGATGCCGAGCATCGCAAGGCCCTGAAAGAAGGCGGCGGCAAGGTACAGGTGCCGTGCCTGCTGATCACCGCAGAAGACGGTAGTGAGACCTGGCTCTACGAATCCATGGATATCGTCGCTTATCTCAAGAAACGCTTCGCCAAGAACCAGGTGGCGTGAAGGTCGTGATGGCGCAGCGCTGCGCCATCACGTGCTGACAGCCCAGCATCCGTCGGTAGGCATAGACCGGGGCTTTTGACGTCGCCCCCTGCGCCACCATGCCAAGGAGCCGCCCGAAGGGCGGCTCCTTGGCATGGTGTGCCGGTGTATAGCCGTCGAGTCAGCGGCCCATGCTCGACGCCTGGCCGAGATTTTCCGGGCCAAAGGAGTCCGGCAGGAGTTCGTCCATGCTATAGCGGCGCAGCAGCCGGCCGTTCGCGTCGACGACTCGGATGACGGTATCCACGGTGGCGAATTCGCGCAGCCGCTGGCGACAGTCGCCGCAAGGCGTGCACAGGTGCTCCCCCGGTCCGATCACGTAGACCGCCTTCAGGCGTCGTTCTCCGCCGGCGCTGATCATGGCGGCGATGGCCGAGGCTTCGGCGCAGAGGCCCTTGTAGTGGGCGACTTCGACATTCGCGCCGGTGAAACGTGTGCCATCGGAGGTTTCGAGCAGGGCACCCACAGGATGGCTTGAATATGGCACATAGGCATTGCCGCGAACCCTGACCAGGGCATCAATGATATCGGCATCGATGCGATCGTCGGTGCCGCTTTTATTGGTGTTGTTCTCGTTGGCGTTGTTCTCGCTGGCGTTGCCCTCGCTGGCGCAGCTGCTGCTGGTGTCGCCGTTTGTGCTCATGTGTCTGCTCCCACCTGGATGTCTGGCGTGTCGTCGTCGCGCAGCACGGCGTCGAGGGCGATGCGCATCATCTCGTCGAAGGTGGTTGCCCGGTCGTCGCTGGACAGCGAATCGCCATTGACGATGTGGTCTGACACCGTACAGATGGTCATGGCCCGGGCGCCGTATTCGGCGGCGACGCCGTACAGGCCGGCGGCTTCCATCTCGACGCCGACGATGCCGTAGCGACGCATGACGTCGACGAGTTCGGCATTGGGGTTGTAGAACAGGTCGGCGGAGAAGAGATTGCCCACCTTCACCGATACGCCATGGTCGGCGGCGGCGTCCACCGCGTGGCGTGTTAGTTCAAAATCGGCGATGGCGGCCAAATCGAGCCCCATGAAGCGGGTGCGGTTGACCGCCGAATCGGTGCTAGCTCCGAGCCCGATGACCAGATCACGGACGGCGATATCGTCGCGCACGGCACCGCAGGAGCCGACGCGAATCAATCGCTTGACGCCGAACTCGGTGATCAGTTCCTTGGCGTAGATGGATACCGACGGGATGCCCATGCCGGTGCCCATGACCGATATCTCGCGGCCACGGTAGGTGCCGGTATAGCCCAGCATGTTGCGAACATCATTGACCTGGCGGACATCGTCGAGAAAGGTCTCGGCGATGTATCGGGCACGCAGCGGGTCGCCGGGTAGCAGCACCGTATCGGCGAAGTCGCCGCGTTCGGCCTTGATGTGGGGAGTGGCCATGCAAGCCTCCTGGTCTGGTCTGGTCTGGTCTGGTCTGGTCAGCAGCGCAGCACGAAGCCTTCGCCACGATGGCTGACGTTGATATCGAAGGCGCCCGCCGTGACTAAGCGGTCTCGACGATGCTGGCTCTGGCTCGCAGCGGGTCGCCGGGCAGCAGCACCGTATCGGCGAAGTCGCCGCGTTCGGCCTTGATGTGGGGAGTGGCCATGCAAGCCTCCTGGTCTGGTCAGCAGCGCAGCACGAGGCTGTAGCCACCTTGGCTGACGTTGATATCGAAGGCGCCGGCGAGACTAAGCGGTCTCGACGATGCTGGCTCTGGCACGCAGCGGGTCGCCGGGTAGCAGCACCGTATCGGCGAAGTCGCCGCGTTCGGCCTTGATGTGGGGAGTGGCCATGCAAGCCTCCTGGTCTAGTCAGCGGCGCATCACGAAGCTCTCGCCATCGTCCATCGGTTCGAGGTTGAACAGGTCGGCCAGTGACTGGCCGATGTCGGCGAAGCTCGCTCGGGCGCCAAGCGACCCGGCCGGGATGCCGGCGCCCTTCGCCAGGACCGGGATGTGTTCCCGGGTGTGGTCCGTGCCTGGCCAGGTGGGATCGCAGCCATGGTCGGCGGTGATCACCAGCAGATCGTCGTCTTGCAGGCGAGCGAGGAGCTCTGGCAGGCGGGTGTCGAAGGCCTCGAGCGCTGCGGCGTAGCCGGACACGTCGCGCCGGTGGCCGTAGACCATGTCGAAATCGACGAAGTTGGTCATCACCAGGCAGCCGTTGGCGTTGCCACTGCGCGTGTCGTCCATGGCCTCGAGGGTCGCCGCCATCAGTGCCTCGTGGCCTGCGGCCTTGATCGAGCGAGAAATGCCGCAGTGGGCGTAGATATCGGCGATCTTGCCGATGGCAATGACCTCACCGCCGGCCTCGGTGAGCCGTGAAAGCACGGTGGGTGAGGGCGGCTTAACGCTGTAGTCGCGGCGATTCGCGGTGCGCTGGAAGCTCGCGGCGTCGGTGCCGACGAAGGGCCGGGCGATTACGCGGCCGATGTTGTAGGGCGCGAGTAGGCGACGGGCGGTTTCACACACGGCGAGCAGGCGCTCGAGGCCGAAGCTGTCTTCGTGGGCGGCGATCTGAAAGACACTGTCGGCGGAGGTGTAGACGATCGGCTTGCCGCTCCGGCAGTGTTCTTCGCCGAGGCGGGCGATGATGTCGGTTCCCGAGGCGTGGCAGTCGCCGAGCACGCCGGGCAGTTCGGCTTCCTCGATCAGGGCCTCCAGCAGTGCCGGGGGAAAGCTCTGCTGCTTGTCCTCGAAGTAGCCCCAGTCGAAGCGCACCGGAACGCCGGCGATTTCCCAGTGGCCCGATGGCGTATCTTTGCCCGACGACACCTCTCGCGCATGGCCATAGGCGCCTTCGACGCTGGCGGGCAGGTCGACGCCTTCTGCGGCGTGACCGGTCGCCTCGCGGTGGGCGTGAAAGAGCCCGAGTGCCGCGAGATTCGGCAGCCGCAAGGCACCATGGCGGCCGCGATCATCGGCCTCGCCACGGGCACAGGCGGCGGCGATGTGGCCCAGGGTATCGGCGCCGGCGTCGCCGAAGCGATCGGCATCCGGCGCAGCACCGATGCCGAAGGAATCCATGACCAGAATGATGGCGCGGCTCATGACGTGGCTCCTGCGTGAGGGGAAGGCGTCGATGCCGCGACGCTGGGGTCAAGCATGACCTCTTGAATCAGCGGCGGGACGGTGAGGCCCGAGGCGCGAGCGATGTTGGCATCGAGGACGAAGGCCTCGAGCAGGCGGGCCGCGATGCCATCGGCGTCGGCCTCGCTTGCCGCGTGAATCCGCACTAGCGGCGTGGTGGCGTCGACCCGGGTGCCGAGGGCGGCGATACGATCGAGCCCGACCCGAGGGTCGATGGTGTCACCGGCGCGGCGACGACCGCCGCCGAGGGCGACCACGGCCATGCCGAGCGCCTTGACGTCCTGACCGATGACGATGGCGTCGTGGGGGGCGTAGAGATCGCGCACTATCGGTGCATGGCCGAGGTGATCGTCGAGGCGCTCGATCAGATCCGTCGGGCCGCCGAGCCCTCTGACCATGGCGCAGAAGCGTTCGCTGACTTCGCCGTTGCCCAGCGCACGGTCGAGTCGCTCGGTGGCCGCGTCGCGGCTGGCGGCGAGACGACCGGCCAGCAGCATCTGGACGGCCAGCTCGCGGGTCAGGTCGAGCAGTCGTCCGGAGTCTCGCTTGCCGGTCATGATGTCGAGGCACTCGCGTACCTCCAGGGCATTGCCGGCACTGGTGGCCAGGGTCTGGTTCATGTCGGTCAGCAGCACCGAGGTCGGCGTGCCGGCGCGGCGGGCGACATCGGCGATGGTGGTGGCGAGCGCTCGGGTCTGGACATCATCGGCGAGGAAGGCGCCATTGCCGATCTTGACGTCCATGACCAGGGCATCGAGGCTTTCGGCGAGCTTCTTGCCGAGAATCGAGGCCACGATCAGCGGCATCGAGGCCACGGTGGCGGTGACGTCGCGTACTGCATACAGCCGCTTGTCCGCCGGGGCGAGATCGCCACTTTGACCGACGATGGCGACCCCCGGCGATTTGAGCAGACGCTCGAAGGTGGCTCGATCGGGGGTGACGTTGTAGCCGGGAATCGCCTCGAGCTTGTCGAGGGTCCCGCCGGTGTGGCCGAGGCCGCGGCCAGAGATCATCGGCACGTGGGCGCCACAGGCGGCGAGCCAGGGCCCGAGAATCAGCGATACCGGGTCGCCGACACCACCGGTGGAGTGCTTATCGAGCACCGGCCCTGGCAGCGCGAGGGCGCCATGATCGAGGACGCGGCCCGAGTCCCGCGTGGCCGCCGTCAACGCCACGGTCTCGTCGAGGGACATGCCGCGCAGGTAGGTCGCCATGGTGAAGGCGCCGATTTGTTCATCGCCGACCTCGCCGTCGGCAACCGCCTCGATGAAGCGCCGAATCTGGGCCTCTTCGAGGGGCTCCCCGTCACGTTTTGCCGCCAGGATATCCTGAATCAGCATCAGTACCCCCCGGCGGTGTCACTCCCGCCCGCTACGCCGACGCCGAGGGTCAGCAGCAGGTTGTCGAGCAGGCCCGAGGCGCCGAAGCGGAAGGTCTCGGGGCATGCCCAGTTGCCACCCATGATATCGGCGGCAAGCGCCAGGTAGATGGCCGCGTCTTCGGCGGTACGTACGCCGCCGGCGGCCTTGAAGCCCACCTGGCGATCGGCCTTGCGGATGGCTTCAAGCATGATGCGCGCCGCTTCCGGGGTCGCGTTGATGGCCACCTTGCCGGTGGACGTCTTGAGAAAGTCGGCGCCGCCGGCAATCGCCTGCTCACTGGCTCGACGGATCAACTCGGGGTCCTTCAGCTCGCCTGTCTCGAGAATCACCTTCAAGGTACGGTCGCCACAGGCGGCCTTGTTCATCTCGACGAACTCCTGACCGATGCCGTCATCGCCGCCCATCAATGCGCGGTAGGGAAAGACCACGTCGACTTCGTCGGCACCCGAGGCGACCGCTTCACGGGTGGCGCGCGCCGCGGCCATGATGTCATCGCCGCCGTCGGGGAAGTTGGTCACGGTGGCGATCTTGACCTTGCCGCTCAGGCTATGGGCGGTCAGTGCGCGGTGCGCCGGCACGATGAACTGCGGATAGACGCACACGGCTGCGGGGTTGCCGGCCGGTGTCTTGGCACGCTGACACAGGGACTCGGTGGTCGCGTCGGTGTCGTCGGCATTGAGGCTCGTCAGATCCATCAGCGACAGCGCCTGGCGGGCAATATGGGTCAGGTTGGACATGGAAGGCTCCGATGCGCCAGGGCAGTGGCCCCGGCGAAATGAGTGGAATGAGGAAGGCAAGTATCGACCGCTCAGGCGCCGAGAGCGATGAAGAACCCGGCGATGGTGGCCGACATCAGGTTGGACAGGGTACCGGCGAGTACCGCCTTGAGGCCAAAGCGGGCGATCTCATGGCGACGGCTCGGCGCGATGCTGCCTAGGCCACCGAGCAGGATGGCGATGGAGGATAGGTTGGCAAAACCACACAGGGCGAACGACAGCACCGCTGCCGTGTGGTCACTCATCGCCTCGCCGGTGGCGGCGACGATCTGCTCGCCGTCGATATAGGGCGCGAGATTGATAAAGGCGACGAATTCGTTGACCACGAGCTTCTGGCCGATGAAGGAGCCGGCCAGGGTGGCCTCTTCCCAGGGAATGCCGAGCAGGAAGGCCAGCGGGGCGAACAACCAGCCAAGAATCAGCTCAAGGCTCAAACCGTCGTAGCCGAACCAGCCGCCGACACCACCGAGGATACCGTTGAGCAGCGCGATCAGCGCGATGAAGGCGAGCAGCATGGCACCGACGTTGGCGGCCAGCTGCATACCGGACGAGGCGCCGGAAGCGGCGGCGTCCAGCACGTTGGCGGGTTTCTCCTCGTCTTCGATGATGTCATTGGTGGACTCGTCGTCGTCCGCGCGCTCGTCGGTCTCGGGCATGATCAGCTTGGCGAACAGCAGCCCGCCGGGTGCCGCCATGAACGAGGCGGCCACCAGATACTCCATAGGGATGCCGAGAGCCGCATAACCCGCCAGCACCGAGCCCGCCACCGAGGCGAGGCCGCCGCACATCACCGCAAACAGCTGAGAGGGAGTCATCTTGGCGATAAAGGGGCGTACGACCAGCGGTGCCTCGGTCTGGCCGACGAAGATGTTGGCGGTGGCCGAAAGTGATTCGGTGCGTGAGGTGCCGAGGAGCTTCTGCAGCCCGCCGCCCAGCAGGCGAACGACCCACTGCATAATGCCGAGGTAGTACAGCACTGCGGTCAACGACGAGAAGAAGATGATCACCGGCAGCACCTTGATCGCGAAGACGAAGCCGATGTTGTCGACGTTGGCGAGGCCACCAAACAGGAAGTCGATGCCATCGTTGGCGTAGAACACCACCTGGCTGACCGCATCGGATACCGCCTTCAGAATGTCCTGCCCGATAGGAACGTAGAGCACGAAGGCGCCAAGGCCTGCCTGAATGGCGAAGGCGCCAACGACGGTACGCAACCGAATGGCGCGGCGGTTATAGGAAAACAGCACGGCGATGGCGATCAATGTCGCCATGCCGACCAGACTCATCAAAAGGGTCATGGGTGCCTTCGCCTCACAGGAAGTTGAATTTAAGAGAGTAGATCATCGCGTTTTGATACTGCTTCGGCGTGCCAAGCTTGTTGTCGGCATAGCGGTACTGAACGCCAGTGGTAATCAAGCGATGCGGGTGCCACCACAATGCCACGGCGCCATTGGTCCCGACACTGTCGGCGCGGGCGCCAACGTAGTTCTGGCTCAGGTACTCAGCATCACGGTCGAAGGTCTGCTCGTGCCAGTTGGTCACACTAAACGCCTGATCGAAGGCGCTGAAATCGTAGCCCGCCACCCAACCGAGCATGCCGCCGTTGCTACCGGTATAGCCATCGCTCTGTACCCGGGCGGCGGCGAGAAAGGGTTTCACCCAGAGCCCGCTGGCGAACGTGTGGCGGTAGCCAAGCCCGATGACCTGGTCCTGCTCGCGGCCGTCGTAGCCATAGTCGCGGAAGTCGTAGACGTGCAGGTAGAGCGAAAAGGGCGATTCCCCCAGGTACAGATGCGAGGTGACCTTGGCGGCGGTGCGCAGGTTTTCGCTCCCGCCGCTGGCTTCATCGAAGCGGTCATGGCCGGGGTTCTCGATGTCGACGAAGGCGTAGACCTCGCCCCAGCTGAAGCCGGCCCCACCCTCGATCTCGAGGTAGGTGAAGTCACTCTTGGCGGCGTCGTCGGCGGTACGCTGTTCGGTACCGCTGGACCAATCGAGGCGGTTGACGGACAGGTTGGCGAACGACCAATGCGGAGCGTCCGCGGCGGCCGACTGAGGCACCAGACTGAGCGCAAACGGGAGTGCAGCAAGGCGCAGGGAGGGAGCGTGCAGCATAGATAATCTCAAACAGGGTGCTGTTGTTGTTGAAGACAGGCGGGGCCAGGCCATGCCTAACCTTTCCTGAGACTATCCTAACACTTAATGTTATTTTTTTAACATTTGTGCCCAGGCGTTTTTACCCTGAGGTGAAGGCTGGTCGAGGTTCATAGTTCAGTGCATGCTTATTGAATCAGGGCGGCTACAGGCCACAGCAGCCGGGCGATCCAGGGGAGCGTATCGATGAATCAACGCAGTGTTCAGCGACAGGAAAGGTTGCTGCAAGCGCTTGCCGGCGGTGGCAGCCTACGGCTTGCCGATGCCGCCATCCTATGTGGCGTGTCGGAAATGACGTTGCGTCGGGATGTGTCGATGCGAGAAAGCCCGCTGATGTTGATGGGCGGGCATCTGGTGCGTCGCGACGACCCGCATTTTGCCCCCGTCTATGACCTGGCCACACAGCAGGATCGCGGCACCGAGATCAAGGCTCAGCTGTGTCGACGGGCGGCCGCCTGCATCGAAGATGGGGACACGCTATTCATCGATTGCGGTACCACCCTGATGCCCCTGTTAGCAGAGCTGTCGTCTCATCGCGACCTGACGGTGGTGACCTATGCCTTGAACGTGGCCAACGCCATCAGCGCGATGAGTGGGGTGCGGCTGATATTGCTCGGCGGTTTCTACCAGGCGGTCTCGCAGTCCTTCGAAGCCGACGACATGGCGAGCCAGGTACGTCGACTGGGAATCAACCGGGCCTTCCTGTCGGCGGCCGGTGTCCACCTGGAGCGCGGGCTCAGTTGCTTCCACTTCCACGAAGTTGCGCCGAAACAGGCGGCCATGGCCACCGCCGCCCAGCGCATTCTGGTCTTCGATGACAGCAAGTGGGAAACCTTGCGCCCGGCATTCTACGGCAAGCTCGAAGAGCTTGATCTGATCATCACGCACGGTCAGGCCGCTGCCGCGCTCGCGAGCCAGCCAGCGCTGGCGCCGCGTCTGATCGCCATCTAGCACTCGGCTAGTGCTCCGGTAGCACTCGAGTAGCAGTTCCCCCACGCGCCAATATCCGAACGGCAAAGGGCAGCAGTCGGCTGTCCAGCGTCTCCTGGATGGCCGCCATGACCGCACGATCTGGACCCAGGTCAAGCCAGGGTGCGACACCCCTGCGGCAAATCGTCGCTTCTCAAGCCGGCTCCGCCTGTCGACAATACGCACCTGTCGCATTCCATCTGTATTTGATTTAGGCCGTTCAACCGCCGGTTGACGCCTCGTTACGGGATTGGAGTGCGATTTCGCCGTGGGTGCATGGATGTTGGTGGGCACGATGCCGGGCTTTTTCAAGCCCCCTGATGCCCTCCCGCGCCTGACCGTCCTGGCACGTCACGCGAGCCCGTGCTCGCGAGCTCTGGTATTCCGCCTCCAAGCCCTGACGAGGTCGCTACATGAGAAGAAAGACTTACCTGCGCGCGCTCAGTTTCGTGCTGATGCTGGCGCTTCCCCTGGTACTGGCGGGCTGTGATTCCGCCCTGATGGATCCAAAGGGGGAAATCGGCCAGGAGCAGCGCACACTGATCCTCACCGCCTTCGGTCTGATGCAGATCGTCGTGGTGCCGGTCATTGTGCTGACGTTGGCGTTCGCGTGGCGTTATCGCCGCAGCAACAAGGACGCTACCTACGCACCCGACTGGGCCCATTCCAACAAGATTGAAGCCGTGGTGTGGTTTATCCCGTGTGTCATCATCGTGTTCTTGGCGCTGCTGACCTACTACACCTCTCACAGCCTCGATCCGCACAAGCCTCTGGAGGCGAAGGAAGGCCAGCAGGAGCCGATGGAGATCCAGGCGGTTTCGCTCGACTGGAAGTGGTTGTTCATCTATCCGGAGCAGGGCATCGCCACCGTCAACGAGTTGGCTTTCCCGGAAGATACCCCGGTGCATTTCCGGGTGTCCTCAGGCTCGGTAATGAATGCCTTCTTCATTCCGCGCCTCGGCAGCCAGATCTATGCCATGGCCGGCATGGATAACGATGTTCACCTGATCGCCGACGAGCCGGGAGTGTATCCGGGACGTTCGACCAACTACAGCGGTTCCGGGTTCTCCGAGATGACCTTCGACGCCCATGTGGGCTCCCAGGAAGACTTCGACGCCTGGGTGGCCAAGGTGCGCGAGTCGTCCAAGACCCTGACCTACCCCGAGGAGTACTACGCTCTCGCCGCGCCTAGCGAGAACAACGTAATCCAGTACTTCTCCGAAACATCCCCGGCTCTCTACGAGAGCATCATCAAGAGCTTCCACACCGGCGGTGGTCATGCTGAGCACATGGCGGCGCAGGCCGGTGAGCATGGCAGCGGCTCAGGCGGCGGCCACGGTAGCGAGGCCGAGACTCACGGCGAGTCCATGAGCGCGGAGGCAGCGGAGTAAATTATGTTCGGAAAACTCACCCTAGAGGCGATTCCCTACCACGAACCGATCATCATGGTGACCGTTGCGGCCATCGTGCTGGGCGGACTCGCGATCGCTGGCGGTATCACCTACTTCAAGAAATGGGGCTATCTGTGGACGGAATGGATTACGTCCATCGACCACAAGAAGCTCGGTATCATGTACTTCCTCGTGGCCCTGGTGATGCTGATTCGTGGCTTCGCCGATGCCATCATGATGCGCAGTCAGTTGGCCATGGCCTCGGCGGGTGCCGAGGGCTTTTTGCCGCCGCATCACTATGACCAGATCTTCACCGCCCATGGCGTGATCATGATCTTCTTCGTCGCCATGCCCATGGTCATCGGCCTGATGAACCTGGTGGTGCCGCTGCAGATCGGCGCCCGTGACGTGGCCTTCCCGTTCCTCAACAACCTGAGCTTCTGGCTGTTTGCGGCCGGTGTCATCCTGGTCAACATCTCGCTGTTCGTGGGTGAGTTTGCCCAGACCGGCTGGCTCGCCTATGCGCCCTTGTCGGGCAAGGAGTACAGTCCCGGGGTCGGGGTGGACTACTGGATATGGGCGTTGCAGATATCGGGTATCGGCACGACGCTGACCGGCATCAACTTCTTCGTCACCATCCTGAAGATGCGTACCAAGGGCATGACGCTTTTCCGCATGCCGATCTTCACCTGGACGTCGCTTTGCGCCAACGTGCTGATCATCGCGTCTTTCCCGATTCTGACCGCCACCATCGCGCTGCTCACCCTCGATCGTTATCTGGACATGCACTTCTTCACTAACGATTTTGGCGGCAACATGATGATGTACGTCAACCTCATCTGGGCCTGGGGCCATCCTGAGGTGTACATCCTTATCCTGCCGGCATTCGGGGTGTTCTCCGAGGTCATTGCGACCTTTGCGCGCAAGCGTCTGTTTGGTTACGGCACCATGGTCTGGGCGACGGTGGCCATCACGTTCCTGTCGTTCGTGGTATGGCTCCACCACTTCTTCACCATGGGGGCGGGGGCCAACGTCAATGCTTTCTTCGGCATCATGACGATGATCATCGCCATTCCGACCGGCGTGAAGATCTTCAACTGGCTGTTCACCATGTACCGGGGGCGTCTGGAGTTCACCTCTCCGGTGCTGTGGACCCTGGGTTTCATCATCACCTTCACTCTCGGTGGCATGACCGGCGTGATGCTGTCTGTGCCGGCGGCCAACTTCGTGTTGCACAACAGCCTGTTCGTCATCGCCCACTTCCACAACGTCATCATCGGCGGCGTGGTATTCGGCATGATGGCTGGCCTGACCTACTGGTTCCCGAAGGCCTTCGGCTTCACCCTCGACGAGAAGTGGGGCAAGCGTTCCTTCTGGTGCTGGATCATCGGCTTCTACGTCGCCTTCATGCCGCTGTACGTGCTGAGCTTCTTCGGTGCCGTGCGTCGTATGCAGTCCTATGAGAACGGCGACTGGCAGCCGATGATGATCATCGCCTGGGTCGGCGCCGTGATCATCCTGTGCGGCATCCTGTGCACTGTGATCCAGCTGATCGTCAGTGTTCGCGATCGCAAGAAGAACCAGGACGTGACCGGCGACCCGTGGGATGCCCGTACCCTGGAGTGGGCGACGTCGTCTCCGGCGCCGTTCTACAACTTCGCGCACCTGCCCGAGATCAACGGCATCGATGACTTCTGGGACCAGAAGCAGGCGAATTCCGGCAAGGCGTCGGTATCCAAGCCGCCGTACCAGGATATCCACATGCCCAAGAATACCTGGGAAGGTCCGGTCATGGCGCTGTTTGCCACGATCGCCGGCTTCGCCTTGGTGTGGCACATCTGGTGGCTGGTAATTGTCGGTGGTATCGGTGTGTTCGCTACCTTCATGGCACGTATCTTCAACAACGATGTTGACTACTACGTTCCGGCGGCCGAGGTGGAGCGCATCGAGCGTGAGCACCAACAACGTGTGGAGATGCAGGCGTAATCATGGCAACCGACACTCTGACTAACCAAGACGGTCATGCCGACGGGCATGACCACGACCACCACGATACCTCGGGCACGAAGCTCTTCGGTTTCTGGGTCTACCTGATGAGCGACCTGGTGATCTTCGGATCACTGTTCGCCGCCTACGCCGTGCTCCTGAGGGGCACGGCAGGGGGGCCGACACCGGGCGAGATCTTCCAGTTGCCGTTCATTCTGGTCGAGACCTTCCTGCTGTTGTTCTCGAGCTTCACCTACGGCATGGCTGTGTTGGCGATGAACGCCAAGAAGTCAGCCAGTGTCGTCAAGTGGCTCATGGTCACCTTCGTCCTCGGCGTCTCGTTCGTGGCGATGGAGATCTACGAGTTCCAGCACCTGATCCACGAAGGCTTCGGTCCGGATCGCAGCGCCTTCCTGTCGGCCTTCTTTACCCTGGTCGGCACCCACGGTCTGCACGTGACCTTCGGTCTGATCTGGATCCTGGTCATGATCATCCAGGTCAAGAAGCAAGGCCTCACCGACGTGACTCGCCCGCGGATCATGTGCCTGAGCCTGTTCTGGCACTTCCTGGATATCGTCTGGATCTGCGTATTCTCCTTCGTCTACCTGATGGGAGTCCTGTGACATGAGCGGACATTCTCACGAAGAGCACAGCCACGGCAGCGTCAAGTCCTACGTGACTGGCCTGATTCTGTCCATCGTGTTGACCATCATTCCCTTCTGGGCGGTGATGAGCGGCTCTTTCGATACCGGTGCGACGGTGATCATCATCGTGGCCACCGCGGTGGCTCAGTTGCTGGTGCAGCTGGTGCTGTTCATGCACATGAGCACCAAGGCTGACGAAGGCTGGAACGTCATGTCGTTTGTCTTCACCGTGACGATTCTGGTTCTGGTCATCGGAGGTTCCCTGTGGATCATGCATCATCTTCATCTCAACACGATGATCGGCTGACGCCGGGTCGCATGATGATCAGGGACTACGTCACCATCACCAAGCCGGGCATCATCGGTGGCAATGTGATCTCGGTTCTGGGCGGCTACTTTCTGGCCGCCCAGGGCCAGTTCGACGCGCTGGTGTTCTTCTCGGCACTGCTGGGCCTTGCGCTGGTGATCGCTTCGGGCTGTGCCTTCAACAACGTCATCGATCAGGACATCGATGCGCTGATGGAGCGCACCCGTAACCGCCCACTGGTGCAGGGGCGGGTGAGCGAAGCGGCCACGCTGCGTTTCGCCACCCTGCTGGGGCTTGCCGGTTTCGGCCTGCTGGCGCTGGGAACCAACCTCCTGACGCTGGGGCTTGCCGCCTTCGGTTTCGTGATTTATGTGGTGGCGTACAGCCTCTACATGAAGCGTAACTCCGAGTTCGGCACCCTGGTCGGGAGCCTGTCGGGGGCGGTGCCGCCGGTGGTGGGGTATTGCGCGGTGACGGGCAGCTTCGACACCGGTGCGCTGACGCTGTTGATCATCTTCAGCCTGTGGCAAATGCCGCATTCCTACGCCATTGCCATCTTCCGCATGGATGACTATCGCGCCGCGAATATTCCGGTGCTGCCGGTGGTGCGCGGTATCGGCACGGCGAAGCACCACATTCTGGGCTATATCCTGGCGTTTATCGGTGCCACGCTATCGCTGAGCCTGGCCGGCTACGCCGGCCCCGGCTACTTCGTGGTCGCATTGGTGCTGGGAGTGTACTGGCTGTACATCGCGGCCAAGGGCTATCGCACGACAGACAACGTGCGCTGGGCGCGTCAGGTGTTCGGGATCTCGATCCTGACCATCACCGCGCTGAGCGTGATGATGTCGCTCGATGCGACCCTGATGCCGAGCAGCACGCCGCTGTGGACCTCGATGTACTAGGTCGCGCGACGCAAGAATGCAGCAAGAGACGATCATCCCTGATCGTCGTAACGCCGGGCCTCACGTGCCCGGCTTTTTTTATACATATACGCAGCCGGTATTGTGCCCACCGATGTAGGCCGGTGAACGCAATGGTTTCGTGCAGGAACAACGCACTGCCGGATGGGTAATGGACGAGCACGGGGCCTTGCCACAAGGCCCCATCGAGCCTTGTGTCCTGTGGCACGGAAGTTGTCCAGGAAGGGGGTTCTCGCCACATGGGTTTGCACTCTGCTGGCGTGTGCAATGCGCGCCGGTCCTGGTGAGGCTGGGCACGAAAGGCGCAGCGGCAGCACTGCCCGCTCGAAAGCACACGATGGGGTCCCGTTCATGTTCAAGGCCACATCGAACCAGCGGGAGCTGGTGTCGACCCGCTCCATTGTTCACTGCCGCTGGCCTCGCGCTGCGGCCCCCCTGGGCGAGGTGGTCACTTCAGTCGTCTGCCGTCGCCGAGCCATCCGAACCTTACCTGACGCTAATGTTGTACAGTTTGTGTATGAGTTATACGGTGAGTGCGGCAAAGCCAAAATTCGCATCTATACTGCGAGTTAAGGACAACAGGGGCGGCCCTGGTTGGTTTGCCTTATTTCAGCTTCAGCGGTAGCAGGAGGGAGTCAGTATGCTGACACACGTTTGGGGATTGATGGCCCACCCGAATCGCGAATGGAGCCAGATCAAGGAAGAGCGGGAGACACTCACTCACCTCTACGCGCACCATGTGCTGTTGCTTGCCGCCATCCCGGTGATCTGCTCGTACATTGGTACCACTCAGGTCGGCTGGCATCTGGGAAGTGGCACCAAGATTCAGCTGAGTTATCTCGATGCTCTCGGGGCAGGAATCGTGTTCTATCTGGTGATCCTGGCGGCGGTCTATGTCGTCGGCAAGGTCATCCGGTACATGGCCAAGCGCTATCCGAACCCTCCCAGCCAAAGTCAATGTGTCATCTTCGCCGGGTATGTCGCGACGCCGATGTTCCTGAGCGGCATCGTGGCGGTCTATCCGCTGATCTGGCTGTGCCTGCTGGCCGGTGTGCTGGGGCTTTGCTACACGGCGTATCTGCTGTATCTCGGCATTCCTTCCTTCCTTAACATCAGCAAGAAGGAAGGCTTCATCGTATCGAGCACCACCCTGGGGGTCGGCGTGCTGGTGCTCGAAGCGCTGCTCGGCCTGACCGTTCTGCTGTGGGGCTATGGCGAGCGCATCATCCTCTCTATTCTATCCTGATAGGCGGCGGCGAGAGGGCTGTCTGTCACCAGCGGCGCGTAGAAGCCTCCCCGTGACAAGATCTCCCATGACGGAAACACGACGGGCGACCCGGAAGGTCGCCCGTCGTGTTTCGCGTGTGCGCTGCTAGCCCGCATTTTTCTGTACGCATCTTCTCGTGGCTATGCGCGACCAACTTGGCGGTGACGAAGCCCTCGTGGCGAAGCGGTCGCGCGCTATGCGTCTAGGGCGAGGCGTCGAGGGCGCGCGCAGGCCGCGTTCATGGCCGGGGCGGGAGCCCGGCCTCAGGCCTTGGCCACCTGGGCCAGGGCCTTCTCCAGGTGCTCCACGCTGCGCTCGATGTGATGCAGCTTGTCGAGGCCGAACAGTCCGATGCGGAAGGTCTGGAAGTTATCGCCTTCGTCGCACATCAGCGGCACACCGGCGGCCACCTGTAGACCGGCCTGGGCGAACTTGCCGACCAAGCCAGGGTCGTCGTTGTAGCACACCACCACGCCGGGTGCCGCGAAGCCTTCGGCGGCAACGCTCTGGTAGCCGTGGGCCGCAAGGACTTCGCGCACACGGCGTCCCAGCGCCAGTTGCTCGTCCATGACCTTGTCGAAACCGTAAGCCTCGGTTTCCTTCATCACGTCACGCAGCTTGCGCAAGCCGTCGGTGGGCAGGGTGGCATGGTAGGCGTGACCACCTTGCTCGTAGGCTTCCATGATGGATAGCCACTTGCGCAAGTCGGCGGCGAAGCTCGAGCTGGTGGTTTCCTCGATAATCTCCCTGGCATGGGCCGAGAGCATCACCATGGCGCAGCAGGGGGAGCCGCTCCAGCCCTTCTGGGGGGCGCTGATGAGCAGATCGACGCCGGTCGCTGCCATGTCGACCCATAGGGTGCCCGAGGCGATGCAGTCCAGCACGACCAGGCCGCCGTGGGCGTGCACCGCATCGGCGACGCGACGAATGTAGTCATCGGGCAGGATCATGCCGGAGGAGGTCTCGACGTGGGGCATGAACACGATATCGGGCTGGGCGCGCTCGATGACCTTTTCGACATCCTCGATCGGGGCCGGGGCGAAGGGCGACTGCGGGTCGCTGTCGTCCAGGCGACGCGCCTTCTCGACGCAAAGCTCCGACGGAATCTTGCCCATTTCCAGAATCTGGTGCCAGCGATAGCTGAACCAGCCGTTGCGGATCACCAGGGCATTGCGATTCTGGGCGAACTGACGTGCTACCGCCTCCATGCCGAAGGTGCCGCTGCCGGGGACGATCACCGCGGAGTGAGCGTTGTAGACGCGCTTCAGCGTGGTCGATACATCGCGCATCACCGCCTGAAAGCTCTGCGACATGTGGTTCAGCGAGCGGTCGGTGTAGACCACCGAGTATTCCAGCAGGCCATCGGGGTCGACGTCGGTCAGCAAGCCGGGCATGGCGAGTTCCTTTTATTGGGGTGAAGCAGGCGCCGGCCTCGTCGGCACCAGGGTCTAGCAAGAATACGGTCTATTGTCGCGAGCGGCCAGCGAGGCGAAGGTCTGAGCCTTTCCCGTGGTGGCGAGCTACCGAGCCGGTCAGCCCTCGAGGCTCGCCGGGTGATCGATAGTGACGTCTTCGTTGTCGGGCAGGGCGCCGAGATTGATGCGCGCGATGGCCGCCGCGGCACGCTCCAGCGCCGGCAGACAGCTCAAGGCGCGCTCGCGATCCATGCGCATGACCGGTGCTTGAATGGCCAGGCCGACGTTGGAGACGCCTGTCGGATTGGGGGCCAGGACGGCGATGCACAAGAGCCCCGGCAGGAATTCCTCATCGTCGAAGGCGTAGCCGTTGTGCTTCACCGCCTCGATCTCGGCGTCGATGGCGTCGACGTCGACCAGGGTCTTGGGCGTGAAGGCCTCCAGGGGCATCTCGCTGAGCAGGCGACGACGTTGGGTGGCGCCCATCTGGGCCAGGAACAGCTTGCCGCTGGCCGAGCAGTGGGCCGGCACCCGAGAGCCCGGATGCAGATAGAAGCGCAGCGGGGCCTGGGTCTCGACGCGGTCGAGATACAGCACCTCGCTGCCGGAAAGGGCGGTGATGTTGCAGCTTTCCCCGACCTCGCGAACCAGTTCGCGCAGGACCGCGTGACGCGCGCCCTGAACGGTGTCGTTGAGCAATAGCGTCTCGGCCAGTCGCCGCAAGCGCGTGCCCTTGCTGTAGTGCCGGTTATCCGCCTCCCTTTGCAGCATGCCCGAGTTCTCGAGTTGCTGAAGCATACGATGCAGGGTGGGCTTGGGCATGCCGGTCTCCTCGACCAGGCTCTGCAACGTAAAGTACTGATCCTTTTCTGCGATCACCTCGAGCAGTCCCAGCAGGCGCTGGGCCGGGGTGTCTCCTTCGATACTCTTGGTGTCCAAGCGCGGTGTGGTCATGGCGTCGTCTCCCTGTGCGCTGAGTGTATCGATTCCTGAAAATAAGTCAATTTGTCCCGTTTTTTGAAATCTATGTTGACGGCGTCGACGCAGGCGGCTACATTTTGCTCAAGTTCCGCAAATCGGAACCTTGAGTATCAAAAATTGGTAAATTTTCGTCTGGCACCGCGAATGGCGCCTAGCGAATCATCGGCGGGAGGCGGGCCGCGCCAGACCTCGCTGAATGCACACCTAAAGTCCGCTCTTGTTCCGTGGAGGAGCCCATGAGTCACAACGACAACACCAACAACCGCCAGGTCGTGAAGGGTAAGCAAAAGATGACGCCCTCCGAGGCCTTCGTCGAAACCCTGGTCGCCAACGACGTGACCGACATGTTCGGCATCATGGGCTCGGCCTTCATGGACGCCATGGATATCTTCGCGCCGGCCGGCATTCGTCTGATCCCGGTGGTGCACGAGCAGGGCGCCGCCCACATGGCAGATGGCTATGCTCGTGTGTCCGGTCGCCATGGCGTGGTCATCGGCCAGAACGGCCCCGGCATCTCCAACTGCGTGACCGGCATCGCCGCGGCCTATTGGGCCCACAGCCCGGTGGTCATGATCACCCCGGAAACCGGCACCACCGGCATTGGCCTGGGCGGTTTCCAGGAGTGCAACCAGCTGCCGATGTTCCAGGAGTTCACCAAGTACCAGGGCCACGTGACCCATCCGTCGCGCATGGCCGAGTACACCGGTCGCTGCTTCGAGCGTGCCATGTCGGAGATCGGTCCGACCCAGCTGAACATTCCGCGTGACTACTTCTACGGCGAGATCGAGGCCGAGATTCCCGAGCCGCGCCGCATCGACCGCGGCCCGGGTGGCGCCCAGTCTCTGGACGAGGCCGCGGCATTGCTGGCCGAGGCCAAGTTCCCGGTGATCGTATCCGGTGGTGGCGTGGTCATGGCCGACGCCGTGGAAGAGTGCAAGGCCCTGGCCGAGCGCCTGGGCGCCCCGGTGGTGAATAGCTACCAGCACAACGACTCCTTCCCGGCCAGCCACCCGCAGTGGTGTGGCCCGCTGGGCTATCAAGGCTCCAAGGCCGGCATGAAGTTGATCGCACAGGCCGATGTGGTCCTGGCGCTGGGTACTCGCCTCGGGCCCTTCGGTACCCTGCCGCAGCACGGCATGGACTATTGGCCGAAGGACGCCAAGATCATCCAGGTCGACGCCGATCACAAGATGCTGGGCCTGGTGAAGAAGATCTCCGTGGGCATCTGTGGCGACGCCAAGGCCGCCGCCGTCGAACTCAGCCAGCGTCTGGAAAGCCGCAACCTGGTGTGCGATGCGACCAAGGACGAGCGTCTGGCCACGCTCAAGGCCGAGAAGGAGGCTTGGGAAGCGGAACTCGACGAGTGGACCCATGAGCGTGATCCGTTCTCGCTGGATGCCATCGACGAGGCCAAGGACGAGAAGCCGTTCTCTGGCGGTGAATATCTGCATCCGCGCCAGGTTCTGCGTGAGCTCGAGAAGGCCATGCCGGAAGACGTGATGGTGTCCACCGATATCGGCAACATCAACTCCGTGGCCCACAGCTATCTGCGCTTCGACAAGCCGCGCAGCTTCTTCGCCCCGATGAGCTTCGGCAACTGCGGCTACGCGCTGCCGACCATCATCGGCGCCAAGACCGCTGCGCCGCACCGCCCGGCCATCGCCTATGCCGGCGACGGCGCCTGGGGAATGAGCCTGATGGAAACCATGACCGCCGTGCGCCACGGCATCCCGGTCACCGCGGTGGTGTTCCACAACCGCCAGTGGGGCGCCGAGAAGAAGAACCAGGTCGACTTCTACAACCGCCGCTTCGTGGCCGGCGAGCTCGACAACGAGAGCTTCGCCGAGATCGGCCGCGCCATGGGCGCCGAGGGCATCACCGTGGATCGCCTCGAGGACGTCGGTCCGGCACTGAAGAAGGCGGTCGACATGCAGATGAACGAAGGCAAGACCTGCATTATCGAGATCATGTGTACCCGTGAGCTTGGCGACCCCTTCCGCCGCGACGCTCTCAAGAAGCCGGTGCGGATGCTGGAGAAGTACCAGGACTACGTGTAACGGCGGGAATTGCACGGTCAAGGCGCGGTGACTCCTGTCTGGCTTGCCGCGCCGACCCTTGTCCGGCACGACCTCTTGCCCTGGCCCTGTGCCAGGGTTTTTTTCGACGTCGACCGGCGACCATTGAGGGCGTCCCCCTGGGGCCGCGTCCGTTGGGAGTGTGAATCGATGAAAGCACTGAACCATGTCCGTGAGCTGGCCCGGGCCGAGCCGAAGCGGATCGTCTTGTGTGAAGGGGCCGATGCCCGGATCCTGGAGGCCGCGGCGCGAGCCACGGAGCAGGGCTACGCCACCATCATCCTGGTCGGTGATGGCGCCGAGCTCGCGCGTGCCGCCGATCTGGCCAATGTCTCTCTTGCGGCCATGACACTGGTCGACCCACAACGATCAGAGCTCGCGCCGCGCCTGGCTGAGCGCCTCTATGAATTGCGGCGGCACAAGGGCATGACCCGTGAAGAGGCCGCCACCGGCGTCGGCGATCCGCTGACGTTTGCTAACCTGATGGTCGCCGAGGGACTGGCCGATGGCAGCGTGGCGGGCGCGGTGCACACCACCGCCGACGTCGTGCGCTCGGCCATTCAACTGATCGGGCTGGCGCCCGGGGCTCGGCTGGTGTCGAGCTTCTTTCTGATGATGTTGTGCAAGCCGTTTCATAGCTTGAAGGGCGGCATGATCTTCTCCGACTGCGGTCTGGTAGTGGACCCTGACGCCGACCAGCTGGCCCAGATTGCTCTCGCCGCGGCCGCGAGTGCCGAGGCGTTGCTGGATGAACCGGCGCGGGTCGCCATGCTGTCATTCTCGACCAGCGGCAGCGCCCACCACGGTTCGGTGGACAAGGTGGTGGCGGCGGCGCGTCGGGTAAAGCGCGATCGCCCCGAGCTTGCCATCGACGAAGACGTGCAACTCGATGCGGCCATCGTCGCCGAGATCGCCGAGCGCAAGCTCCCGGAGTCCAGGGTCGGTGGCAAGGCCAACGTGCTGATCTTTCCCAACCTGGAGGCGGGGAACATCGGCTACAAGCTCGCCGAGCGGATCGGCGGCGCCGAGGCCATCGGCCCGTTGCTGCAAGGGCTCGCCAAGCCCGCCAACGACCTGTCGCGGGGCTGTAGCGTCGACGATATCGTCAACGTGATCACGGTAACGACGGTTCAGGCCCAGCGCCTGTCGGTCTGAATGTGTTACGGGTGGTGCGTCGAGGAGGGTCCCGCGGTGACGGTTTGATGTGGAGTCTCAGCGGGTGGACGCCAGGGGAGGCCATAGGCCGAGATATGTCCTCGATCGGGCGATGGCAGGTGGCAATCGGTGTCCAGCGGCGGCGCCGCGGCAAAGGAGTCATGGCATGGAAATGCTGAGTGCGGGGCTCGACGTCTGGGCGCTCGCGGGGGTGTTGATCATCGCGGCCTTGGCCAGTTACCTGCACACGGTGGCCGGCTTCGGTCTCGGCATGATCGTGATCGGCGCCGCCGGCGGCCTGGGGTTGGCCCCGGTGACGGTGCTGGCCGCCGTGGTCAGCCTGGTGACGATGGTCAACAGCGCCGTCGCGCTGCCCGGTGGCATCGCCGGCCTGGACAAGCGCCGGGTCGGGGCGCTGGCGCTTGGCATCGTGCCGTCGATCGCCGCGGGGGTGTGGTTGCTGTCCTGGCTCAGCGAGTCGGCAGAGACGCTGTTGACGCTGTTGCTGGGGGCCCTGGTGCTCTATGGCGGCCTGAGTGTCGGCATGAAGCCTCGCCCGCACGCTGCGGTGTCTGCGCCCTGGACCTTCGCCGCCTGGGGCGTCTTCACCGGCCTGTTGGGTGGCCTGTTCGGCATGCCCGGCCCACCGGCGATCTATCACTGCTATCGTCAGCCGCTGTCGCTCAACACCATTCGGCTGATGCTGATCCTGTGCTTCGCCATCACGTCCACGGCGCGCACCCTCTATGTGGGCCTTCAGGGCGGCCTGACCCCCGAGGTGTGGGGGCTGGCCGTGTGGGCGATGCCGGTGGTGGCGGTGGCGACCTGGATGGGACGGCGGTTTCCACCGCCGTGCTCGGCACCGACGATGCGCCGGGTGGCCATGCTGACCCTGGTCTTTATCGGTGGCGGTCTGCTGATCGACGCCGCCGGCTCGCTCATCTAGCAGCCTGACGGCGGTGGGCGTGGCTTGGTGCCTGTTCGCTCCCGCCGATACGGTCTTAGCCGCTTGGAGAGACACGATGGCGATACAAGGTGGCGTTCGCCACACCCAGCCCCCTCTTGGGGTGCTGTGTCTGGATTCGCGCTTTGCCAAACCCCTCGGGCATCTGCGCAATCCCCGTACCTTTGGCTATCCGGTGGTTTACGCCGTACTGGAGGGAGTGGACATTCCGCGTCTGCTCAAGGCGCCTGGTGATGATCTGCGTGAGCTCCTCGTTAATCGCGCCAGGCAACTCGAGGCCGACGGGGTGGCCGTGATAGCCGGCAGTTGCGGCTTCATGGCGCGCTATCAGCCAGAGGTGGCGTCTGCGGTGTCGATCCCCGTGGTGCTGTCCAGTCTGACCCTGTTGCCGTGGCTGGCCAGCGTGCACGGTGGGCTGGGGCGTGTCGGTGTGTTGACGGCGGACGCCGGTGCGCTCAAGCCCGCCCACTTCACCGGCGCGGGCTGGCAGGGTGAGCCACCGGTGGTGCAGGGGCTCGAGGACGGTGACGAGTTTCGTCAGGTGATCCTGGAAGGGCGCCGCGATGATCTTGATCTTGCCGCCATGGCTCATGAGCTTGCCCAGGCGACCCGACGGCTCAAGGCGCGAACGCCACTGGACGCGGTGGTGCTGGAATGCACCGACCTGAGCGCTTTCGCCGAGGTGGTGCGCCGAGAGGCGGGCTGCCCGGTCTACGATATCGTGCCCGCTCTCGAGCTGATCGTCCGGGCCGCAGCGGGCAAGGGACGATCTGGATTCGACCAGAACGTCACGGCCTAGGCGGTGTCAGGGGCAGAGCGGTGAGAGGGCGCGCCGGTGCCAGTCATCGAGTCCCTTCTCCAGGTAGGGGAGAAATCGCTGGCACTGGCGCGAGCTTGTGTGAAAACGCGAGGTAATCACGGCGATATCGAGGTCGATGGCGGGTGTGAAGGGCAGGATGGCCACGGCGCAGTCGCGGCGCATCAGAAAGTTCCAGGCGGAGACCGGGTCTACTAGGGCGTGGCCGATGCCGGCATTGACCAGGCTGATGGCGGAGGGAAACAGGTGGGTCTCGGCGGCGATCTGCCAGTCGGCGCCGGCTTGCCGCAGCGCCTGCTTCAACTTGAGCGTGCTCTGGTGGTGCTCATCCAAGGTGATCAAGGCCTTGCCGTCGAGATCCGCGGCGTCGACCTGGGCAAGACCTGCCAGCGGGCTATGGCACGGTACCGCCAGGTGCATGCGCAGGGCCAGGTGGCGGGCCTCGAGATCATGCAGGTCGTCCTGACGCTCGATCACCCCGACGTCGAACTGGCCCTCGGCCACCCAGTCACGAATCTTGCGCGAGCTGAAGGTCTGCAGCGACAGTCGGGTAGCGGGATAGTCGGCCAGGTAGTCGGCCATGATCCCGGGCATGGCGGTGGGCGAGAGTCCCGGCATGCAGCCCAGGATGAGCTTCCCCGCACGGCCCTGGCGCAGGCCATCGGCCAGTTCGTCCAGATGGGTCACCGAGGCCAGTACCTTGTCGACGCCCTCCATCAGATAGCGCGCTTCGGGGGTCAGCTCGGTGCCGTAGTTGTTGCGGCGAAACAGCAAGAACCCCACCTCCTGCTCGAGATTGGCGATGGCCGAGCTGACCGCCGGCTGGCTGAGCTCCAGGCGACGGGCGGCCTTCGACAGGCTGCCGGTGTGCACAACCTCGCGAAATATCTGAAGCTGGCGAAGCTGATGACGAACTTTCATGGGCGTTCCTCCGGCGTCCCACGCGTGTTGGTGGGTGCCTCTAAATTGTATTTATAGATTTATAGTTATCTCAAAGTTGTTCTTATGGCAATGACCACCGATGCTGAGATCACCCCAACAACCATAACGAGGGTAGTTCCATGAATCCGATCGACCTCGGCGGTCTGCTTCTCTATTTCGCGATACTGATCTACATCGGCTATCGCAGCGCCAAGAAGGTGTCCGACAGTTCGGACTTCGCGGTGGCTGGCAACAAGATCATCTGGCCGGTGCTATTCGCCACCCTGGCTGCGTCCTTTCTCGGCGGCGGTGCCTCCATGGGCCGCGCCGGCAAGTCGTTCGATGAAGGCTACGCTTTCATGTTCGCCGCCTCGGCCTTCCCGCTGGCCACCGTACTGGCGGGCCTGTTCATCGCCCCCAAGCTCAAGCGCTACGTCAATGCCCAGACCGTGGGCGACATCATGGCGCAGCACTTCGGCGCCAGCGCTCGGCTGTTCACCGGCATCTTCTCGCTGGTGTTCTGCATCGGCATCCTCGGCGCCCAGGCCCTGGCGGTGGGTACCGTGTTCCACGCGATCCTCGGTATCGAGGTCTCCACCGGGATCCTGATCGGCATGGCGGTGGTACTGCTGTACTCCACCGTGGGTGGCATGTGGGCGGTCATCCAGACCGACGTAGTGCAGTTTCTGATGCTGGCGGTGTTCCTGCCGGTGACCATGCTGATCGGCATCAATGACCTTGGCGGCCCTCAGGCGCTGGTGGAACGTCTGCCCGAGGGCCACTTCAGCCTGATGGGCGACTACTCGGTGGGCATGTTCCTGTCGATCTTCATCGCCTTTCTGCTCGGCGAGACCCTGGTCCCGCCCTACACCCAGCGTGCCCTGTCCGCGCCGGACTCGCGCCATGCCCGCATCGGCTATTCGGTGGCCGGCGGCTTCGGCTTCCTGTTCTATCTGGTCAGTGCCACCATCGGGTTGATCGCGCTGGTGCTCTATCCGACCATCTCGCCCGACCAGGCGATGCCTACCCTGATCCGTGACGCCTTGCCGGTGGGCATCACCGGGCTGGTGCTGGCCTCTCTGTTGGCCGTGGTCATGTCGACGGCGGATTCGTATCTCAACTCGGCGGCGGTGATCTTCGTCGGTGACATCTACAAGCCCTTCGTCGAGCCCGACGTCAGCGAGAAGAAGCGGCTGTGGATCGAGCGGCTGGTCAACCTGTTGATCGGTCTGGGCGCGGTGGTCTTCGCCCTCTACGCCACCTCGATCATTGATGCGCTGTTGCTCAGCTACGCCCTGTGGGCACCGACCATCCTGCTGCCGTTCGTGTTCGCGGTGTTGTTCGATCTGCGCTGCACCCGTTCGGCGGTCGCCGCCATGCTCGCCGGCGCCCTGGTGACCATCCTGTGGAAGTGGGGTCCCTTCGACCTGCAGGCAGCGACCGGGCTGACCGCCCTGATCGCCGGCGTCATCGCCAATGTGCTGGTGTTCGTGCTGGTCTACCGGCTGTTCCGTTCGGCCCCCGATGCCCCCGCTACCGCCAAGGCCCAGTAAAGGAGAATCCTATGACCCTGTACGCTCTTGCCCTGTATACCGTCAGCGCAGTCAGTATCCTCACTGCGGTGGGGGTGGGGATCGCCTCCTGGCGCTTCTACCGCGACAACTGAGCCCGCGACATCACCGATGACGCGACCGGCCCGAGGCTCGGGCCGGTCGCCATCGTCCAACAGGAGACACCGCATGAACACCATCGCCGTCGTGGGTGCCGGCATCGTCGGTCTGGCCGTGGCGAAGTCATTGGCTGGACGTGGCCACCGGGTACAGCTGCATGACCCGGGCCCGCCGGGGGAGGGCACCTCTTTCGGCAATGCCGGCCTGATCGCCAACTACGCCACTTCGCCCATGGCGAGTATCGACACCTTGAAGCAACTGCCCCGAGAACTCAGTCGGCGTGACGCCTCGCTGTCTGTCGACCCCCGATACCTGGCCCGCCTGGTGGGTTTCGGCCCGCGCTTTCTCAAGGCGGCAACACCGTCTTGCTTCGCCCGCCACAAGTCCGACCTGGTGGCCCTGATCCGTGATTCGGTCAAGGCGCAGCACAGGCTGCTCGAGTCGCTTCAGGCCCCCGATCTGTACGCCGACACCGGCTGTCTGCAGCTCGCCCGTCGGGGCGATCCCCTGGCAGTGACTCTGGAGGCGTCGGCTCGGGCCAAGCGCGCCGATGGCGTGGCGTGTCAGGCACTCGCGGTCGAGGAGGTGCGCGACCTGGAACCCGAACTCGACCGTGCGGAACTTGTCGGTGGCCTGTACTTTCCCGCGACACGCCACCTGAAGGACTCCCTGGCGGTGAGTCGAGCCCTGTGGCGGCGCCTGGAAGGCGATGGCGTAGCGCTGCATCACTCCCGCGTCGAGCGCCTGGTGCCGCTGGCTTCCGGGGGCTGGCGGCTGATCGACGAGGCCGGCGAGCATCAGGTCGACCAGCTTGTGTTGTGCGCCGGCATAGCCAACGACGGCCTCCTCCGGTCGCTCGGCGTGACGCTGCCGGTGGTCAGCGAGCGCGGCTACCATGTGCGCCTTGAAACACCGCTCGCGCTGTCGCGACCGGTGGGCTGGATGGCTCACCACTTCTACGCCACCCCCATGCACGGCGGCGTTCGCCTGGCCGGTACCACCGAGTTCACCGCACCCGACCGCGCCGCTGATCAGCGGCGCTGGGAACGCCTCCAGGGGTGGGGCGAGGCGCTGTTCGGGCGTTCGTTGAGCCTGGCGGAGCGCTGGATGGGGGTGCGCCACTCGACGCCGGATGGCCTGCCGGTGGTGGGGCGGGTGCCGGGTAGAGAAGGCCTCCTGGTGGCGTATGGCCACGGCCACCTCGGGCTGACCCAGTCGGCGCACACCGGAGAATTGATCGCCGCAATGATCGCCGGAGAAACGCTTCCTGACTATGCCCAGGCGTTATCGCCGCAGCGTTTCTAGGGCCTTCACTCAACGCCTCCGTCGGTGAGGCATCTGACTCGTCGTTGTCGCGATACGCGGCGGCCGGCGACGAATGACGCCGGCCCTGCGTTCCCTCGTGATGGCAGGTGCTGTCGTGTAGCTGCCGCTGTCCGCTGTTGGGTTGTCTCCCCGTCAAGGGCGGGTGAGGGGGATTTGTCCCGAGTTTCGAAGCCCGTTGTCGTAGTAGGTTATATATTAAAGCTGGCTCGTTATAAGCGGTGAGGCGTGGGCGTGAGTTTATTTTATTTATCGCATTGTGATAGGTCGTTTTAATGCTGGAGTATCTTTCTTTTGATATGTGAAAAGGTGGCGAAATGGGAGGGGGTGGTCCAATATGATGAGAGCGATTGCGGGTCGTTAAGTGCTTTTAGTATGAAAAACTCTGGTGGGGCGATTCGATTTTTTTGATGACTTGTGGTTTCTGTGGCAAGGGGTGTCTGGTAAGTCACGGTTTCCATTTCTGTCTGCTTTCTTCTTACGGGGTAAGTCCGGTAGCCGGATGAGGTGTCGCTGGTCCTGGGCACTTGAGGGCCGACTCTTCGCCCTGCGCGGCCGCAACGGTGTGTCGCTTAACTTTATGTTTTTTAATTAAGTGTATTAGAATTTGTTTTATTAGTGCGTGATCCGCTATCCACGATATAAACATTGTCGTGGTGGCGTCGGGTGGTCAATGACGATATTCGTAGGTGGTATCTGCGGTTGGTTAGAATCCACCAACCTAGAGGGCCGTTATCATGAACAGTGATCATGGGTGTGGGTGTGGGTGTGGGTGTGGCGAGCAGAGGGAGACGCTCGACGGTGACCTGATGGAGTTATTGAAAGAGCATCCGGAGTTGATGGACAAGTGCCACCGTTGGCTAGCGGAGGGCGCGCTAGACGACGCCGACGATAGGCCGGTAGATTCCCTCGCGGTTGGCCTGGGCCCGGACGGGGCGCCGGTCGTCGATGTGTCGCCGGACACCCGTCCATTGGCGCGAATTGCGCTGAGCAATGGCAATCAAATCGAGTTTATCGGCGTCAAGGGCGGCGACGACGAGACGGAGGTCGGCGTACGCGAAATCGGCGTCCCGGATAGACAGACCGGCGCCACCGTTCCGACCGAAGCCAGGCTGCCCGCCCTGGAGATGTATCTCAAGCTTGTGCCCAAGGATGCGCCGATTCCGGCCATGCTGCTCCAACTGGACCCGAAGACGGACAAGAAGGCCTTCAAGGCAAGGTCTGTCGAGGTCGTCGATGATGTCATTCCCGTCGACCTGGACGAGGCAGGCTTGGCCTCTCCCAGCGCTCGCATCGGTCCTTCCGGCGGCGGCGGACCCGGCCAGCAATACTGCGTTCCGGGCGATGGCTATAACCTGTTCAGAAACCACAACTGCGAGACGATCTCCATACCCAGCAACACCTGGTGGTGGTGCGACCACCAGGCCCATTACTACTTCAGGGATCGATGGACATCGAATCATAAACGTCGCTATTCCCTCGGGGTGACCACGGCGTGCCATGGGCCGGCGGCGACACAGCACTACTACAAGAATGCCTTCGGCAACTGGAAACATCGACATACCTGGCACCTGCCGTCTGGCTATTGGCAGTGGACGCGCTGGGAGGGGTCGTCGGTCATCAAACGGGACCGCTGGATCCAGCACCGCTGCGTGACCGGTGGCGGCGCGAGCTTTCTGCGTTGCGTCAGTTTTTTCTACACCTAACCGAGCGCCCGTCAGGCAGCTTAAGCATCAGCAAGAAGCGCCCGATAGGGTGGCGTATGGCCGGCGGGAAAGCACGCTCTGCGCTGGCTCGGCAGTTGGGTGACGGTCTGTCTGGCAGCAAATACAATACTGTGACAGGCTCAGTCAAACGCTGCGGGTTGTTAGGCTCTGGGGCGGTGAAACCTTGTTGCGAAGCGTATCGCCGGTTTGATCGAGAGCATCGCTGGTTTGATCGAGAGCCTCGCCGGTTTGATCGAGAGCCTCGGTCACGCTGAGGCGGTTGCGCTGCCTCGTTACCCGCTTGGCTACGTGAAGGGATGATGATGCCGACTGATGCACTGCGGACACCCGACGAGCGATTTTCGCTCCTGCCTGGGTTTCCCTATCCAGCGAACTACCTCGACGATCTGGAGGGGTTCGAGTCGCTGCGGATGGCCTATATCGATGAGGGTGAAAGGGCGGCCGAAACGACGGTCCTCTGCCTGCATGGGGAGCCGACCTGGAGCTACCTGTACCGCAAGATGATCCCCGAATTCACCGCGGCGGGGTGTCGGGTCGTGGCCCCCGACCTGTTCGGTTTCGGTCGCTCGGACAAGCCATTGGAGGAGGCGGTTTATACCTTCGATTTTCACCGAGATAGCCTGATCCGGCTGATCGAGCGCCTCGATCTGAGCAATATCCTGCTGGTCTGTCAGGACTGGGGGGGCATCCTGGGGCTTACCTTACCCATGGACATGCCCGAACGCTTTACTCGGCTGCTGGTGATGAATACCGCCCTTGGCGTCGGGGAACCCCTTTCTACGGGCTTGGTGAAGTGGCAGGGGTTTGCGGCTCGAGCCCCCGAGATTCCTGTCGCGGGGATGATCGCTACCGATGCGCTGGCTGCGGTTAATATTCTGGATGCCCTCGCCTATGACGCTCCCTTCCCGGATAACCGCTACAAGGCCGGTGTCAGGCGCTTTCCCCAGATGGTGCCGGTGAGCCCCGAGATGGACGGGGTAGCGCTGGGCCTGCGCGCCCGTCAGTACTGGTCTGGCGAATGGCAGGGGGAGAGTTTCATGGCCATCGGCATGCGCGATGGCGTGCTGGGGGAAGCCCCCATGGAGCACTTGCGCGGCATCATCAAGGGCTGCCCTGAACCCTTGAGGGTCCATGACGCCGGGCACTTTGTTCAGGAGTATGGGGCGGACATCGCGATAAGGGCGCTTGAGCACTTTGGCGTGAGGGCTGCCGGCCACGCGCCTTAGTGTGAGTTCGCGCCTTGCTAGGTTCTCGTGCCCCTATGTTCTCGTATCACTAGTTCTCGTATCCCTAGTTCTCGTATTCCCTAGGTTCGTATTCCCTAGGTTCGTATTCCCTAGGTTCGTATTCCCTAGGTTCGTAGCCTCTAGGTTCGTAGCCTCTAGGTTCTAGTAGTGGTGGCGCGCCACCAGCAGCTGGGCGATCTCCTCGGCCAGAGCGTTGTCGAGGGTCTGGGCCAGATCGACGATGCGGTGGCGGCGATAGTAAGGGCTCAGGTCGAGGCCCACCCCGAGGCCGGTGATCTCGATCTGTCCGGCGCCTGCCGGGCCGCGGCTATCGTAACGGTCGATGACGGCCTTCAAGTGGTTGTCGAGGTAGTAGCGGTCATTGGCAAGACTCGTTGCGCTATCCGATGGGCTGCCATCGGACAGCACCAGCAGCAGGCGGCGATTGACGTCGGCGCTGAGCAGCCGCTGGGCGGCCCACTCCACGGCTTCACCGTCGATCCCTTCCTTGTACAGATCTGCCTTGAGCAGGGCACCGAAGGCGCGCCTTGAGCGTCGCCACGGGCGGCGGGCGTCCTTGAACACCAGGTGGCGTGCTTCGTTTAGCCGCCCCGGGGCCTTGGGTCTGCCGGCCTTCTGCCAGTCGCGGTGGGCACGGCCGCCGTTCCAGGCGGCGGTGGTAAATCCCAGCACCTCGGTGGCCACACCCGCCATATCCAGCGCCCGAGTCAGTAGCTCCACCAGGGTGGCGATGGCTTCACCGTGGGCTTTCATCGAGCCCGAGCAGTCGATCAGCACGCATACTTGGGCATCGCTCACCGGGTGATAGCGCTCGCGCTGAAACACCCGTCTCTCCATGGGGGAGGAGATGACCTGGGCCAGACGGCGGCCGTCGATGATGCCGCTTTCCTCGCCGTGCTGCCAGCCGTCCCGATCGGGCTGCGACAGCGTGCGGCGAAACAGCCGAGCCAAACGGTGCACATTGATGCGCTGGGCGGCGATGCGTGCATCGAGACGCTCGCGGTACTCCTGTAGCAAGGCCTCACGCACCAGCGATGCGGCGTCGATCTCGCTGTCGTAGGCGGTGGTAAAGGCGCGGTAGCGCTGCTGTTGGTCGTGAAACAGTCGGCTGTGGCCACTTGGCGCCAGCGCGATCTCTTCGTCGAGCTCGTCATCGGCGTCGAGCAGCAGCGCCAGTCGGCGCTTCGGGTCTTCGCGTTCGTTGTCGCGCTCAGCGCTGGCCTCGAGTCCTTCGAGCTGGTCGCCTACCCAGTCGGCGATACCGCGGGCGTGCACCTGATAAGCACTCTGGTCTTGGCGATGGCGGCGCAGGCCGGCCAGGTCGTGGCCGAGCACCGGCACGATGTTGGCTCGGGTGGCCTCGAGCAGGTCCTCGAACTCTTCGCTCACCGGCCTTGCCATCAGGCGTGACCAGCAGATCTGGATCACGCAGAACAACACAAGGCCGAGGGCGGATTCGGTCATCTGGGTGTGGTGGAACGCCAGCGACCAGCGACTGAAACGCTCGCGGACGTTACGTGCCATGCCGGGCATGTCGCTATCGATGCATGACTCGACGCGCAACTGTTCGAGCAGATCGTAGATCAGCCTCGCTTCCGGCGCCTCGGGCCGGCGCTGCTCGTGCAGGGCATCATCGCTCCCGCCCACGCGCAGGGCGAGGGCATCGGTGACGCCGCGATAGTCCGCCGCGGCGAGGCAGTCATCGCCGAGGCGCAGGTGAGGCGCCCGCAGCGCCACCGCCCGGGAGCCATGGTGCAGGCGCCGGCGCCGGTAGTGCCAGTCGGGGTCGCCGGCCAGGGCCCTGAGGGTTGCCGCTTCCAGCTCCTCGACATACTGCTGGCGCCGGCGCTCGGCAAGGCTGGGCGAGGTTGACGAGGGCGGTATCACTGGTCAGGGGCCTCGTCGATCACCGACTCGCTGAGTTCGGCATCGAAGCAGCGCTGGTAAAACTCGGCGACCAGGGGCCGTTCGTGCTCGTCGCACTTGTTGAGAAACGACAGGCGAAAGGCCAGGGCCGGATCGCGAAAGATCTCGCAGTTCTCGGCCCAGGTGATCACGGTGCGTGGTGACATCAAGGTCGACAGGTCGCCGTTGGCGAAGCCTCGACGGGTCAACTCGGCCACCGCCACCATGGCATCGACATGCCGTCTGCCGCGTTCGTTGTCCTTGCTTGGCACCCGGGCCAGGACGATCTTCACTTCCTCGTCGCGGGGCAGGTAGTCGAGCTTGGCGACGATGTTCCAGCGGTCCACCTGGGCATGGTTGAGCAGCTGGGTGCCCTGGTAGAGCCCATCCTGATTGCCGAGTCCCAGGGTATTGGCGGTGGCGAACAAACGGAACATCGGATGGGGCACGATCACGCGGTTCTGATCGAGCAGGGTGAAGCGGCCATCACGCTCGAGGATACGCTGGATGACGAACATCACGTCCGGGCGGCCGGCGTCGTACTCATCGAAGACCAAGGCCACCGGCCGGGTCAGCGACCAGGGCACGATGCCTTCCTGGAACTCGGTGACCTGAACGCCGTCGCGGATGACGATGGCATCCTTGCCGACCAGGTCCAGGCGGCTGACATGGCCGTCGAGATTGACGCGCAGGCACGGCCAGTTGAGGCGCGCGGCGACCTGCTCGATGTGGGTCGACTTGCCGGTGCCGTGCAGGCCCTGAACCATGACCCGCCGGTTGCGGGTGAAGCCGGCCAGGATCGCCAGGGTCACGTCGGGATTGAAGCGATAGGCCGTATCGATATCCGGTACGTGATCGTCACGCTGGTTGAACACCGGGACCTGCAGGTCCGAGTCGATGCCGAACAGCTCCCTGGCACTTCTCATGTGCTGATCAAGGGGCGCGTCATCGAGCGGGGCGGGGCGGTCGGCCATGGCGATCTTCCTCGGCAGGAATGGGAGAAGGGCTGGAAGCCAGCCTGGGCGAGGCCTTCGGGGCGCAGGCCTGGGGCTGGGTCACAGCGTCTTGTCTGGGACAGCAGTGGCGGCGGACGGTCTCGACAAGCCGGCGAAGAGCATCGAGGCGCGACTGGCCAAGCTGTGGGATGACTATAGCCGTGTTTCTTAAAATAATGCAAATTGTATCGAAAAACGAGATTTTATTCTTAGTGGGGAGCGAACAGGGCCAGCACCAGCACCCTGGACGTCGTCGGTTCGATGATCGCCTGGCCGAAGCCGGCGTACGATCGACGGCCAGTGGCCACGCAATGTCTGGTCCAACGACTGGCGGCAAACTGGTGCTAAAGGGGGAGAGGACGCGGGGCGTAGTCTCGGGATGAGCCGCTCGGGGCAGCAGGGTTGCCCTCGAACCTGACGCTCGGCACCACCGTCATTAAGTGCGAGGGTGCGCCGAGTGCGCGGATTCCACCGATATGGCCAGCAACCATCACAAGACAAGCTCCACGGAGACCTACCATGAGCCAGCCCGACGCCAAGTTTCTCGAAGCCTTCGCTGACGCCTTGAACCGCCACGATATCGATGCCGTGATGGCAATGATGACCGACGACTGCGAGTTTCATGCCGTCGGCGGTCCTGAGTTGCTGGGCAAGAGCTTCATCGGCCAGGAGGCCGTGCGTGCCGGTCTGCGTGCCGCCTGGGAAAATGCGCCAGACGCCGAGTGGGTCGACGGCGTGCACCAGGTCATCGGCGATCGGGGTTACTCGGAAAGCACCTATCGCGGTACCACCGCCGACGGCATGCGCTCCGAGGCCCGCATGATCGATGCCTTCACCTTCCGTGACGGCAAGATTGCGGTGAAGAATGCCTTTCGCAAGCAGCGCCCCGCGACACCGGTTCGCGGCGACTGACGCGCGCGGTAGATCGCAGCGCCTGACCCTCAAGCATGAATCGGCAGCAGGTGTCAGTGGCATAGGCCAACGACACAGACGCCGATTCATCGCTTGGGTTTCTACCGGCTTGCCGAGGAGCATCACCATGATGGACCTGCAGACCCCTACGGACACGAGCAAACGCGAAGCCGGCCAGTGCACGCCGGCGAGGGCCCCCTATGATCCGGCCTATGATCCGCTGACGGCGGCCCATGCAGGTACCGGCAGCGACTATGCGCCGACCTACTGGATCGCGACTGCCGGCGAGCCGCCGGCGGATGATGGTCCGATCGTCGCCGACACCGACGCCGATGTGGTGATCATCGGCTCGGGCTTCACCGGGTTGACCGCGGCGATCTTTCTCGCCGAGCAGTACGGGATCAAGGCCACGGTGCTCGAGGCCAATCGAGTCAGTTGGGGCTGCAGTTCTCGTAATGGTGGCCAGGCCCAGTGCGCCTCGGGGCGCCTCAAGCGCTCCCAGTGGATCGAGCGTTATGGGCTTCAGACCGCGCTCAAGCTGCATCGTGAGTGCGTCGAGGGAATGCAGACATTCAAGTCGCTGATTCGCGATATCGACTGCGAGCCACAGCCCGGCGGTCATCTGTATATTGCCCATCGGCCGAGGGTCATGCCGAGCCTTGAGAAGGAAGCGCGGCTTCTGCGCGATACCTTCGACTACGATGCGCAGATGATTGATGGTGATACGGTGCGTCGCGAGTGGGTCGGCGACGCCGAAGCCGCCGGCGCCATGCACGAGCCCGAAGGGATCGGGATTCATGCCGCCAAGCTGGCCTTCGGCTACCACAGAAAAGCGCGTGCGCTTGGCGTCAAGGTACACCCGGCAAGCCCGGTGCTGGGCTGGGAAACCCGTGGCGGGGTGCACTACCTGCGCACGCCCGGAGGCACGGTCAAGGCGCGCTCGGTCGGCATCGCCACCGGCGGGTACATCACCGGTCAGCTGCACACCCACTTGAAGAATCGCCTGCTGCCGATCCTGTCCAACTCGATCGTGACGCGTCCGCTCACCGAGTCAGAGATCGCGGCGACCAACTTTCGTACCACCCAGGTGCTGACCGATACCCGCATCCTGCGTCACTACTATCGGTTGCTGCCCGACAACCGGGTGCAGATCGGCAGTCGCAGCGCCATCACCGGACGTGACGCGCCTAAGGATCGCTACCGCGACCAGCTGATCGGCGACCTGGCGCGTAAATTTCCGGCCCTCAAGGGCATCGAGATCGACTACTCCTGGTGGGGCTGGGTCGATGTCAGTCACGACATGATGCCGCGGATCCATCAACCGGACCCGAAGGAAAGCGTCTACTACGCGCTCGGCTACGGCGGCAACGGGGTGATGTACTCGGCTCAGGCCGGCAAGCGCCTGGCTCAGTGGATCGCCGGGGAAGGCGCGAGCCTGGATCTGCCAATCTTCACCTCGAAGCTGCCCTTCCCGAACCTGAGAGAAAAGGTCGAATCCTCGGCCTTCGCCCCGTTCCGCCGCAGCGGCCAGCGCTTTCTCTATCGCTGGTACGCGTACAAGGACGAGCGTCCTTGACGCCGCCTGACGTAACGCGGCTACCACCAGGCTACTGACGTCGGCGCATGAACCAGCCCGGGTGCTAGCCGTTCAACCAGCCCTTGATCCCAGGCCCCATGGTCACGCCGTGGGGCGCTGGTGTTGGCATCGCCCCAGGCCGTGCCTTCGGCGCCCCGCGCATCGTGGTCACACCTCCGGTCTCGAGCCCTCGCTGGCGTCCTTGGTGACCGTTGAGAACAGGGCTTACACCATTCCCTTGAGGCTGGTCAGAAACGCTTCCTGAACCGCGGAGAGCGGCTGATCCTTCCACGCCACCTCGGTGACGAGGCTGGCGTTGACGTCCTCCAGCGGCAGCAGGCGTACCCCCTTGCGCACGTAGTTGTGGGCGCACTCCAGATGCACGGTGACGCCGAAGTCCGAGGCAACGAAGCCAAATACGCCTTCGCTATTGAAGGCTTCCTGGGCCACCCGGGGCAGAAAGCCGGCCTCGACGCAGAGCGCGTCAAGGCGCCGCCTGAAGTGCTGCCACATGTCGCGATTGCCGAGGATGAATGGCTCGGTGGCCAATTCCGCCAGGGCGATGCTGCTGCGGCCGGCAAGGCGGTGGCGCTCGCTGACCACGGCAATGAACCGGTCCTCCTGGATGGGCAAGGACATGATGCCCGGTGTCAGGTTGGGGCCGGTGATAAAGCCGATATCGAGGCGATCTTCCGTGAGTTCCTGGAGCTGTTGGGCGGTGGAGCCGAAGTGCATGTCAAACTGGACGTCGGGATAGAGCAGGCGAAATCCTTCGAGGATCTTGGGCAGGCCACCGGTGATGGCGAAGTCGGTATAGCCGACGCTCAGGCGTCCGATTTCGCCCCGCCCCGCGCGTTGGGTCCGCGTCACCGCGTCGTCGACCTGGCGCAGAATCACATAGCACTCCTCGAGGAACACCTCCCCGGGAACAGTGAGCTGAACTTGCCGATTGTTGCGCATGAGCAGCGCTTCGCCGATCGCGTCTTCGAGCTGAACGATGGTTCGGCTCAGTGCCGGCTGGGCGACATTCAGGCGTTCCGCGGCGCGTCGAAAGTGCAAGAGTTCGGCGACGGCGACATAGGCCCTGAGATGGCGAAGATCGATACGCATTGATGCTTGCTCGGTATCACATAAAAGATAATTGATATTATACAGGCAATACTACGCGGCTTAGCCTGAATTCGTATCAACGCGCTATGTCCGCCAGGACCGCGTTGACGACGCCGCAAATGACACCCAACAAGACAACACAATAGGTGGTGACGTTATGCAAGATACCTTTCATGGCGTGATAGCCTTCGCGCTCCTTGCCGTAATGCTGTGGGTAGGAAGCTTGCTCCGCAGCCGCTTGCGCCTGTTGCGCGCCTCATTGGTGCCAGCGAGCATCGTCGGCGGCGTGCTGGGGTTCTTCGCCCTGTCCTTCGGCCTGCTGCCGGGTTACTCACCGGGCGATTTCACCGCCCTGACCTTTCACTTCTTTACCCTGAGCTTCATGTCGCTATGCCTCACCGGGGGCAGCCGCAGCGCCGAAGGTGGCGGTAGTATCGTTCGCGGTGGTATGTGGATGACCCTGGCCTGGAGCATCAGCCTGGGGATTCAGGGCGTTCTTGGCTATTTTATCGTGACCGGCTACGACGCCCTGACCGGCTCGGATATCAGCGGTTGGCTGGGGGCCATCGTGACCCACGGCTTCACCCAGGGCCCTGGCCAGGCACTGACTTACGGCAGCATCTGGGAGTCAGAGTACGGCATCGAGAACGCGGCCCAGGTGGGGCTTATCTATGCGTCGCTGGGCTTTCTGATGGCCTTCGCGGTGGGGGTGCCCATCGCTCGTCGCTATCTCAACAAGGGGCTCAATGCCAACCGTGCCTCGAAGCTCGATGATCACTTCCGCTTCGGCTTCTTCAATCCGAGTGCCAGGCCCGATGCACGGGTCGACGCACCCTCAACGGGTTCCATGGTGTCGCACCCGGCTAATCTGGACTCCTTGGCTTATCACCTCGGCCTGTTGGCCGTGGCCTACGTCATCACTCATCTGTGGCTGACGTTTATGCAGGGAATCATCGGCGGCGCCTCGCCCTACGGTATCAATCTTGGGGTGCTGTTCAGCCACAACCTGTTCTTCTTGCACGGGCTTGGCGTCTGCGTACTGATGCGCCTGGTCATCGACCGCATGGGCCTGAGCCACCGGGTCGACGACGACACGCTCAAGCGGATTACCGGCAGTTCGGTGGACTTCATGGTGGTGGGTACGCTGATGAGCATCCAGTTTGCCGTGCTCTATGAACTGCTGGCGCCGATCCTGCTGGTCACCGCCGCGGTGACCGTGGCGACACTCATCGGTTGCCTGCTGATCGGGCGGATGAGCGGCCCCCTGGGGCATGAAAGGGCACTCACCTCCTTCGGCTGCTGCTGCGGTTCGACCGGCACAGGACTTCTTCTGCTGCGCATGATGGACGCCGACTTCTCGACCTCGGTGCCCAAGGAGCTGGCGTTTTTCAACCTGGCGATTATCGTGATGACCGCGCACATGTTGATGATCTTCGCCCCCATCCTGCCCTCGCTGAGCGGCGCTGAGTATCTGCTGATCTTCGGTGGCTCGGCGCTATTGTTCATCGCCTGCCTGCCGCTGATGTTGCTGTGGGATCGCCGTGCCCGCCGAGGTTCGGTAGCCCAGCCGCCTGCTGCGGTGAAACGCGCCTCGGCCCCGCTCCGTACTACTTCTACCTCAGCGTTGACCAAGGGAGCGACCCCCTGATGAGCATGACGATCTACCGCGCCAAGCGCATCCTGACCATGGACCCCTCCCAGCCGGAGGCGACCCATATCGCCATCGTCGATGGTCGTATCCTGGCCGTCGGTCCCCGCGATGCCATGCCGGAGGGGGATATCGATACGCGGTTCGCCGACAAGGTGATCCTGCCCGGCTTCGTCGAAGGTCATAGTCACGCCCTGGAAGGAGCGATGTGGAACTACCTGTATCTTGGTTACTTCCCCCGCACCGACCCCGAGGGACGCACCTGGAATGGCCTCGAAAGCATCGCCGAGGTCCAGGCACGGCTGCGTGAGCATGCCGCCAGCCTGCCTCCTGGTGAGCCCCTGGTCGCCTGGGGCTTCGATCCGGTGTATTTCGAGGGGACGCGACTGACGCGTCGCGAGCTGGACGAGGCGGTCGCCGATCGTCCGCTGGTGGTACTGCATGCCAGCCTGCACGTGATGACGGTCAACTCGGCGATGCTCGAAATGGCGGGTATCAGCGCGGGTCCCAGTGTTCAGGGGGTCATGTGCGATGACGGCGGAATGCCCAGCGGCGAACTGCAGGAAATGGCGGCGATGTTTGTGGTCTTCGACGCCCTCGGCGAGAACCTGTTCGAGGCGGTGGCCTCCCCGGACACGCTACGTCGGTATTCTCGTATCGCCCAGCGCGCCGGTGTGACCACCATTACCGACCTGTACAACCCGATGACCGACGAGGCGGTGGCGGCCATGGTCGAGGTCACCGCCGCCGCGGACTTCCCCGTGCGCCTCGTTCCGGCCATGGGGGTGTTGAGCTGGGCGGCGGACGAGGGGATCGAACGCCTGCAGGCGGCCATGGCCCATAATCACGAGCGCTTGACCTTCGGGCCGGCAAAACTGATGACCGACGGCTCGATCCAGGGCTACACCGCGCGCCTGAAATGGCCGCACTACCACGATGGCCATCCCAATGGGCTGTGGAATGCCGACCCCGAGGCGCTGACCGAGCTGGTGCAGGCCTATCACCAGGCAGGCCTGCAGTTGCATATTCACACCAACGGCGACGAGGCCGTCGAGTTGATGCTCGACGCCATCGACCAGGCCTTGACCCTGTGGCCGAGACCGGACCACCGGCATACGCTGCAGCACTGCCAGATCATCGATCATGCTCAACTCCGGCGTGCCGCGAGTCTAGGCCTGTGCCTGAACATGTTTGCCAATCATCTGTACTACTGGGGCGATATTCACTACAGCCGGACCCTCGGGCCATCGCGTTGCCAACGACTCGAACCCCTGGCCTCGGCGTCTCGTCTCGGAATTCCCGTGGCGATTCACAGCGATGCTCCGGTGACCCCGCTGGGGCCGCTGTTCACCGCCTGGTGCGCGGTCAATCGGCGCACCGCCAGTGGTCGCCAGCTGGGTACGCACGAGGCCGTCAGCGTGGCCCAGGCACTCGAGATGATTACCCTCGGTGCGGCCTACACCCTGGGCCTGGACGATCGGGTCGGCAGCCTCGAGGTCGGCAAGCAGGCCGATCTGGTGGTGCTCGACGACGATCCATTGGGCCTGGCGCCGGAACGCCTCAAGGACATCGTGGTGCACGCCACTGTCCTGGGAGGGCGATGCCATGGGCAAGGCTAGGGCCGGGGCCAAGCATGTGTCGACGCCTGGGGCCGCGCCGTTGTCGACGCCCGGGGCCGCGTCGTCGGTGCCCGTCACGGTCATTGCCGGCTTCCTCGGCGCCGGCAAGACCAGCTATCTCAACGAGCGGATCGCCCGAGGTGATGCCAGCGACGCGCTGGTGATCGTCAATGACCTGGGAGCGGTCAACGTCGATCAGGAGCTGATCGACTTTCGTGATGATCGCCTGCTGGCGCTGACCAACGGCTGCCTGTGTTGCACTCTCGGAGGCACGCTGGCGGAGCAGTTGGCACAGGCTCTGCGCCTGCACGAGTCGCCGCGGTCGATCCTGATCGAAGCCAGCGGTGTCGCCGAACCCGAGCGGATCGCCGATATTGCGCGCCTGGCAGCTGGGCTGCACCTGGCCGAGGTGGTGGTATTGGTGGATGCCAGTCAGGCACGACGACTGGCCGCCGATGCCCTGGTCGGTGAGCTGTGGCGCACGCAACTGGCGGCGGCCGACCGCCTGTTGGTCAATCGCTTGCCGGGGGAAGACCACGGACGTCAGGCCCTGGTGGACTGGATCGCATCCTTTGCCAGCGCGAACGTCACCGCCATGGCGGGGGAACCGGTGGCCGAGGCGCCGGTCGCGCCGATGCTACGCGTGGCCGAGCCTCGCGGCGGAGCGCTTTTACAGGGTTCTACCGGGCGACCCGGTAAGGCGCCGCGGCCGGGTCACGGTATCGACAATGCGTCGGTGAGTTTCTCGGGGGCGGTGGACGCCGAGGCATTGGCGCACTGGCTAGAGGCCTATGACGATGTGCTGCTCAGGGCCAAGGGGGTGCTGTATTGCCGACGCCAGACAGGCGACGCCTGGGTCAGTCTCCAGCTCAGCGGGGCTCGCCTGACGTGGCGCGATCATCGCCCCTCGACGTCGCGCTCGGCGCTGGTCTGTATCGGACGCCAGGGCGCGCGCTTCGACGCCTTGATGGCGGGGCTCCGGTCGCTGCCCACGGCGCCGGTAGCGCCACTCCCGGCGTTGGGTTAAGGCGCCACTGGCGGGGCGTCGTCTGCCTGAGCGAGCGCCAGGGGCACCAGCGCCGCCAGGCGCTCGATGCCGGGCTCGATGCGGGCCTCGTTGATCGCCGAGAACCCCATGCGAAAGACATGGGTAGGCTGATTGCCGGGCCGGGTCGCGTTCACGCTGTCGGTAAAATAGTGCCGGTCGCCGTTCTCGATTAGGATCCCGTGCTCCCGGGCCAGTTCGCACAGCCGGGCGGCGTCGAGCTCCGGCGGGCCCTCGAGCCAGAAACATGAGCCGCCGAAGGTAGAGCGGGTGACGAGGGTCGGCAGGTGCTTGTCGAGTGCCTCACGCATGATCAGCCAACGGCGCTGATAGGCCTTGCGCAGGTGGCGTAGCAGGGCATCGTGATAGCCGCGCTCCAGAAACAGCGCCACGCTGCGCTGATTGTTGGTCGCCGGATGGCGCAGCATCAAGCGTCGCAGCGCGCGGGCCTCACGAATGAACGCCGGCGGCGCCACCATGTAGCCAAGCCTCAAGCCCGGTGCCAGGGTCTTCGACAGACTGCCGACGTAGATCACCCGGCCTTCGCGGTCGAGGCTCTTGAGCGCCGGCGTCGGGTTGTCGACGAAGTTGGTTTCGCTCTCGTAGTCGTCCTCGATGACCAGGAAATTATGGCGGCTGGCCAGCGCCAGCAACTGGCGGCGGCGCTCCAGCGGCATGGTCACCCCGGTGGGCGATTGGTGGCTCGGCGTCACGTAGGCCAATTGGCAATGCGCCAGGCGCTTATCGAGACTTAGCCCATGGTCATCCACGTCCAGTGCCTCGACCTTGTCGGTGAAGGTGGCGGCGATATTGTGCATGTCGACGTAGCCCGGGTTTTCCATGGCGAAGCCACGACCGGGGCCGAGCAGCAGCATGGCGCTGATCCACAGGGCCTGCTGTGCCCCGACGGTAATCAGAATTTCCTCGGGGCGCGCCCAGACACCGCGGCGGGGCAGCAGACGCTGGTGAATCTGCTCCACCAACAGCGGATCGTCCTCGCTCAAGTGGTCGACCGACCAGCTACGAATCGCCGGTACGCTCGTGGAGTCCCGGCTGCATTCTCGCCAATGCTGGGTCGGGAACAGCTCCGGGTCGAGTTGGCCGTAGAGAAAGGGATAGTCGTAGCGATGCCAGTCGGCGGGCTTGGTGATGGTGGGCTGACGCGACGGGGTCATGGTCAGCAGCGTCGACCAGGCCACCGCGTCCTCGGCGCTGGTGGGGAGGGCGGATCCGCTGCCGGCTGGCTGACGCACTCGGCCATCGAGAATATCCGGATTGACGAAGTAGCCGCTGCGCTCGCGAGCGATCAGGTAGCCGTCATCGAGCAACTGTTCGTAGGCCAGCATCACGGTGTTGCGGGCGACCTTGAGCTCCTTGGCCAGGCGCCGGCTCGACGGCAAGGCCTCGTCCGGCGGCAGGTGGCCTTCGAGGATGGCCCGGGCAATCTGCTCGCGCAATTGGCACTGCAGGCTTTCGTGCAGGGTGGCATCGAGATGGAAGAGCGGCTCAGTCATGGTGAGGACAGGACTCGTATGGCGACATCATTGTTGTCATCCCTTGTCGATCCGAAGGCTAGGGCATCGTCGGTTCGGGTAAGAAGCCCCGGGTGCGCCGACGCGTCAGCAACTGGTCGGTCGGCCAGGGTTCACCACCTTCTTATACACTGGGCAGCTTGTCGAGCGTCGACGAAGCCTGGCCCAATCAATGCCCCATCACTGGTTCTATTGTCCCTTTGGGCAGGGGGGGAGAGTAGGACCCGTGACTCGGGGTAGGCCGGCGCTTTGCATCAGGGCCTACGGCGATGCCCCGGTCAGATAGCCCGACACAAGATCTCGTCGCGAGCCATTTGCGGCGACACAACAATGATGGGAGATCCGCATGAACCCTGCATCCGTTACGTCCCGCACCACCCACCGATTCCCACGTACGCTGGTCACCGCGTCCGTCGCCCTGGCGGCGGTGACGCTGGCGTCTCACGCCAGTGCCACTACCTGGAAGATGGCGCTCGGCGACGCGGCAGGCGGCACCCAGTACGAACTCGGTACCACCTTCGCCACCCTGATCGAGGAAAAGACCGACGGGGACATTACCGTGGACCTGTTCCCCAATGGACAGCTCGGTAGCGAGCAGGACACCATCAACAATGCCAGCATGGGCCTGCTCGACCTGTCGGTACTGGCGATCAACAACATCACGCCGTTCTCACCGACGGTGGGGGTGTTGACGCTGCCGTATGTGATCCAGAGTCCTGAAGACGCGCGGACCCTGACCCAGGGTGAGATCGGCCAGGAAATGGTCGACAACACCGTTCGTGATGCCGGGGTACGGATTCTCGGCTGGGCCTACTCGGGCTGCCGTCGCCTGACCAACTCCGCTCGTCCGGTGGCGAGCCCCGAGGATCTCGATGGACTGGTGATTCGCGTACCCAAGAACGAGATCATGATCGCTGCCTATCAGGCCTGGGGCGTCAATCCGAATCCGTTGGCCTGGTCCGAGACCTTTACTGCGCTTCAACAGGGGGTAGTCGATGGTCAGGACAACCCCTACATCACCATCGATGCGATGAAGTTCCATGAAGTTCAGGACTACGTCACCGATAGCTGCTACGTGTTCTCGCTGGAGCCGCTGGTGATGGGGGAAGGCCAGTTTCAGAGCCTGAGTCCGGAGCAGCAAGAGGCGGTAACGGAAGCCGCGGCAGAGGCTACCGAACACAGCTACGAGTATCTCATCGAACAGGAAGATGCCATCAAGCAGCGCCTGGAGGACGGTGGCATGGAGATCACCGAGCCCGCCAACGACGAGCAGGAGTGGATCGAGATGGCGACGGCCATCTGGCCCGATTTCTACGACAGCATCGGCGGCAAGGAAAAGCTCGATGCGGCGCTCAGCGCACTGGGTCGCGACGCGGCTCCCTGAATCCAGAGATGGCGTTCGCCGCCCATGTTGATGGGCGGCGGCACGCGCTTTCACGCATGATCACATCTGGACGACTGAGCTCAGGGGGGCGGCCATGAGAACCCTATGGAAATTGATCGACAACGTCGAGAATCTGCTATGCCAGTTCCTGCTGGTACTTTTTGTGATGCTGCTGTTTGCCCAGATCATGCTGCGCAACCTGTTCGCCTATTCACTGCCGTGGGCCGATGAGCTAGCCACCTACGCCTTCGTCTGGTTCGCCTATTTTGGCGCCGTCTACGCGGCCAAGAAGTCGGCCCACAACCGAGTGACCTTTCAATTTCGCTTCTTTCCCCGCTGGGTCGAAACGGCTTGTGGCGTGCTGACCGATCTGATCTGGATTGCCTTTAACCTGGTCTTCATCTGGCTGAGCTACGACTTCGTGTTCAACAAGATGAACCTGTTCTGGAAATCCCAGACCCTCGGGGTGCCGATGAAGTACTTCTATCTGGTGCTGCCATTGGCCTTCACCGCCATGACCCTGCGCATTATCCAAAACAACTACCTTCGTTTCGTCAAACATCGTCAGTTTGTCGACCCGGAAGCCGAGGCCATCGAAGCGGCCAAGGCGACCTCGTCGGCCGACCGGAAGGAGTCCTGAACATGGAGACCAGCGTCATCTACCTGTTGTTTGGGGTGTTCTTCGTGCTGCTGGTGATCGGCGCTCCCATCACCGTGTCCTTGGGCGTGGCTGCCCTGACGACCTTCCTCGCCCTGGGCGAGAACCCGCTATCCTTCGTGCAGATCGCCTTCACCTCGGTGGGAGCCTTTCCACTGATGGCGCTGCCGGCGTTTATTCTGGCGGGCGCCCTGATGGAGGCGGCCGGCATCTCCAAGCGCCTGGTGGATATCGCCGAGGCCTTCGCGGGACCTGTTACCGGTGGGCTTGCCGCGGCGACGGTGTTTGCCTGCATGTTCTTCGGCGCCATCTCGGGCTCGGGCCCGGCCACCACGGCCGCCGTCGGCATGTTGATGATTCCGGCGATGGCCAAGCGCGGCTACGACAAGGGCTATGGCAGCGCCATTACCGCCTCATCCGGCGGGCTGGGGGTCGTCATCCCGCCCTCTATTCCCATGGTTATCTTCGGTATCTCGGGCATGGGTCTGCAACCCCCGGCGGAGGCTATCGCCGCGCACGGGGCCTTTCAAACGCTATCCATTCCGAAGCTTTTCATCGCCGGTATCGTGCCGGGCATGGTGATCGCGACCTGCCTGCTCGTCATCAACTATGTGATCTCGAAGCGTCGCGGCTACAAAGGCTTGAGCGATAGCTGGTCGACGGCAACGATTGCCACGAGTCTAAAGCGTGGGGTGTGGTCGATGCTGGCGCCGCTGATTATCCTGGGAGGCATCTACAGTGGATTGTTCACGCCGACAGAGTCGGCCATCGTCGCCATCGCCTATACGCTCTTCGTCGGCATCTTTCTGCATAAGGAACTCAAGTGGAAGCCGACGCTGAAAACCCTCGAAACCACTACCTGGATCACCGGGCGGGTGCTGTTGATCCTGTTTACTGCGACGGTTTTCGGGCGTCTGCTGGTCGAACAGCGGGTGCCGGCGATCATCGCCGAGAACATGCTCGACATGACCGACAATCTCTACCTGATCTGGGCCATGGTGATCGTCTTCCTGCTGTTTGTCGGCATGTTCATGGAGACGCTGGCGGCGATCATGATCCTGACGCCGGTGCTGTTGCCTATCATGTATATGCTGGGCATGGACCCGGTTCATGTGGGCATCGTGGTGGTGTGCGCACTCGCCATCGGTTTCCAGACACCGCCGCTCGGGGAGAACCTGTTTGTGGCCTCGGGCATCGGTGGCTCGTCGATCGAGGAAATCTCGGTCAAGGCATTGCCCTTCGCGGCAGGCTCGGTGTTCGCACTGTTCTTGATCGCCTACTTTCCGCAGATATCGCTGTGGTTGCCGGAGTTGATGGGCTATTGACAAGGCGAGGCCCGTGGCGGGGCCTAGACGCCATTGACGCGGTGGCTGCCAAGCGTGGCGCCGTGGCACCCGTGAGCCGCTCCGTGAGCCGGTCGATCGGCTTCAGCTATCCTTTGCTCGGCCCTGAGCCATGCACCAGGTGCGGTACCCAGGGTCGGCCCGTTGGGCGCTTTCGCGCCATGTCAGGAGAGACAAGATGCCAACGCCCGTGAAACGAATCCTGAGTTGCGTCGGTCTGCGTGGTGACTGCGATCAGGTGTTGATCAAGTCCGTGTGCCTGGCCCAGGCGCTCGGCGCCGAGTTGCATGTCCTGCATGCGGTGAAGTCGCTATCCGAGGACGTGATGACGACCTTGAGGGCCAATATCCGCGAGCGCAGGGCGCTCGAGACCCTGATTCAGCAGCGTCTCGATCAGGCCCGAGAAAACCTCGATACCCGACTCGATGAGTTCTGGGAAAGAACGCCCTTTGTCGACCCCAAGGCGCGCCAGTGCGTGACCGCGACCGCCGTGGTCGAGGGCTACCCGGCGTCCGAGATTATCCGCTACGCCACGCGCCATGACTGCGAGATGATCGTGATGGCGACCAACAAGCGCGGTTTTACCGCATCCTATGCCGGCAAGGTCACCAAGGGCGTGATCAAACGCGCCAGCGTGCCGGTGGTGGTCGTGCCGCCGGTCTAGGCGGTGCTGGTCTGCCTTGGCGATTCGCGACGCCGGTGTCGCGTCCGGGCGCGCGGTCAGGCGTCGGTCTTGCGTCGGCTTTGCGTCGCATCCCAAGGCGGCGCGTGCAGGAGCCTTGTCTCAGGAGCCTTGGCTCAGGACGTAAAGGCTCGGCTCAGGATCTGAAGGTGTCCTGAAGTTCGCCGGCGATGCGGCGCATCAGCGGCACCCATTGGCGCAGGCTGTCGATGGTATGGCGCAGGCGCGGTGCGTGGATCGCCAGCGACGCCTGAATGCGGCCGGCTTGATCGTAGACCGGGACGGCCACGGCGACCATGCCCTGGATGAACTCCTCGTCGTCGGTGCTGAGTTCGTCATCGGCGATGCGCAGGAGCCGAGTCTCGAGCGAGGCCGGATCCGTGGCGGTGACCGGGGTATAGGCATCGAGCGCCAGATGCTTGAGCAGTTCACGGCGCTGGGTCGCCGGCATCAGGGCGAGAAACATCTTGCCGCTGGCGGTGCAGTGCAGTGGCAGCCGAGATCCTGGCGGCAGTTGAATGCGCACCGGCCAGTTGGTCTCAACGCGTTCGTAATACAGCACTTCGTGGCCATCGAGCAGGGTCAGGTTGCAGGTTTCGCCGACTTCGTCGGCGAGGCGCTTGAGCAGCATCCGCCGCGGGGCCTTGAGGCTTTCGTTGGCGAGCACCCCCATGGCCATGCGGTGCAGGCGCTCACCGGGCATGAGGTGGCGCCCTTCGACATCCCTGACCACCAGTTCCTGTTCCTCCAACTGCTTCAGCAGCCGGTGCAGGGTGGGCTTGGGAATCTCCAGGTGCCGCTCGAGGTCTGCCGCACTCATGCCGTGGGGGGCCGTGGCGATGGTCTCGAGCACCGCCAGGCCGCGCTGCAGCGTGGAGTTGGTGGTGGGGCGAGCATCGGCGGCTTGAGCGGGTGCCGAGGGAGAGCTTTCGGTGGGCATACGCGATCCTTGGCGACGGCGGGAAATGGGTCGGTCGATGTGAGCCAGATAGCGCTCAACCTATGCAGGACATGATAACGCGGCAAGCTCCCAGGAGCTTGCCGCGGCGCGATGGATCCACGTCGCTGGCCGTGGCCGATCAGCCGATCAGCGCAAGCGACAGGGCCGGCCACAGCGAAATCGCCAGCCAGCAGGCCATCAGCGCGATGAAATACGGAATCACGAATTTCACCAGGCGCAGGTAGGGGATGCCGGTGATGCTGCTGGCGACATACAGGTTGAGCCCGAAGGGTGGGGTGACGAAGCCGATGGCGGCGCCGACCAGGAAGATCACCGCGAAGTGGACCGGGTCCACCCCGGCGTTCTGGGCGATGGGCGCGAGTATCGGCGCCAGGATGATGGTCACCGGCAGGCTCTCGAGGATCATGCCCGCCAGCAGGATCATCACCATGCAAGCGCCGAGAATCACGTAGTAGTTGCCGAGCCCACTGAGCAGGGCGTTCAGCGCCTGGCCGGCCCCCAGCACCGAGAGCAGTTGCTGCATGACCACCGAGATGGCGATGAGCGGCGCCAGCATGCCGGCGATCTGCCCCGAGCGCAGCATGATGCTTGGCAAGGCGGTGAAACGAATCTCTCGGGTGATCAAGAGGCCCGCGATCATGGTGAAGCCAACGGTGATCGCGGCCGCCTCGGTGGGCGAGAACTTGCCGGAGTAGATGCCGTAGAGCACCACCGCGATGGTCGCGAACCCTAGGTATGCGCGCCGGGCAAAGCGCGCACTGGTACCGACCTTGAACGGGATCAGGGTGCCCCAGCCGTGGCGGCGGGCGACCAGGTGACAGGCGGCCATCATGGCGAACACCATCATGGTGCCGGGGATCATGCCGGCGATGAACAGGTCGCTGATCGACAGGTTCATCATGAAGCCGTAGACGATGAAGATGATCGACGGCGGAATGATGATGCCCACGGTGCCGCCCGAGGCCGCCGTGGCCGCAGAAAAGCGCTCATCGTAGCCGTTCTTGACCATCTCTGGCTGCATGATCGAGCCGATGGTGGCGGTGGTGCCGGCGTTGGAGCCCGAGATGGCGGCGAACAGTCCGCAGGCCCCAAGGGTCGCCATGCCCATGCCGCCCCGCAACCAGCCCAGCACCGAGTAGGCGAAGTCCGACAGGCGCTTGGCAATCCCGGCGGCATTGATCAGATCCCCCGTCAGGATGAACAGCGGCAGGGCCAGCAGGCCGAAGAAGCTCAGGCCCTGGAACAGCGTCACGCCGATATTGGCCAGGGTGAAGTCGATGGCAAGGCTGGTCCCGACCACCCACAGGCCGATGACCAGAAAGATCGGCACGCCGAGAAGAAAGAAGGTGGTGCAGCCTGCGGTGACCAGGGCAATCATGAGTCCGTCTGTCATGGTGAGGCTCCTAGTCCATGATGGCAGGTTGAAGGTTGAACGGCTCACGGCGGCGGTAGCGACCCACGTCCGAGGCCAGGTTCTGCAATACCCGAATGATGATCAGGATCCAGGCCAGAGGCGTTGCCAGGTAGAACCACCACTGCATGACGTTGTCGGTGCCGGGCACGATGGCGAAGTTCATGTAGGCGAGTTCTACCTGTGCCTTGGTGTAGTAGATGACCATGGCGCCGAAGCCTATCCACAGCACCGCGTCTAGCACCTGACAGGCGAACTGGCCGCCATAGGGCAGGCGCATGCGGATCTCGTTGAGTGACAGGTGGCTGCGCTGCTTGACGTTGAGAGAGGCCCCGAACCAGGTCAGCCACAGAAACAGCAGCACCGGGATACTGGTGCTCCAGGGCGCCTGGAGACTGAAGAAGAACCGCCGAATGACCTCGACGAAGATGATGCCTGCCATGCCGGAGTAGGCGATCAGGATGATCACCTTCTCGAGATGGTCATCGAGCCACTTGATGGGCTTCAGCCACAATGAGGTGGGGCGGGCCTCAGGGGAAGTGGCGCCTGCCGGCGCCTCCCCCGTCGTGGCCTTGGCCATGTCCTGGTGGCTCATCACGCCCTCCACCAGCGCTTCGGCGCCACGTTGACCGCCGCCATGTCGCGGGGAATCTCGCGAGCCAGAGCGTGGATCTCCTGATAGATGTCGATATCGCCGGCCCAGCCGTTGAGGCGCTCACGCCACTGCTCCCAGGGCTCGGGATTGAATTCCGGGGCACACAGTTGTTCGGCCTGGGCGCGAATCTCGTCGGACAGCGGGGCCACCCGCACGTTGTTGTCGGCAAACACGGTGCCGGCGGCGGGGTGCTCGGTGGCGCCGACGATCTGATAGCGACCGGCCTCGTTCATGCCCTGGGTGAAGATCTGGGCCGCATAGGCCGACTCCATCACCTGTTCTTGAAGCTCGGCGCCGAGGCTATCGAACTTCGACAGGTTCATCGCGGTGTGCTCGGTGCCGGCGAAGAAGCGCAGGTCCACCGCCTGGGACACCACCGGCGCCATGCCGGCGTAGGCCACCGCACTCATCCACGTCTCGGCACCGTCGAGCAGGCCCTGGCGCAAGCCATCGAGGGTTTCTTCCCAGGCGACGGGCACCGGGTTCAGGCCCAGCTGTTCCATGGCGATGCGGCCAAGCTGGGTGCCGGTGACTCGATTCTTGGTGCCCTGGAGCTGCTCCAGGCTCGTGATTAGCGGCTTGTCGGCCCAGCTAAGCCCCATCATCAGGCCACGCAGGTCGCAGTGGGTGAACAGGAACTGCAGGTTGTGGCGTTGGCGCAAGGGCTCGCGTAGCAGGGTCTCGCTGCGCGGGTCGTAGAAGAAGTGAAACATCGACGCCACGCTCGGGAACATATAGGCGAAGTCGAGCACGTTCAGGTAGGGCGCGCCGCCGGCGGAGTTCTGGGTCGACGCCGAGAAGATATCGACGATGCCCTGTTGCGCCTTGCTGACGCAATCGAGCTGGTTGCATACCTCGTTGCTACCCATGAACTCGACGCGAATGGCGCCGTTGGTGCGCTCTTCCACGTCTCGGGCGAAGAACAGCTGCCCGGATTTCTGGATGTCGAGGTTGCGCTCATTGAAGCCGGAGGCGCCGAAGCGCAGCTGGAACTTGGGCTCGGTCTGGTAGCGGCGCTGCTGTTCGGTGTCGGCGGCGCGGGCCAGGCTAGAGGCGGTCAGGCCGGCGCCTAGGCCGGTGGCCGCCAGTAGCGTGGAGGTCATGCCGAAGCGGCCGGAGATGTTCAGAAAGTCGCGGCGCGACAGGGCAGAGAGTGGTGAGCGGCGTGTTGTCATTGGGTGCTCCCGATCATGGTGGCTGGCGTTGGGGTGTTGTCGTTGTCGTGGTGTGCCGAGACGCCCGTTTCAGCGGCATCGAGACGCAGGCGCCGAGCGCTCTGGGCCCCGCTCCAAGGGGCTTGCCGCAGCGCCGGTGACGGCAGCGAACAGCCAGCACCGACGGGAGGGCCTTGTTCACACCATAGAAGGCGCCTCGACGCAGATCAATAAAAATGATAATTATCGTCTCGATATTGACCTTAAGTATCTTGTGGTTCATTTTGTTGATACAAAATGTCTCACTATGGTGGAGTGTCATGACATCAATCGCGGCAAGGCGGGATGGGGTCGATGGCGGGGAGTTCGATTACGTGGTGATCGGTGCCGGCTCGGCCGGCTGCGTGCTCGCCAACCGCTTGAGCGAGGACCCGGAGGTTTCGGTGCTGCTGCTCGAGGCCGGGGGCAGCGACTGGAACCCCTGGCTGCACGTGCCCGTGGGGTATTTCAAGACCATGCATAACCCGGCCACCGACTGGTGCTACCTGACCGACCCGGACGATGGCATCAACGGGCGTCGGTTGCAGTGGCCGCGGGGGAAGGTGCTGGGGGGATCGAGCTCGCTGAACGGCCTGCTGTACATCCGCGGTCAGCGTGAGGACTACGATGACTGGGCCGCCGCCGGCAATCAGGGCTGGGACTACGCCTCGGTGTTGCCGTACTTTCGCAAGTCCGAGTGCCAGGAGCGCGGGGCGGACGACTATCACGGCAGCGAGGGGCCGCTGAAGGTCTCGGATCTGCGCCTGCGCCGGGAGATTGCCGAGCGCTTCATCGAGGCCGCCAAGGCCGCCGGTATTCCCGAAAACCGGGACGTCAATGGGGCGACTCAGGAGGGGGTCGGCTACTTTCAGCAGACCTCCGACAGGGGCCTGCGCTGCTCGACGGCCAAGGCCTTCCTGCGTCCGGCGCTCAAGCGAGCCAATCTAACGCTGGTCAAGCGTGCCCACTGCCGACGCCTGGTGCTGGAGGGCAAGCGCGTGGTGGGGGCGGAGTACGAACAGGCGGGTAAGGTGTACCGGGTGCGGGCCGGCCGCGAAGTGCTGCTGTCCAGCGGCGCCATCGGTTCGCCTCAGATCCTGCAGTGCTCGGGTATCGGCGATCCCGAGCACCTGGCCGGTGTTGGCGTCGACTGCGTCCACGCCCTGCCCGGTGTGGGCCAGAACCTGCAGGATCACCTGCAGATTCGACTGGTGTTCAAGACCCGCTGCCGGACCTTGAACGATGAGGTTCGCCACCCGCTGAGAAAGCTCATCGTCGGCTCCCAGTACGTCTTCACCCGCACCGGGCCACTGACCCTCGCGGCAAGTCAGGTGTGCATCTTTACCCGGTCGCGGGAGGGGCTGTCGCGACCGGATATCCAGTTCCATATGCAGCCGCTGTCTGCCGACAAGCCGGCCGAGGGCGTGCATCCGTTCTCCGCGTTCACCTCGTCGGTGTGCCAGCTCAGGCCGACCAGTCGTGGCTCCATTCGCATCACCAGCCGCGATGCCCGGGTGTATCCGTCGATTCAGCCCAACTACCTGAGCACCGATGAGGACTGCCGGGTCGCCGTGGACGCGGTGCGTGTCGCCCGCCGTATCGCCGAGCAGGTGCCGCTGGCGCAGGTGATCACCGAAGAGTACGTGCCCGGTGCGCGCTACCAGAGCGATGCGGAGCTGCTCGACGCGGCACGCCAATTCAGCCAGACCATCTATCACCCGGCCGGGACCTGCAAGATGGGCAGCGACCCCCTCGCGGTGGTCGATGACCGCCTGCGAGTCCATGGCCTCGAGGGCCTGCGGGTGGTGGACGCCTCGATCATGCCGGTGATCGTATCGGGCAACACCAATGCACCGACGATCATGATCGCCGAAAAGGCGGCGGATCTGATCAAGGCTCACCGCAAGGCGTCCGAGCGTGCGGCCTGAGCATCCAGGGTCCATAGCCCCGGGCGATGGTGTGCCGGTTACGACTGGCCTTACCCGGGGGCAGGGACTGGTCCTAACGTCGTTTTCCCGGGTCCACCAAGATCGATGACATCGGGTCCACCGATGACATCGCGGCCACGCAGTGTCGTCATCGGTGCGACCCCGGCGCGCCGCCCTCGAGGTGGCCGGGTACAGAACAATGACAACGCCTGTCGAGCCGGATTCCCCGGAAGCCGTCGCGACAGCCAAGCCGAGGAATCATCATGTCCCACAGCCAGACGTCGACTCCCCAGGACGCTTCGCTGCATGGCTGGCGTCGCCGCCTGGCGCCTGCTCGCGCCCGTATCCCAGGCCTGCTGATCTGCATCACCATCGCGCTCGCCACCACCTTTATTGCCGATCACTACGGCGGCCCGACGCTGCTTTACGCGCTGTTGTTCGGCATGTCGCTGCACTTCTTGACCGAGCAGGGGCCGTGCCTGGTCGGGGTCGAGTTCGCCGCCCGGACCATCTTGCGGATTGGCGTTGCGCTGCTCGGCGTGCGCATTACCCTCGAGCAGGTAGCGGAGCTCGGCATCGGCCCGGTGCTGACCGTGGTCATCGGCGTGGTGTCGACCATTGTGGTGGGGGCCGCATTGGCCCGAATGATGGGCTTGAGTCGTGATCTCGGGCTGCTGACGGGGGGCTCGGTGGCGATCTGTGGTGCCTCCGCGGCGCTGGCGCTATCGGCGGCCATGCCGCGCAATGAGGTGGCCGAGCGCAACACCATTCTCACCGTCGTGGGGGTCACGACACTGTCGACGGCTGCCATGGTCATCTACCCGTTGATCGTCGGCGCCCTGGGGCTGTCGCATAGCGATGCCGGGATATTCCTCGGGGGCACCATACATGACGTCGCCCAGGTGGTGGGGGCGGGGTACATGATCTCGGATGAGACCGGAGATGTTTCCACCTTCGTCAAGCTGCTGCGGGTGGCGATGCTGGTGCCGGCGGTGATGGTCTTCATGGTGCTGTTTCGGCGTGCCCGCGACAAGGGCGAGGGGCAGGGCAAGGTGCCGATGTTCCCTGCCTTCCTGGTGGCCTTCGTGGTGCTTGTGCTGATCAACAGCCTCGGCGTGATTCCCGCCGGCGTGCGTGAAGGCATGACCGATCTGTCGCGCTGGTGCCTGGTCACGGCGATTGCCGCCTTGGGCATCAAGACCTCCTTCCAGAAGCTTGCCGTGGTGGGTTGGAAGCCGGTGATCCTGATGCTGGCCGAGACCCTGTTCCTGCTCGGGGTGGTGCTGGTGTGCCTGTATACCGGCCTGGCCGAGTGGTAGGCGTGGCGTCGTCGGACGAGGGTCGTGGCGACGCGATCGCTGCTACGGCACAGATACGGCACAAAGTTCCCTGTATCAGTGCGTCCTCTCGGGTCTTTTAGCGTCGGCATGATCCGTGACAACTGTGGACGCTGATGCACTCGCCAGTCTCACGATCAGGCACTAGGCTTGCGCGCTCGTTTCGGCTCCTGGCTCGATGGATGAGCGAGGAAACTAGCCGCCACGGCGCGCTTCTCGATCCGGGGCCTTGACGATGTCGTCGCGGGTCGGATCCGCGCCGGTGTTTGCCAAGCCAGATGGAGAGACAGCGATCATGACAACCTCACTCAACCGACTCACGGTCATTGGGGCCGGCGTATTGGGCGGCCAGATCGCCTGGCACAGCGCTTACATGGGCAAGGACGTCATGGTCTACGACATCAATGAGATGTCGCTCGAGCGGTGCCGAGCCGGGCATGAGCACTATGGCCGGGTGTATGCGCTCGAGATGGGCGCCGACGCCGAACGACTCGCCGCCACCCAGGCGCGCCTGCGTTATTCCACGGATCTGGCCGCGGCGGTCGCCGGGGCGGAGCTGGTGATAGAAGCGGTTCCGGAGGTGCCAGCGATCAAGAACGAGCTGTACGCTCGGCTGGCGACGCTGATGGAGGAGCAGACGATACTCGCTACCAATTCCTCGACGTTCCTGCCGGCGGCGTTCGCCGAGGCCAGCGGCAGGCCCGAGCGATACTGTGCGCTGCACTTTGCCAATCTGATCTGGAAGATGAACGTGGCCGAGGTGATGGCCCACGCCGGCACCTCGCTTGCCACCCTCGAGCAGGTGACTCGCTTCGCGATTGATATCGGCATGTTGCCGGTGCCGGTCGGCAAGGAAAACAACGGCTATCTGCTCAACGCCTGGCTGGTGCCGCTATTGAATGCCTGCCAGACCCTGGTGACCAACGGCGTCGGCAGCCCTGAGCTGATCGACCGCACCTACCTCAAGGTCAACCCGGGCGGCGGCATGGGACCGTTTGGCTTCATGGACGTGATCGGCATCGGTACCTGCGTCAATATCCTGGCCTACTGGGGGGAGGTCAACCGCGACGCCCAGATGCTGGCCAATGCCGAGTACCTCAAGCATCACTTTCTCGATCAGGGCCACCTGGGCTTGCAGACCCAGCGCGGCTTCTACCGTTATCCCGGCCCGCGTTACCTGGACGATGACTTCCTTGCCATCCCCGATGCCGGTGCGGCGGGTGACATCGCTCGGCGGGCGTTTCTGGGCAGTCTCTGAGGCGGGTCGTTACCCGCCGCCGTGCGCTTTCGGAGGTGCCCCCTCTCGATACCGCGGGATATGTTGATCCGCGGTTGCCGGTGAGGTACGACCGGTGAGATGCGACCGGCAAGGTGCGACCGGCGAGGTGCGGCCGGCGAGGGGGCACCACCTATCTCACGTGGTAGAGCGAAGCCTTCTCTGCTAAACCTTCAAGGCAGCGTCGAAGGGGACTTAAGAAGGATACGCAAGGGTCTCGAGCCGGTCCGGTCGCCCCATCGGGTGGCCTGGCGGGTGACGATAGTCTGCTGGCCGCCGGGTGAGGCGGTAACCAGGGGAGCGCGCCGTCGCTCTGGTGTGACGTGCTGCGTCAAGTGCGAGGGACGGCCGCATGGCGAGACCGCAACGCTTATCCACGATGGATCGGCCGCTGCCATCGCCAGATTGTCCAGTGTGTGAACCCTGGCCGTCGGGGGAGCACGGAGAGGGCTACCATGAGCAAGTCCGTTGGGCGTCTTGGAGTGATTGGCGGTGGGGTACTGGGTGGTCAGATCGCCTGGCACAGTGCTTACAAGGGAAAAACGGTAGCGATCTATGACATCGATGATGCGGCCATCGAGCGCTGTCGCGGTGCCCATGACCGATACGCGAGCATCTATGTTGACGAGGTCGCTGCCTCGCCTCAGGACATCGAGGCCTGTCGGTCACGACTGCGCTATACCACCGAATTGTCTGAGGCGGTCGGTGACGCTGACCTGGTCATCGAGGCGGTTCCTGAAGTGCCAGAGATCAAGCAAGACCTCTACGCCCGCCTCTCGGGGTTGATGCCACAGCATGCGATTCTGGCGACCAATTCCTCGACCTTTTTACCGGCTCAGTTCGCCGAGGCATCGGGGCGTCCTGCGCAATTCTGCGCGCTGCATTTTGCCAACCTGATCTGGAAGATGAACATGGCCGAGGTGATGGCTCATCCCGGCACCTCACTCGCGACGCTTGAGTCCGTGACTCGTTTTGCCATCGATATCGGCATGGTGCCGATTCCGGTGGGGCGGGAAAACCACGGCTATCTCCTGAACGCTTGGCTAGTGCCCTTGCTCAATGCCAGTCAGACGCTGGTCACCAATGCCATCGGCAGTCCGGACTCGGTTGATCGAACCTACCTCAAGTTCAACCCCGGCGGAGGCCTGGGGCCGTTTGGCTTTATGGACGTGATCGGCATCCGCACCTGCGTCAATATCCTGGCGTACTGGGGAGACGTCGGCGGCGATGCTCAGATGACGGCCAATGCCGAGTACCTGAAGACCCACTACCTCGACAAGGGGCGGCTGGGGATCGAGAACGGCAAGGGCATCTATAGCTACCCAAATCCGGCTTTTGAGGCGCCAGATTTCCTCGATGTGCCGAACGTCTCGGCGACAGCATCCATCGCCCGGCAGGCATTTCTGGGCTGATGGCAAGGCCTGGAGCTTGAGGGCGGGCTGTCACTCGCGGGAACGAACACCGGGGCCTTGATGGCCCCGGTACTGTTTGTCCTGCGCTCGCCTAGCGCTCGCTTAGCTGGGTAAATCTAGCTGGGTAAATCTAGCCGTGTAACCCTAGCGCTCGCTGTCTGTCGCCAGGCTTGCCTGGATGGCGGTCAGGGCGATGGTGTAGACGATGTCATCGACCAGGGCGCCGCGAGAAAGATCGTTCACCGGCTTGTTCAGGCCCTGTCGTTACCGACAACAGCATCGGCCCGATGCTGATGCTTGTTCGTCACCCCGAGCGCTTCTCTGGACCGCCTTGTCGGTCGTGTTGCCGGTGTTCGCGGTGGCGAGAGGGGGAACACGAATACCGGGGCCTTGATGGCCCCGGTGCTGTTTGTCCAGCGCTCGCCTAGCTGGGTAAACCTAGCCGTGTAACCCTAGCGCTCGTTGTCTGTCGCCAGGCTTGCCTGGATGGCGGTCAGGGCGATGGTGTAGACGATGTCATCGACCAGGGCGCCGCGAGAAAGATCGTTCACCGGCTTGTTCAGGCCCTGCAGCATTGGCCCGATGCTGATCACCCGAGCGCTTCTCTGGACCGCCTTGTAGGTCGTGTTGCCGGTATTCAGATCCGGGAACACGAACACCGTGGCGCGCCCGGCCACCGGTGAATCTGGCGCCTTCTGACGACCTACGCTGGCGATCGCCGCGGCGTCATACTGGAGGGGGCCGTCGATGGCCAGGTGCGGTGCACGCGCTTGCGCGATGCGAGTTGCCTCGCGGACCTTGTCGACGTCGATACCGGTGCCGGACTCGCCGGTGGAGTAGCTGATCATGGCGACTCGTGGCTCGATACCGAAGGCCTCGGCGGACGCCGCACTCTGCAGCGCGATCTCGGCCAGGCTCTCGGCGTCGGGGTCCGGGTTGACGGCGCAGTCACCATAGACCACCACCTGATCCGGCAGCAGCATGAAGAACACCGACGAAACCTGGTGGTAGCCGGGCGCGGTCTTGATCAGCTGAAACGCCGGGCGCACGGTATTGGCGGTGGTGTGGACGGCACCCGAGACCAGGCCGTCCACCTCGCCCTCGGCCAGCATCATGGTGCCGAGGACGACGCTATCTTGAAGCTGCGCCTCCGCGGTGAGCTCGGTGAGCTTGCCGCGGCGTCGCTCGACCATGGGGGCGATGAAACGTGGCCGCTCGACGTCCGGCTCGAGGATGGTCAGATCGGCGGGAACTTCGAGGCCTCGCACCGCGGCCACCTCGAGGATCTGCTGGCGGCGTCCGAGCAGAACGCAGTCAGCGATGCCACGGCGCTGGCACAGGATGGCGGCCTCCAGGGTGCGTGGCTCATCGCCCTCCGGCAGCACGATGCGCTGGCGCCGGCGTTGGGCCATGGTGACCAGCTGGTGGCGAAAGGCCGCCGGCGACAGACGCCGAGTGGCATCGCGCCGACTGAGGCTCGATAGCCAGTCGTGATCGAGGTACTCGGCGACGAATCGCGTGACGCGCTCGGCGCGATCGGCGTCGTCGACCGGAATGTCGCCGGGAATCTGGTTGAGTCGCGAGACGGTCGTGTAGCTGTCGGTGTCCACCAACAGCACCGGCAGGCCGCTATCGAGTGCCGGCTGACAGAAGCGGGTAAGCGCAGGGGACGGAGGCTCACCGTGGGTCAGCAACAAGCCCGCCAGCTGCACGCCGTTCATGGTGGCGAGGGCCGCGGCCAGCAAGGTGTCGTCGCGATCGCTGGGCGAGACCAGCAGCTCTCCCGGGCGCAGGGCATAGAGAAACTGTTCGGCGCTGCGCGCGCACAGGGTCGTACTGCTGACCCGACGGGTGGCGGCCTCGCCTGCGTGCAGCAGGCGAGCGCCTAGCGCTCGGGCCACGTCCAGCACGCGGGGGGCGATCAAGGTCGGATGAAAAGGCACGGCGGCGATCAGCGGCAGGGTCAGGCCGCCGAAGGCTTCGAGGTGTGCCTGCCAGCGCTGGCGCAACTGTGTGGCTTCGCCCTGGGCGACGCTGGGCGGCGCCAGGTCCACCGGGGGCGGGTCCGTCGGCGCCTCGTCGCCCTGCGGCGCCATGGTGGGCCGGTCATCCGCCATGCCGTCATCCAGGGGCGGCAGGCGCATCAGCATGGCGGCGCAGGTTCGGCGCGTACCGAAGGCATCGATACTCTGAACATGCAGGCGCAGTCGCTCGGCCATGGCCTGAGGGCTGGCCGACTGGCCGTCGGCCACCAAGACCACCTGGGCGTCGAGGGCGCTGGCCAGCTGGACGTTCATGTCCAGGGCATACGAGGCCTCGGCACTTGGCATCAGGCCTTCCACCACGATCACCGCCGGTGCCTCGCCGGTCTTGGGCCGAGCCACCCGGGCGTGACGTTCCACGGCCTGTTCGAGCAGGGCGTCGCGCTCGCCGCGGTTGAGCAAGGTTTCCAGGGTTTCTCGCGAAACCGGCTTGGGGGAGCCGATGCCGAGGGTGCTGGCGATCAGCGAGCGTGAACGTTCGACGATCTGGTCGGCGGGATCCTGGCAGAAGGGCTTGAGAAAACCGCCCTCAAGCCCCTGGCTGTCGATGGCACGCAGCAGGCCGAGGCATGCCGAGGCGAGCGCGACACTGTGATCCACGGGCACCAACAGCAGCGTACGGGGGGTGCCGGAGCGGATCATGACAGGTCCTCGATGATCTTGGCCGAGACTTCATCGCGGCGTTTGAGATCCTCGAGCAGGCGCCGAGTCTCGGCGGCGATGCGACCTTCTTCGTCGGTGGGGATCACCCACAATTCGCGGCCTTGGCCGGCATCGATGCGGCCTTCGCTGCCGCGGGGCAGTTGCTGGTTGGCGCTGGTCGAGAGCGTCAGGTCGGCGTTGCCCAGATAAGCCAGGGTACGCGCTCGAATCGTCGCCGAGTTCTCGCCGATACCACCGGTGAAGGCGACACCATCGAAGCTCGGCAAGGCGCAGGACAGTGACGCGATGCTCTTGGCCAGGCGATAGCAGAACACCTCGATGGCGAGCTTGGCGCCCTGGTGCCCCTGAGCCTCGGCGTGCTCCAGCTCACGCATGTCATTGGACAGCTCCGATAACCCCAGCAGTCCACTCTTCTGGTTGAACAGGCGCTCGATGTGTTCCATCGACCAGCCGAAGCGCTGGGCCAGATGGTGGGGGAGCCCGGGATCCACGTCGCCACAACGGGTCCCCATCACCAGGCCTTCCAGTGGCGTCAGTCCCATGCTGGTGTCGAGACTCTTGCCGGCATGCACCGCGGTCGCCGAGCAGCCGTTACCGAGGTGAGCGATCACCCAGCCACCGCGGCCGTTCGCACTGACGTTCGCCAGGCGCTCGGCGATGTAGGCATGACTGGTGCCATGGAAGCCGTAGCGGCGAATGGCGTGTTTGTCGTACCACTCGGCGGGCACGGCGTAGCGGTAGGCATAGTCGGGCAGCGTCTGGTGGAATGCCGTATCGAATACCGCGACCTGGGGCAGATCGGTGAACAGCCGCCGAGCGACGGTGATGCCGTCGAGGTTGGCGGGGTTGTGCAACGGCGCCAGATTGATCATCTGGCGTACCGTACGGATGACGGCATCGTCGAGCAGGGTGGCGTCGGTAAAGCGTTCACCGCCGTGCACCACACGGTGGCCGATGGCGATGGGACGTTGCCCGCCGAGGGTCTCGAAGATGGTCTTGAGGGCGCTGGCGTGATTAGCGCGGGGCAGCTCGAGGGTGAGTTCTTTGCCGCGCTGATCGCGGGCGGTGAGGCGGGCGTCGTGGCCGCCGAGCCGCTCGACGATGCCCGATAGGCGAGGTTCATCGGCGCCGACAGGCACCAACGCGTACTTGATCGAGGACGAGCCGCAATTGATGACCAGTATGGGGTCGTTCATGCCATCTCCGAGGGAGTGCGCCGTGGCACGAACACATCGCACGGGCGCGTTGGAAGGGGGGTGCCGGCAATCTAGCACCGGGCCCAAGACCTCTGTACTGACCAGGCGAGGTAGTCGTCGGCCCACAGGAGAGAGACTAAGAGAGACTTGAGGCAGGTCAAGCGCATGAATTTCAATGCTAGACTTTAGTCGTAAAAAAGGCCGGCCCCCGAGGGGCCGGCCTGAGGCGCGGAGACGCCGCGATGTCGCCCCGTGTGTTACACCTCCTTGTACAGCTCGGCCCCCTGGTCGCGGAAGGCCCGCGCCTTTTCTTCCATGCCCGTCATCACCGCTTCCTTGTCGCCGGTCAGCCCGTTGTCCTTGGCGTAGTCACGCACCTCCTGGCTGATCTTCATGGAGCAGAACTTGGGGCCGCACATGGAGCAGAAGTGAGCGACCTTGGCCGAGTCCTTGGGCAGGGTCTCGTCGTGGTATTCCCGGGCGGTGTCGGGATCGAGGCCGAGATTGAACTGGTCCTCCCAGCGAAACTCGAAGCGAGCCTTGGACAGGGCATTGTCGCGACGCTGGGCCGCCGGGTGGCCCTTGGCCAGGTCCGCGGCGTGGGCGGCGATCTTGTAGGTGATGATCCCGGTCTTGACGTCGTCCTTGTTGGGCAGGCCGAGGTGTTCCTTGGGCGTCACGTAGCACAGCATGGCGCAGCCGAACCAGCCGATCATCGCCGCCCCGATGCCTGAGGTGATGTGGTCGTAGCCTGGGGCGATATCGGTGACCAGCGGGCCGAGGGTATAGAACGGCGCCTCGTCGCAGTATTCGAGCTGCTTGTCCATGTTCTCCTTGACCAGGTGCATGGGCACGTGGCCGGGGCCCTCGATCATCACCTGAACATCATGCTTCCAGGCGATACGGGTCAGCTCGCCGAGGGTCTTGAGCTCGGCCATCTGGGCCTCGTCGTTGGCATCCGCCACCGACCCCGGACGCAGACCGTCACCGAGTGAGAAGGCCACGTCATAGCGCTTGCAGATCTCGCAGATGTCCTCGAAGTGGGTGTAGAGAAAGCTCTCCTGGTGGTGGAACAGGCACCACTTGGCCATGATCGAGCCGCCCCGCGAGACGATGCCGGTCACCCGGTTGGCGGTCAGTGGCACGTAACGCAGCAGCACGCCGGCATGGATGGTGAAATAGTCGACGCCTTGTTCGGCCTGCTCGATCAGGGTGTCGCGGAACACCTCCCAGGTCAGGTCTTCGGCCACGCCCTTGACCTTCTCCAGGGCCTGGTAGATCGGCACGGTGCCGATCGGCACCGGGGAGTTGCGGATGATCCATTCCCGGGTCTCATGGATGTTCTGACCGGTGGACAGGTCCATGATGGTGTCGGAGCCCCAGCGGATGCCCCAGGTCATCTTGTCGACCTCTTCCTCGATGGAGGACGTCACCGCGGAGTTGCCGAGGTTGCCGTTGATCTTCACCAGGAAGTTGCGGCCGATGATCATCGGCTCGGTTTCCGGATGGTTGATGTTGCAGGGAATGATCGCTCGGCCCGCGGCGACTTCATCGCGCACGAACGCCGGCGTGATCTCCTCGGGTAGGCGTGCCCCGAAGCCCTGGCCGGGGTGCTGATGGCCGAGAATGCGCTCGACCTCGGGAGTCCCCGCGTAGTCGGCGCTGAGCGCCTGGCGGCGCTGGTTCTCGCGGATGGCGATGAACTCCATTTCCGGCGTGATAATCCCCTGACGGGCGTAGTGCAGTTGGGTGACGTTATGGCCTTGCCGGGCCCGACGCGGGGTGCGGGTCAGGTCGAAGCGCAGCGGGGCGAGCATCGGATCCTGGGCGCGCCGGCGACCATACTCGGAGGTCGGGCCGTCGAGAAATTCGGTGTCATCGCGTTCCTCGATCCAGGTCCGGCGTAGCTCCTTCAGGCCGCGGCGCAGGTCCGCCGACACCTCGGGGTCGGTGTAGGGCCCCGAGGTGTCGTAGACCAGAATCGGGGGGTTGGCCTCGTCCGCGCCGCTGGTGCGGGTGGGTGACAGTGAAATCTCGCGAAAGGGCACGCGGATATCTGGGCGCGAGCCCTCGATGTAGATCTTGCGCGAGCCTGGCAGCGGCTGGATCGCGGCCTCATCGACGCGGGCGCTCTCGGCCAGGAAGTGGGTGGTCTTGCTCGACGTGCGGCTATCCATCTCGGTCTCTCCTTCAGGCGGGCAGGGATCGGCTGCCGGTTATGGTTGTTGACTGCTGAATGATCCGTGCATCGGGCTGAGGCGAGACTGGTCGGACGGAGAGTCAAGCGGGGCGGTCTTGTCCCGTCGCTTGATCCCTACGCTGGTCCTCGCCGCGATGCCGTGGCACCGGGGGTATCCCCAGATCAGGTTCAACGGGTTCCATGCGCTGCATGATCTCAGCCGTGGTCCACGGCCCCCCGTCAAGCGGTCTTGCTGTCGTTCGGTCCTGCTGTCGTTCGGTCGTGTCGTCGTGCGTGGCCAGGGTGTGCCGCCACCGGCGGCATGACCGTGTGGCGATCACGAGCGCTGGGTGGCCGTGCCGAGCGGTGGCGACACGCCAGCCTAGTCGGCCAGGTCCAGGCCCATCTGCCAGAAGTCGATCTCGAGCCGGGTGGCATCGCGAAACAACCTCACCAACTCATCGAAGCGCCGCGGCGAGACCTCGGCCAGACGCTCATCGAGCCAGAGCCGTTCGGCCTCGGCCGCGTCCTGGAACTCGGCGCTTTCGTACATGGCGATCCAGGCGTCGTAATCGTTGTCGGCGCCACGCAGCGTCGATGGCTGAGCCTTGAGCCAGTCGGCGATCTCGGCGTAGCCGACCATGCAGGGCGACAGCGCCACGTGCAGGTCGAGAAGGTCGCCGCGGGCACCGGCATCGAGCACGTAGCGGGTGTAGGCCAGGGTCGCGCGGGCTTCGGGCAGGGTGGCCAGGTCGGCTTCACGGATGCCCCAGTCGCGACAGAACCCGATGTGCAGGCCGAGTTCCACATCGAGGATCGTCTGCATGCCGGCGAAGGCGCTGCGCATTTCTTCGAGGGACTGGCTCTTGTAGGCCGCCAGGGCGTAGGCCCGGGCAAACTGGACCAGGAACAGATAGTCCTGCTTGAGGTAGTGACGAAACGCGTCCTCGGACAGGGTGGCGGTGCCTAGCTGGCGCACGAAGTCGTGCTCGATGTAGGCCGTCCAGTCCGAGCGGCAGGCGTCGATCAGGTCGGCGAAACGATAGCCCATGTGTCCTCCGGTCGAATGGATCCGGAGTGAGGGCGGGGAGGGGGAAAGGAGAGTGGGGAGAGAACCGGGAAGGCATCAGGCGCTCCGCCACCGCCTGAATCCCTACGCCGGTTCACTGGCGGGCATCTGCCCAGCCTTCACCCGGATCAGGTTCCACGGGACCAGCGCTTGGTCTGCAGGAAGGCATGTCGTGTGGGCTGCTTGCCACCATCTGCAACCATAGCCTTCCTGCGCCTGCGCCATCTCAGCCGGATTCACCGGCACCCCGTCAAGCGATCTTCCGGCAGTCTAAGCACTAACGGGGCCGAGGGGAACCCCCTGGGCGCCATGGCCGAGTGTGCGGTACGCGAAACTGACGCGGCACTGGCGCAGTTGTGCACGTCATTGTGCGATGGCTTCAAACTCGAGACGAACGGCGACGCTGTCGCCGACCAGGCCGTTGTCCACGGCGTAGTCCATGCCCCAGTCGCTACGTTTCAGCTCGGTGGTCGCCGAGACGCCAAGGGTGTGTTGCTCGTGGCCGAAGGGATAGCGGTCGGCCTTGTTCAGCGTCACGGCCAGCGTCACCGGATGCGTTTCGCCGCGCAGGCTGAGTTGGCCAGTCAGGGTGCCCTGGGCGGGGCCGTCGGGGGACAGCTCGTCGGCCACGAAGGTCAGTGTCGGATGGTCGCCGGCGTCGAGGAAATCCGCGCCCCGCACGTGGTCGTCACGCTCTTCATGGTTGGTGAAAACGCTGTCGGCGGCGATCTCGACTCGACCGGAGGCGAGGGCCTGGGTCGCCTCGTCATACTCGAAGCTGCCCTTGGCATCGAGAAACAGGCCGATCACATCCGCGTAGCCGACGTGAGCGACGGAGAAACTGACCGAGAAATGGTCGGGATCGATGCGGTAGCTGCGCGTCTCGGCTTGGGCGCTGCTGCAGGCCAGCAATGCCGTGCCCAGGACGGCGATCGAAATCCGAGGGGCGGCGCGTCGGGGAGGGGATAGTCGTAGCGTCGAGGACGGCGTCATCAATCGTTGCAGCTGAGCGACGGCGGACGCGAAACGTGGCCCGGCGGCCAGGGCGAGGGGCAAGGCCTGGGGCGAGGTGCTGGCGGATGCAAGGTTGGTGAGGGCGATCATGGCGGATCTCCAGGGGCGTGAGGGCGACTCGTGTCAACGAGCGCCGGGCTTGTGTGGAGGGCTCGTGTGAAGGGCTAATGTGAAGGGCTTGTGTGAAGGGCTTGTGTGAAGGGCTTGTGTGAAGGGCTTGTGTGAAGGGCTTGTGTGAAGGGCTGATGTGAAGGGCTTTGGCAACCACGAAGACGTTGCCGCTGGCGCTCGAAGAAACGTCTTCGAAGCATAGTGCGAAGTCGTGGCGGGCAAGGGAAAAACCGCGGCGTGAGTGCCGTGCAAGGGCCGGCCGACGGCGAGTCACGGTGTCCGTGGCGTATCTCGGTGCCTCGCCAGCCACTGCACGTCGAGTGCGAAGGACAAGGCGAGCAGAAGTAGCGCCACCAGCGCGGCCGCGGCGGCGAGCGCCGGTTCGACGATGGGCATCAGGCCAGTGAGCAAGGCCGCGACCTGAACGACACAAATGGCTTTGCGTCGCTGGCTGACCGGCAAGGTGGCTTGGAGCCAGCCCCAGCGCAGCCCGGCCAGTACGAAGGCGTAGCGCATCAGGCCGATGGCCAGGACCCAGGGGCCGATCTTGTCCATGGCCGTCAGCGCCAGGCAGAGAACCAGAATCAGTAGCGCGTCCAGCTCCATATCGAAACGCGCCCCGAAGCGGCTGGCGCTGTGGGTGTGACGCGCGATCCAGCCGTCGAGTCCATCGAGGACCAGGGCGATCGCGGCGATAGCCGGCATGCCCCATAGCACTGCGGCGGTGGGCGAGTCATCCAGCGACAGCGTGGCGCACAACGCCAGGAGGTTGGCAATCAGCGTGCCCCTGAGCAGGGTGATGCGATTGGCCCAACCGAGTCGGTGGCGCCGGCGCGGCCAGCGGATCACGAATCCGATCCCGATCACGGCGTAGCCGAGCAATGCCAGTCCCGCCAGGGGATGGCTGTCGAGCCACCCCGCTAGAAGCGTTGCCCAGATCACCGTGAGGATCAGACCGACGCCCAATTCGGCCCAGACGGTGGGCGCCAGATGGTGAACTCCGACACGGGACGGGGGCGGGTGGGCCATGGGCATCTCCTCGCAGGTTCCTCGCGCTGAATCGTTTCTGGCAGCGATACGTCGAGGAAGGTGGGCTCTCGGTCTACGCTTAGACCATGTTTGCATCAGCACAATGTGATCTGACTGACGGCCCTCCATGGGTAGCCTGTGTGCCATCCTCGCGGCGGTCAAGGGACGCCACCCAAGGCGCGCTCTTGGTGTGGACGGCAAAGTCTACCGAGGCTTGAAGCAGTGTTGTGGAACGCGACATGCATCATTGGTCTAATAATAGTAGAACACTTGTATAACTTGGTGCCAGGCTGGTGCCAGAGCCCTCGTTGGGGCGCGTGGCGCCTTGGCGTCGCGCCTGGCGGGGGCACTAATCGCCCGGTGCGCCGCCGGCGGTAGTGACGCAAGACGCGCAACTCGGCATCAGGGAGACGAGATGGCCAGTTCACGACATACCACACTCGGCGCTCGGGACCCGTCCGGGGAAGAGGCGCTGGCAACGGCCTTCTGGACGCTGCCCGGGGCGAAAGGGGAAGTGCGATCTCAGCCTCTCGCCGCCGCCGGCGCCGGGGACGTCCGCGTCGAGGCCTGGTTCAGCGGCATCAGCCGTGGCACCGAGTCGCTGGTTTTTCGCGGCCAGGTGCCGCCCAGTGAGCGCGAACGGATGCGCGCCCCTTTTCAGGCGGGCGAGTTCGGCGCAGCGGTGAAGTACGGCTATGCAAGCGTCGGGCGGGTCATCGGCGGCGAGTCCGCGCTGGTCGGGCGCACGGTGTTTTGCCTGTATCCCCATCAGGATCGTTATGTCGTCCCCGCCACCGCGGTGGTGGCTGTGCCCGAGGGGGTGCCGCCACGACGAGCGGTGCTGGCGGCCAACATGGAAACAGCGGTCAATGCGCTGTGGGATGCGCGTCCCGCCGTGGGAGACCGCATCCAGGTCATCGGTGGCGGCGTGATCGGGCTGTTGGTGGCGTATCTCTGTGCTCGCCTGCCGGGTACCGAGGTCTGCCTCGTCGATGTCGACCCGACGCGGCGCCGGGTGGTGGAAGACCTCGGGGCGAGGTTCTGCTTGCCTGAGCAGGCGGTGGGTGAGTGCGACCTGGTGTTCCATACCAGCGGCCAGCCAGCGGGGCTCGTCCAGGCGCTGGAACTCGCCGGCAATGAAGCGACGGTCATCGAGATGAGCTGGTACGGCACCCATGACGTGACGCTGGCGCTGGGCCAGGCGTTCCATTCCCGGCGGTTGACCCTCAAGGCGAGCCAGGTGGGCCATATCCTGGCCGAGCGTCGGGTGCGCTGGGATTACCCGCGGCGCCTGGCTCTGGCGCTGAGCCTGTTGGCGGATGAGCGCCTCGATGCCCTGCTCGAGCCGTCCTGGTCGCTGCAAGACATGCCCGAGCGCATGGCGGCGCTGGCGGATGGGCGCCTCAAGGCGCTATGTCAGACGGTACGTTACGCCTCGGCGCCAGGTGTCGCCTGAGCCGATGCCAGCCCTGGGGCCGTCGTATCCCTAACGTTGAGTCATGGAGAGAGCATGTATCGATTGAGCGTTCGCGACCACATGATGATCGCCCACAGCTTTCATGGCGAGGTCTTCGGCCCCGCCCAGCGTCTGCACGGGGCGACCTACGTGGTCGATGTGGCATTTGCGCGGCCGGTGTTGGATGACGATGACCTGGTGGTCGATATCGGCCTGGCCAGCGACGCCCTGAAGGCGATTACCGGTGATTTCACGCTGTCGAATCTCGATGACGTGGCGGCATTTCGGGGGCGCAATACCACCACCGAGTTCATGGCCAGAGTGGTGTTCGACCGCATGGCCGATGCCATTGTCGCGGGGCGACTCGGGGAGGGTGCCAAGGGCCTGACCGAGATGGCGGTGACGCTGTATGAGTCGCATATCGCCTGGGCCAGCTACGAGGGCCGCCTCCCCGCGGCCAATGGCTGATGCCGGCAGCCGCGCACCGCCCCCTGACCCTCGTCGTGGCGGGGGATCTCGATCAGCCCACCGGCGGTTATCGCTACGATGGGCGCATCGTCGATGGTCTGCGACGGGCGGGCGTCGAGGTGCACGTCCGTGGCCTCGATGGGGTCTTCCCTGGCGCCGACCAGCGTGCCGCCTTGGCGTTCGATGCCGCGCTGAGCGACTGTCGCGATGGCGCTGCCGTGGTCGTCGATGGCCTGGTCATGGGCAACTTGCCCGAGGTGGTCGAGCGCCACGCCGACCGGCTCGACCTGACGGCACTGGTGCATCATCCCCTCGGCGACGAGACCGGCCTCACCGGCCGGTGCCGGGCTCGCTATCACCGCCGCGAGATCGCGGCCTTGCGGCGGGTGGCCAGGATCATCGTGACCAGCGCCTTCACGGCCCGTCGGCTCGCCGAGCTCGGCCTGACCGGTGCGGCGCTTGCGGTGGTGGAGCCTGGGGTCGACCCGGCGCCGCTGGCCCGGCATGCCTGGCCAGCGGCGCCGGGGGACCCGCTGCGCCTGCTGTGTGTGGCCAGCCTGACACCGCGCAAGGGCCACCGGGTGCTGATCCAAGCCTTGAGCGGCCTGGGCCATCGTCGCTGGCGACTGGACTGTATCGGGGCGGGCGATCGTGATCGCGAGGAGGCGCTGGCCCTCGAGCGACTGGTGGCCGACCTCGGGCTCCGGGATCGCGTGGCGCTGCATGGCGAGGTCGCGGAAACTGCCCTCGACGCCGCCTATCGGGCGGCGGACCTCGCCGTGGTGCCATCGTTGTACGAAGGCTATGGGATGGTCGTGACCGAGTCGCTGGCGCGTGGCTTGCCGCTCGTCGCCACCCGTGGTGGGGCCCTGGCCGATACCGTGCCGGTTAGCGCGGCCTGGCAGGTGGCGCCGGGGGACGTCGACGCCCTGCGTGAGGCGCTGGAGGCCTGGTGGCGTGAGCCGGCAGAGCGCGAGCGTCGTCGCGAGGGGGCGGTCTGCGCTCGAGCGAGTCTCGGCGACTGGGAGCGTGCGGCCACGGCCTTCGGGCAGGCGCTGGGCGTGCTGCCGGCCACGCCCGATCAAGGGCAATCCAGCCAGGAGACGGTCACGGATACGCATCACGCCAAGCCCCCTTCCACACACCACGCCAAGCACCCCTCCACACACCACCACGGGGCCGAGGCCGGCTCGAGCGATGTCGGCGCCGGCGTTATCGCCACCAGCTGCCATTTCGACCCGCACTGGCTGGCCCTGCGAGAAGGCGTCGATGCACGCTCCCGTGCGGCGTCGCTGAGCGAGCTGCTGACGCGAGCCCTGCAACACGCCCTGACGCGCAAGGCAGTCGGTGCGGAGCTCTCGCTGGTCGACCTGGGCGCCGGTGCCGGCAGCAATACGCGCTATCTGGCGGCGCGCCTGCCACGCCCTCAGCGCTGGACCCTGATCGATCACGATGCCGCCTTGCTGGCGATGGCGCAGTCCGAACTGAGCGGGACCTGCGGCGCTGTCGAGTGTCGGCGCGAAGACCTGGCGCAGTGGTGCCAGCAGCCGACGTTGGCGGAAGCGGCGCTCGCCGGCGCCGATCTGGTCAGCGGTGCGGCTCTCATCGATCTGGTGTCGACGGCCTGGCTCGAGACGCTGGCGGCGGCCTGCAGCAAGACGCGATCGGCGCTACTGATGACGCTGAACGTCGATGGGGACTGGGGCTTTGTCGACTCGCCGACGGCGCAACGCGCGCCGTTGCCCGCGGCGCTGGAGCGGACGGAAAACCTTGTGCGGGCGCTGTTCGCCGAGCACCAGCGGCGAGACAAGGGCATGGGGCCCGCGCTCGGCGGCGCGGCTGGCGGCGTGCTCGAGGACTGCCTGCTGGCCAGGGGCTACCGGGTCTGGAGGATGCCGAGTCCGTGGCTCCTTGACCCCAGCCACGACGCTCGGCTGGGCGAGCGCTTGATCGACGGGTGGCGGGACGCCGCGCTGGACCAGTTGGGGGTGGCGCAGCGTGGCCGTCGTGGCACCCAGGAGGGGCAGCGCGAGGGTCGCCAGACCGACGGGATCGCTCGCTGGTGGCGCAGTCGGCGGGATCAGTGGCGCCGCGGTGAGGTGAGCATTTTTGTCGGTCACGATGACGTGCTGGCGTTGCCCGAGGCGTGGCCGGCGCAGGGGATGGCGCCAGGACGCGAGTCGCGGCGATCGAGGTCGGATGCTGACGCGGGCCCTTTTCTCGCGCCCTCACTGCCCGCGCCCTCACTGCCCACGGCCGAGCCGCCGCCTGGTGGCGCGGCGAGTGAGCGCTGATGGCCGTCGCTCGCGCTCGCGGTTACCTCGGCGTCGGGCTGCGCTGGGGCGTCAGTCTCGCTCTGCTGGTCGGGCTGCTAGCCTGGCTGGACCCACAGTCGCTGCTGCGTCACGGCCAGGCGCTGTCGCCCGGCTGGATGCTGCTGGGACTGGCGATCGGTATTCCCCAGGTCGCGCTATCGGCGTGGCGCTGGCGCTTTACCTTGCAGCGGCTGGGCCTGGCCATGGCCTTCCGGCGGGCCTGGGCCGAGTACTATCTGGCGACCTTTCTCAATCAGTGCCTGCCGGGCGGTGTCGGTGGTGACCTTGTGCGCGCCTGGCGCCACGCCCGGCAAGCCGGCGAGGACTGGCGCGATGCCCGCCGCCAGAAGGCCTTGCGGGCCGTCGTCATCGAGCGTGGGACGGGCCAGCTCGCGCTAGCGCTTGCGGCCCTCGGGATCCTGCTGATGGCACCGGTCTGGGCGCCGATTCGGGATAGCGCCCTGGCGGCTGCGCGGAGCATCGATTGGCGCGACGGCAATGTGCTTGGTGGGTGTCTAGTCGCGGGCGTACTGGGACTGCTGGCGATCACCCTGGTGCGGCGGCAATGCCAACGGCAGCGCGAGAGCGAGGACGATGGCGAGGACAAGGGCGACGGGCAGGCGACGGCGCTGCGCGGTCTCTGGGCCGATACCCATCGAGCGCTGTTGGCGCCGAGGGCGCTGATCGTCCAGGGGCTGACGTCCTTGGCGGTATTGGCGAGCTACGCCGCCGTGCTGGTGTGTGGCGCCCGAGCCATCGATGTGAGCCTGCCGCTGGCGACCCTGGTGGCGCTGACGCCGCCTTTGCTGCTGGCCATGGTGATCCCGCTGTCGCTGGCCGGGTGGGGGTGGCGCGAGGGCGCCGCGGCGCTGACCTGGTCGCTGGCGGGCCTCGACCCCAACGAAGGCGTCGCCGTCGCCATCACCTATGGGGTGCTGACGCTAGGGGCGAGCCTGCCGGGGGCCTTGGTGCTGGCGTTTCATTCGCGCCTCGAGGCGGGCCGTCGTCGCTCGTCTGAGCGGGCTCCGGATGGCGGCGCCGCGGTGTCAGGTCGGCGGGCGCAGATCGAGATCGAACAGCGTCTCGTCGCCGAGGGTGTAGCGGCGAGACCGCGGGCGCCGGGCCTCATCGAGGCGAGCAATCGGGGCCAGGCAGAGCCCGGGACGGCCGGAGCCGATCAGCAGTGGCGCCACCAGCAGGTGCAGGCGGTGGAGGGCGCCGGCGTCGAGAAAGCGCGAAACGGTGTCGCTCCCGCCTTCGATCAGCACGCGTCGACAGCCGAGTTGGGCCAGGCGCTCGAGGATCGCCCGGGGGGCCATGCCGCCCGCCTCGAGGGGCAGTCGCTCGCGACGCAGATGGCCCCTGGCGGGGGTGGCGATACTGGCCTGATCGCCGATCAACTGCAGGGTCGGAGCACAGGCATCTCGCAGTATTCGGCAGCCGGCGTCGAGGCGTCCCCGAGGATCGATCACCACACGCAAGGGAGAGCGGCCACTGACGTGACGCACCGTCAGGGCGGGATCGTCGGCAGCAACGGTGCCGGCGCCGACCACCACCGCGTCGACCAGGGCGCGCAGCCGGTGCAGATGCACCCGCGATGCCAGGCCGTTGATGTAGTGCGAGTGTCCCGTCTCGGTGGCGATGCGGCCGTCGAGGCTCTGGCCGAGCTGGGCCACCACCAGGCTCGGGGCCGGGCCGACCAGCGGCAGCAGGGCATCGAGACACGTCGCCTGGTCGTCGCCCAAGGGGGCTGTCGCATGCCAGCGGCCGTCGACTTCGAGTGTCAGCCGCTGGCTGGCTTCGGACACCACCACCGGCCCGAGGGACCAGTCGTGGTCTCGGGCGACGGTCAGGGCCCGCCAGGCGATATCGGCGCTGTCGGCGGCGTTGGGGGACGCGTCCATGATGACTCCAGCGAGGGGCACAGGCCCATGATGAGGGGGCCGTCCCCGAAGGACAAATCTAGCGGATAAGGAGGCGGACATGTACCAGGTGGAACGCGCAATCTTCGATCTGCGTCGCGGCGTGCCGGTCTTGCTGCGCGGCGCCAGCGGCGCGCAACAGGGGCATGGCGATCGGCTGGTGCAGCCGGTGGAAGGTCGTGATGACGGTCGTCTCGGGAGTCTCGTCAAGCGCTGCGAAGGCGCGCCGAGGCTGGTGGTCAGCCGCCATCGCCTCGCCGCCCAAGGCTGCAAGATCGAAGCCAGTGCCGCGATTCTGGTGCTGGAGGCCAACGATCTGGTCCCGGCGCGTCTTGCGGCGCTGAGCCATGGCGAGGCGCTGCTCGATCGCGAGCCGCAACTCGCCAGCGCCACGGAGTGCATTGCCCTGGATCTGATGCGTCGGGCACTGCTGCTACCCGCGGCCCTGGTCGCCCCCGTGGCCGACGAACACCGCGAGGAGGTAGAGGCCCTGGTGGCCGAGGGGACCCTGCTGGCCATCGCCTGCGACGAGGCCCGGGAGGTCCTCGCCGAGGCCCAGGGGGGACTGGTGCGGGTCAGTGAGGCCGAGGTGCCACTGGCCGACGCCGAAGCCACGCGGTTTATCCTGTTTCGCGAGAGCGATGGGCTGCGCGAGCACGTCGCCATCGTCATCGGACGGCGCGACAGCTGGTCGAGTGCGGTGCCGCTACGGCTGCACTCGGCGTGCCTGACGGGGGACCTGTTCGCCAGTCTACGCTGCGACTGTGGAGAGCAGCTGCGCCATGCGGTGGCCGACATCCTCGCTCTCGGCGGTGGCGTGCTGTTGTACCTGGCCCAGGAAGGACGCGGCATCGGCCTGGCCAACAAGCTGCGTGCCTATGGGCTGCAGGACACCGGACTCGATACCGTGGAAGCCGATCAGCGGCTGGGCTTCGGTTCCGACGAGCGGGACTACCGGGTGGCGGTAGACATGCTGCGGGCCCTCGCGATCGAGCGGGTGCAGATGTTGACCAACAATCCGCACAAGATCGCCGCCTTGAGCGCCGGGGGCATCGAGGTGACCGAGCGCCACGCCCTCTACGGACGGGTGACGGAGCACAATCGGCGTTACCTGGCCGCCAAGGCGAGCCGCGCGGGGCACTGGCTGTCTCAGACGCTGGATCAGGACGGTTCGGGATGAAAGTCGTCGATCGCGAGTCGGGCGCTATCCTCCAGGATCTCGGCCAGGCGCTCGCCGAAGTGGTCGACCAGGCGCTTGCCCATGGCCGCCGAGGCGAGGCGGGCATTGCCGACCACGCCGGCTGGGTGAAGGTCCTGGGCCAGCCAGGCAAACGATGCCTCTCCTTCGGGACCGAGGCGCATGCCGACCTCAGCCATGCTCTCGCCCCTGGAACGCGGATGGGCGAGGGCTTGGGTGTTTACCCGCTGCGGCGCGAGGTGCAGCATCATGGCGGTCTCCAGGGCGCCGCCATGCAAGCCGTGGCGACACTCCTCCCGGGGCAGCGCGTCGTCGGGCAGCGCCAGGCGCATGTACGGCGCCTTGACCACCAGCATGCCGTGTCGTCGGCGCAGCGCAAGCGCCGCCAGGTGCAGGATGGCCTGGTTGCCGCCATGGCTATTGATCAGCATCAGACGCCGCACGCCACTGCGCGCGAGGCTGTCGCCGACGGCCTCGATCAGGGCCTGGGCGGTGGTGGCCGGCAGGCTCAGGGTACCGGCGAAGTCGCGATGCTCGTCGCTGGCCCCGATGCTCATCGCCGGCAGCACCAGCACCGACTGGTGGTCGGCGAGGCGGCCGAGGGCCGCCGTGAGCAGGCCCTCGCCGATGTCCAGATCGGTTGACAGCGGCAAGTGTTCGCCGTGCTGTTCGATGGCGCCGAGCACCATCACGGCGACGCTGTCTTCGCGCACCGCCCGGGCAAGATCCGGGCCGCTGAGATGCTGCCAGTAATGGATGGCCATAGGCTCGCGGGCTCCTCGGTGACACGACGGGGGAGACTCGACTCTACACAGCCCCGGGGGGCCTTGACGAGCCGAAATGAGCCGGGGCGCTCGTGTGCGGGGGCGCAGTGCCTGGCGCGTCGTCCGACGCCTCGCTGGCCGTGGGTGGCGACCGAGCACGGCGCTCCTCGCGGCGTCAGCGGCCGGGCGGCGCCGTGGCGATGAGTTCCCGGGGGCCACGCCTGAGGGTCAGGCCTGTCGCTTGGCTGCTGGTGCTGCTGGGCGTTCTGTGGGGCGTGGCGCGTTCCACGGAGTTGGTGTCCTGTGCCACCCTGTCGCTGGGGGCCGGGCCGCTGGCGCCAGGATTCGAGGCGCTGTGGCAACCGCCCTGGGGCATGTTGGTGATCGCCGCCTGGGTGACCCTGGTGCCGGTGTCCGGCCGCTGGTGTTGGCTGGTGGCGGCCGTGGTGGTGCTGGCGGCGGTGCTGCGACTGGTCGAGGCGGTGACGTGGGCGGTGTTGGGCCGCGAGATGAACCTGTGGCTCGACGCGGCGCTGCTGGGGCCGCTTTACGGGCTGCTGGCGACCAACCTGGGGAGCGTCACCGCGCTTGTCGTTGTCGCCTTGATGGGGCTGGCGCTGGTGGCGGGGGTGGCCGCGCTATCCGCGCTGCTGGCTCGCGCCTCGCGCGCGGCGATGGCCTGGTCGCTAGGCGGTCGACTGGCGCTGTTCGGTGGTCTCGGAGCCCTGATGGTCAGCCTGACCCTGGCCTACGGCGCGCACTTCACACGCCAGGACGTGCCTCTGGGCACGACCCTTGTCGAGCAGGGCCGGCGTTTGCTGCAGACCCTTGGCGCTCGGCATGGGTTTGACGACGTCCTGGCTCGTCAGGGCCGGCCCGTAGCCCCCTTGCCGGGCCTGGCGGGGCGCGATGTGATCCTGATCTTCATCGAGTCGTATGGCATGTCGCTGGTGCAACCCGAGCCCTTTCGCGAGGAGGACGGCGAGGCGCTGCGGCGCGGGCAAGCTCGCGAGCCGGTCGGCGAGGCGCTGCGGCGCGGGCAAGCTCGCGAGCCGGTCGGTGAGGCGCTGCGGCGCGGGCAAAGGGTCCTTGCCGATGCCGGCTTGTCGGTGGCCAGTGGTCGGCTGCGCTCGCCCATTCGTGGCGGTCAGTCATGGCTGGCCCATGCCAGCGTGCTCAGCGGGATCACCATCGACAATCCACTGTGGTATCGCCTGATGCTCGCTAGTCGTCGGGGCACGCTGGTGCAGGATTTCGCCGCCAGCGGGCACAGGACGCTCGCGCTGATGCCCGCCATCACGCGGGTCTGGCCCGAGGGGCAAGCCTATCGCTTCGATCACCTGCTCGACTCTCGCCAGTTGGGCTACGCGGGACCGGCGCTCAATTGGGTCACCATGCCGGATCAGTACACCCTGGATCACTTCCAGCGCCGCTGGCGCGATGCCGACGGTGCTGCGATGTTCGCGCAGCTCGCCCTGATCAGCAGTCACGCCCCCTGGACCCCGGTCGTGCCGGTGCTGGACTGGAACACGCTGGGCGATGGTCGCGTGTTTCGCGAGTGGCAGGACGCCGGCCCGACACCACGCCAGCTATGGTCGGACATGGGGCGAGTGCGTGAGCACTACGCCGAGGCTGTGGCCTATTCGCTGACCGTGACCCTGGAGTGGGCGGCGCGCAGCCTCGGACCCGATGCGCTCGTCATGATCATGGGCGATCATCCGGCCGCTCCGGTGGTCACGGGCGCGGGGGCCAGCCCCGATGTACCGGTGCACGTCATCAGCGCCGACCCTGACCTCGTCGCGCCCTTTCTCGGCGGCGGGATGACGCCAGGACTGGTCCCCGGTGAGGAGCCGGCCATGCGCGGCTTGTCGAGCTGGCGTGGCAGCTTGCACCGCTATTTCGGCGAGTCTGTGACGGGGGCAACGTCAGGGCCGGGGACGGGGTCGGAATCATGGCCACGGCCCGGGCCATGACGTGTGCCAGCGAGTTTGACCCACCAAGGAGACGCCATGCTGATTCCGGTGATACTGGCAGGGGGAAGTGGTACGCGCCTTTGGCCGCTGTCCCGCCGTGCCTTGCCCAAGCAGTTCCTGCCACTGGCCGGGAAGGCGAGCCTGTTCGAGGACACCCTGGCGCGACTGGCGGGGCACTCGCCTAGCCTGGCGCTAGGCGCGCCATTGGTCATCGTCAGCGATGCGCACCGCTTCGTTGCCGCCGAGCAGTTGCGTCGCAGTGGCTGTGACAACGCGACCCTGATCCTCGAGCCCGACGGTCGCAATACCGCCCCGGCGGCGACGATTGCCGCCCTGTTGGCGAGCCAGGGGGGCGTCGACGGAGCGTCGCCACGGGACATCACCCTGCTGGTGCTGCCGTCTGACCATGTCATCGACGACCCCGCCGGCTTTCGGCGGGCGGTCATCGCCGGGGAGGCCCTGGCCGGTGAGGGGTGGCTGACCACCTTCGGGGTCGAGCCCCGCTACGCCGAGACCGGCTACGGCTACGTCGAACTCGCCGAGGCGCTGGGGCATGGCGGGCACCGGGTCCGGCGATTCACCGAAAAGCCACCGCTGCAGCGGGCCGAAGCCTTCGTCGCCGGTGGCCGCCACCTGTGGAACAGCGGCATGTTTGTGCTGCGTCCCGACGACTGGCTCGCGGCCATGCAGTGCCACGCCGCGGACACCCTGGAGGCGTGCCGTGACGCGTTGGCCGGGGCCCGGCAGGACCTGGATTTTCTCCGTTTGGACGTCGATGCCTATCGGCGTTGCGCGTCGGCCTCCATCGATCGGGCCGTGATGGAGCGCAGTGAGCGCGTGGCCACGCTGCCCCTGGCGGCTGGCTGGAACGACCTCGGCAGCTTTCCGGCGCTGTGGCAATCGCTGCCCCGAGATGCCTGCGGTAACGCCGTGGTCGGCGATGCGATCATCGAGGCAAGCGACCGTACCCTGGTGCACGCCAGCCACCGCCTGGTGGCGGTGACGGGGGTTACCGACCTGGTCGTGGTCGAGACCCGTGACGCGGTGCTGGTGGCGCGCCAGGACCAGGGCCAGCGGCTGGGTCAGTTGGTGGCCCGACTCGAGGCGGCGGGGCGTAGGGAAGTCGATGACCATCCCCGCGTCGGACGTCCCTGGGGACACTATCTGACGGTGGATGCGGGGCCGGGGTTTCGGGTCAAGCACCTGAGCGTGGCGCCGGGGGGGCGGCTGTCGCTGCAGCGTCATCGTCACCGGGCCGAGCATTGGGTCGTGGTGCGAGGACGGGCCAGGGTGACCTTGGAGGGGGCCGTCAACGAGCTGACGGCGAACCAATCGCTCTATGTGCCCCTCGGCGCCTGGCATCGGCTGGAGAACCCCGGCAGCGACCCGCTCGAGCTGATCGAGGTGCAGACCGGGGATTATCTGGGCGAGGATGATATCGAGCGTTATGAGGATCAGTACGGTAGGGAATGAGCCCCTTGATACCTGGGGCGTTGACGCCGGGGCGAGGGCCGGCACGACGACGCCTGGCCCCCTCGGGCCAGGCGTCATGGCTCGCTCCCAGCGCCGGGGCGACCGCTCAGCTCAGTGGCTGAGTTGGATGGTTGGCCATGTGCGGGCCACGGCTGCGAAAGGACTGTACCGGCATGTCGCAGGGAATCTCCTCGGGGGGGGGCTGCGGGGCCTCGCCGGAAGCGGGGACGGGGTCGATCCTGAGGTCGCCGACCACGGCGGGCGTCTGCGTCTCGCTCGGTACCAGCAACAGGCCCGAGCGACGCAGGCCGCGGCCGATGGTCAGGCTGCTGCTCCAGCGCACCAGGGGGGCGGCGAGCACCAGGCCGAGCCAGACCGGGGTCAGCCACAGGAAGAACATCGGTGTCCAGGTCCAGGTGGCGATGGCCCAGGCGGCGCCCAGCAACGCCCAGACCCAGGTGAAGCGCCAGGTATCGCGCCAGGGCAGGGCGCGCCCCTCGCGCGCCTGAGTATCCCAGGATACCGTGCGTCCGCTCAGCACCTCGAGCACGAAGCGGCTGTGAAAGACCATCATCAGTGGTGCTATCAGCATCGCAAAGAGCGTCTCGAGCAACATGCTCATGATCAACTTGGCACGCCCGCCAAAGGCTTGCGGCTGGCGAATCAGGCCGAGGATCAGCCCCAGCACCTTGGGCATCAGCAGCATCGCCAGGGTTCCACCGAGCAGCGGCATGATCAGGTTCGGCGGGGCGATCGGCCAGTTCGGGAACAGCTGGGAGCTCGAGGTGTAGAAGTTGGGCGGACTCAGCGCCCGGACCAGGGCGTCGAGGGTGCTGATTGCCAGAATGCCGAGCCACACCAGCGACGACAGATAAGCCAGGGCACCGCAGAAGAAGTGCAGGCGGCTCAAGAAGTGCAGACGATGGCCATGCAGCAGGCGCAGATGCTGCAGGTTGCCCTGGACCCAACGCCGGTCACGCTTGGCATAGTCGAGAATATGGCTCGGCATCTCCTCGAAACTGCCGCCGAGATCGGTGCGCAGGCGCACCTGCCAGCCGCCGCGCCGGATCAATGCCGCCTCGACGAAGTCATGGCTCAGGATATCGCCCCCCAGCGGGGGCTTGCCGGGGAGCTCCGGTAGCCCACAGTGCTGGGTGAAAGCGGCGACGCGAATGATCGCGTTGTGGCCGAAATAGTTGGCCGCGGTGGCGTGCCAGAAACTCAGGCCGGTGGCGAGCATCGGCGAGTAGAGCGCGGCGGCGAACTGGTTGGCGCGTCCGAACAGGCTGTCCTGGCGCACCGGGATCGGTACGGTCTGCAGCAGGCCGAGGCGCGGGTTCGCCATCATCTCGTCGATCAGCGCGATCACGGTGTCGCCACTCATCAGGCTGTCGGCATCGAGCACCAGCATGTAATCGTAGTGGCGGCCCCAGCGGGTGCAGAAGTCGCCCAGATTGCCGGCCTTGCGCCCGACATTGCTGTCGCGATGGCGATAGTGGATCCGGCAATGGCCGGACAGCCGCTGTTGGACCACGGCGATGGCCGCCCGCTCCTCGGCGACGATGGCGTCGTCGGTGCTGTCGCTGAGCACGAAGGCTTCGATGGTCATGCCCGGGGTCTCGGCGGGCAGGTCGCGGCAGGTGATCTCGAGCCCCGCGGCGACCCGAGCCACATCTTCGTTGTGGATCGGCATCACCAGGGCGGTGCGGGAAGTCGCGTCCGGGGCTCGCTGGGGTCCCTTCGGTCGGCGTTTGAGGCTCAGCGGGTCACGACCGGTCAGGTTCAGCACGAAGCCGATCACGGCGCTCCAGAAGGCCATCACGATCCAGCTGAAGGTGATCGCGAACAGCACGAGTATCGCCAGTTCCAGCGGCGTGATGCCTTCCACGTGGAGGATACGGAACATGGTCCACACGCCGAGGGCGCTGGTGGCGGCGATGGCGAGGCCCACCGCCATGCGGCGCAGGCGCGGGCAGGGCACGTCCTGGGCGTGACGATTGGCTCGGGTGTGGCTATCAGCTTTCATCGGCAGTCCAGATGGCGTTCCAGGTTTCGGTCAGGGTGCGGTCGCGCAACGACAGCGTCAGGCGCATGTCGGCCGGCGTGTTGCCTTCGGGCATCAGGCGGAAGCTGGCGCGCCAGGTCTCGCCATCCGGCAGTGCCTTGACCTGGGGTTGGCTCAATTCACCGCTGGTGGTGGTCAGGGTCATGTCCACCGGCTGGCTGGGATCGAGTCCCTCGAGGTCACCACCGCGAAAATCGACGATAAAATGGCGTAGGTGCTCGTCCGGCGCATCGGCCTGGCCGGGCACGCCCCCCCAGCCCTGGCGAGAGCGCACGACGCGCGCCAGGGGCTCCTGGACCGGACTGGCGCCGAAGGTGTAGGTACGATAGCGAAACGTGCGTGACTCACCGGCCATGAGTGGCGACTCGGGCACCCAATAGGCGGTGATATTGTCGTTGGCCTCGCTGTCGGTGGGGATCTCGACCAGCTCGACACGGCCTTCGCCCCACTCTTCGAGCGGTTCGACCCATTGGCTCGGGCGGCGTTCGTAGCGTGCCTCCATGTCCAGATAGCCCTCGAAGTCCTGCGGGCGCTGGACCAGGCCGAAGCCTTGCGGCGAGGTGTCCTGCAGGCTCGACAGGTGCAGGCGTGTCGGGTTCGACAGCGGACGCCAGGTCCACTCGCCTGCGTTGGTGGCCATCAACAGGCCGCTGGAGTCATGGACGCGCGGACGATAGTCATCCTCCTGGCGGGACTCCATCTCCCCGTGCAGGAACATGCTGGTCAACGGGGCGATACCGAGCTTCTCGACATCGCTGCGGGCGAACAGGCGAGCCTCGGTAACGACTTCGGTGCGCTGGCCCGGGGTGATCTCGAAGCGATAGGCGCCGGCCAGCGACGGGCTATCGAGCAGCGCCAGCACGGTGACGGTGTCGGCATGTTCCTCGGGGCGGATCAGCCAGAATTCCCGAAAGGCGGGGAATTCCTCGCCCTGGGGCGCCGCGGTATCGATGGCCAGGCCCCGGGCCGAGAGGCCATAGCCCTGGTTGCGCCCGACCAACCGGAAGTAGGAGGCGCCGAGAAAGACCGCGAATTCATCGCGGTAGTCGCCGCGATTGATCGGATAGTGCAGGCGAAACCCGGCATACCCCAGGTCACCGAGGTCCAGCTCTGCGAGGGGGGCCGCATCGTCGTCGTAGCGAAACCGCTGCGGTTCGAAGGGCAGGTGGCTGACGTCGCCGTTCTCGACCAGATTGATGGCCACCGGTTGCTGGTAGAGAAAGCCGGGGTGAAAGAGCTCGACCTGGAACGGACCGCTATCGCGCCACAGCGCCTGGTCGTCGAGGTAACGGATCTGACGGTAGCGGTCATAGTCCATCTGGGCTAGCTGCTCCGGCATATCGGCCTCATCGGCAGTGTAGGCTTCGCCTGCCAGCGACCGGGCCTCGTCCGCCACCTGATCGAACAGGGCATCAGGGGTAATGGCCAGCGCCGGGGCGCTGAGGCCACAGGCGATGGCAAACGCCAAGGGGCGTAGCGATGTCATGGGCTCTCCTTGCTTGCCGTCCGGCGCGAATCCTTGCGCGGGATCGAACGGCCTGAGTGGGATTGTCGGGTCGAGGGCTGCCGGCTCACGGGGCTCGGCGATATCGCCCGTGGAAACATCGGCGCTGTCACACAAGGGACGTACCGCCGTTGTCTCGACTCGTATTAGCCTATTCGCTGTATTGAAATATGCAATAACGAGCATCGTGCTGTGGTGATGGTGGCTTCGAGGCCGCGGGGCGTCGAGAGTTCCGTGTCGCCATATGGAGACGTTCAGGGCGGTGGTCGGGCGACAGAACGCCGCGTCAGGACAGCTTCACGATGGCGAGGCCCGCGTGTCCCGAGTCGCCGGAGGGGACACGAGATTGATGCACCGATCGCGGGCAGGGAAAGGACCGCGATGACGCGCGGTTGCCGGTTTCCCGCTAGGGTGGAAGGCCCCCCCGCGCGGCGGCGCTGGGCGAGGGCGGCACGGGGCAGGCGTCGGCGCGTTCTGGGGGGCGGCGATCTATCGTTTAGCGACGCGGGATTCAGCGAACCGGGGGCGGCGATCGGTTCGTCGCCAGGGCGAGGGTTACCACAGCCAGCTTTGTGGTCGAGCAGGCGCCAGCCCAAGGCGCAGCGCCCGCCAGCCGACCACGCAGCGTATCACCACCCAGGCCGAGAGCAGCAGCGGCGGCAGCGCCAGACCAATGACCACCACCGTCAGCGCAGCGGCAGCCATCGCGTAGAGCAGACCTATCCAGAAGGTGCGAATCAGATAACGGTAGTGGGCGGCCAGCCAGGGGGCTGCATCGCCGCGATAGACATAGGCCACGATCACCGCGATCAGCACGCTGAGAAACCCCGTGACCAGGCCCAGCAGATAGAGTGCGTAGAGCACCTGGGGCACGCGGCTATCGGGCGCAGGCGAGCGGGGCTGGCTCACTTCATGTTACTCGAACGGTAGAGTTTCATGTTGCGAAAGGCCGGATCACCGCGCTCTTCCTCGGGGGTCTTGGTGTAGCGCTTGTACTCCCACTGGTACTGGGCAGGCTCGAGTTCGATGGCCGCCTCGACGCAGGCATTGACGCCGGCCGCGGAGGTGGCCTCATCGGGGCAATAGACGCGCTCGTCGGCGGCGAGAAAATGCAGCGTATAGCCGCGCCCCGGCAGGCGTCGAGCCACCCCGGTCACGACGCGTGCCTCGGTGCGGGCGACCAGCTTGGGCAGCAGGGTCGCGGTGTAGGCCGGGCGGTCGAAGAAGGGGGCGAACACGCCGCTGCCCCAGCTCGGCTCCTGGTCGGGCAGGATGCCGACGGCCTGGCCACGCTTGAGGGCCTTGAGCAGGGCGGCGACGCCCCGCGGATTGGTCGGCACCAGGCTCGCACCGCAGCGCTCGCGGCCACCGCGAATGATGGGGTCGAGCGGCGCGAGCTTGGGGGGCTCGTACATGGCGGTGAAGGGAAAGTGGCTCGATAGCCAGAAGTTGAGCACCTCCCAGTTGCCGAAGTGGGGAGCCAGGACGATGACGCCGCGGCCGTCGGCTCTGGCATCGTCCAGCAGGTCACGGCCCTGAACGTCGACGATGCTGGCCTCGACCCGGTCAGCCGGGCCCTGCCAGGCGAAGCCGAGCTCAAGCATGGTGGCGGTGGAGTGTCTGAGGCTATCGCGCCCGAGGCGTTGGCGCTCGGCGTCATCGAGTTCGGGGTAGACGACCTCGAGATTGAGGCGAGTCACGGCGCGCTCGCGCTTGAGAAAGGGGTGGGTGGCGGCGCTCACCAGGCGGGTCAGCCGCCACAGGGTCTTGGGGGATGCGCCGGCGAGTGTTCGCCACAGCAGCGCCACGGCGCCGGCCTGGGTGCGTTGCACGAGGGACGTCGTCATGCCTAGATCAGCCAGCCGTCGAGGTTGTCGGGTGAGCGTCGTTCCTGCAGGGCCTTGAACCCCTTCACGGCGCGAATGATCAGCCATACGGCCAGGGCCAGCAACAGCGGCAGTCCGATCACGATCAGGCTCAATACAGACGCGACAACGGCGTAGAGCAGGCCGATCCAGAAGGTCCGGATCTGGTAGCGGAAGTGGTCGTCGAGCCAGCCAGGGCCCTTGCCCCGTTGGACATAGGCGATGACGACACCGACGACGGCGGTGAAGCCGGTAACCAGGTTGGCCAGCAGAAGCGCATAGGCGACCAGAGCCATGGTGGTATCGGGCCCGCGGGGGTCGGGAGAGGGCTCGCGTTCGACCCGTGGCTCGACGTGGATAGGATCAGTAGCGCTCATGGGACTTCCCTGTGGCTCGTGAAGGGCTGGCCGCGCATGGAAGGCACGGCACAAATTGCGCCCATCATACCTTGCCAGCCCTCCATTTCCAGGCGCAGCGAGCGCCGGCATGTTATGCCCGATGCGCCTTGCGATGGCCCAAGAGCCAGGGTCACAGCGCCAGGGTGGTGCGCGGGTTCGCCGGCTTCAGGCCGGCTTCAGCGGCCGGCTGATCTCGATCAGGTTGCCGTCGGGGTCACGCAGATACAGCGACTCGATCTGGCCGCTGGCGCCCTGGCGAGGCACCGGGCCGAGTTCGATGTCCACCGAGAGGGCCGTGAGGTGACGCTGCACCTCATCAAGCGGCAGTTGGCTGCGCAGGCAGATATCGAGGCTGCCCGGGGTCGGGGTCGCGGCACGGGGTTGAATGTCGGTGGCCGTCCAGTGAAGGCGCAGGGCGGTGTCGCCGAGCATCAGGTCGACCCGCTCGCCGTCGCGATAACGAACGTCGAGGCCCAGGACCCGGGAATAGAAGTCCACGGCGCGGGAAATGTCGGTCACGGTGATGACCAGATGATCCAGACCTGACAGCATGCAACTCTCCTGCTATGGGTTATCTCCCCCAGAGAATACGACGATGCCGACCTGTCCGCTATGCGCCGCCGAGGATAGCGCCCACTTTTACCATGATGGGCGCCGCGATTATTACCGTTGTCGGCGCTGCGATCTGATCGCCGTGCCGCCTCACCAACGGCTCGCCCCCGACGCCGAGAAAGCCGTCTACGACCAGCACGACAATCGCCCGGGGGACCCCGGGTACCGGGCCTTCCTGGGGCGGCTTTTCATGCCCTTGTGCGCACGCCTGGCGCCAGGATCCCAAGGGCTTGATATCGGTGCCGGGCCGGGGCCCACCTTGTCGCTGATGTTCGCCGAAGCGGGGTTTCCCACCGCTATCCACGATCCGTTCTTCCACCCCAATCCGGCGGCATTGCGGCGTCAATATGACTTCGTTACTGCCACCGAGGTGGCCGAGCACCTGTTCACCCCGGGAGAGACCCTCGCGCAGTGGCTTGGTTGTCTCAAGCCCGGCGGCTGGCTCGGCCTGATGACCAAGCGCACGCCACCGGACTTCCCGCGCTGGCACTATATCCGCGATCCGACCCACGTGGTGTTCTTCAGTGACGCCAGCTTTAGCTGGATCGCCGAGATGCACGGCCTGTCCCTCGACTTCCCCGGCCCCGATGTGGTGATCTTGGGGCGTCCCACCAAGCGTCGATAACCGTCGCCGTGGGCCTTGCGTCGAGTCGCCGGGCGACGGGATCAGGGGCTGGCTGGCACCTGACGGTGGGGCCGAGCTTGGGGATTCGGGTTCGGGTCGTCAGGCGTTGGCGCCGGTCTTCCAGCGTCCCGCTGGAAGACCGACATGTCCCCCTGCGCCAAGGGGGGAAGAAAGCGATTGACAGCCACACTGGCGGGCGTATATTCGCCGCCAAATCCGCCTCTCGCGTCGCCCGATAGCGTTTAGTTATCGGGCGCTGTCTCTCATTGTCGTTCGTCGTATCGCGTCGTTCCCGTACTCCTGTGAGGCCCTCGATGTCCCCGCAACTCCTGGCCATGGCCATCGCTCCCCTGCTGGGGTTGTTCATCCTCGGTATCGGCAACGGCTACATGGCCACGTTGATCTCGTTGAGCCTGGACGCCGCCGGCGAATCCCAGGTGGTGGTCGGTGTGGTGTCCTCGGCCTATTTTATCGGCCTGGCGCTCGGCTCGATGTTCAACGACCGCCTGCTGCTGGCCATTGGCCATATCCGGGCCTACGGCACTTTCGCCTCGCTGGTCGCCGTCACGGTACTGCTGCAGGGCCTGTTTTTCGATCCCACGGCCTGGTTTGTCCTGCGCTTGATCGGCGGCTGGGCCACGGTGGGGGTCTTCCTGGTCATCGAGAGCTGGCTGCTGACCTCCGGGGATTCGCACGTCCGTGGCCGCCTGCTGGCGCTCTACATGATCGCCATCTATGCCTCCGGGGTGATCGGGCAGCTGTTGCTCAGCGTTACCCAGGCCATGGGCGACACCGCTCCCTTCATGGTGGTGGGCATCATGGCCTCGCTGTCGGTGCTGCCGATGGCGATGATCCCTCGTGTCACGCCGCTGCTGGACAAGGCCGAGCCGCTCTCGCCGTTGCGCTTGATCACCCTGACGCCGACCGGTGTCATGGGCAGCTTCGGCTCCGGCTTGCTGGTGGCTGCGGTGTACACCTTGATGCCGCTGTACCTGCAGCGCAGCGGGTTCGGTGTGGCGGCGGTCGGCCAGTTGATGGCGATCATGATTCTCGGCGCCATGTTGCTGCAGTATCCGGTCGGGCGCTGGTCCGACCGCCACGATCGCCAGCTGGTGCTGATCCTGATCGGAATCTTCTGTGCCCTGGTGTCGGTGGTGGTGCTGATGGTGCCGTTGCCGCCCTGGGGCCTGGCGGGCCTGCTGTTCCTGCTCGGCGGCGGGGTCTTCTCGGTGTACCCGGTGGCGGTCAGCCATGCCGCCGACCGTGCGCCGGCCGGGGCCTTGGTGCCGATGAGCCAGGGGCTGTTGTTGATCAACGCCTTGGGGTCGACCATCAGCCCGCCGGCCGTCAGTCCGATCATGGCGGCCCTTGGGGATGGTGCCTTGTTCGGTGCCTTCGGCACCTTTGGCGCCGTCCTCGTGCTGTTCTTCGGCTGGCGCCGCATGGTGCGCCCGGCACCGGTGCCGGTGGTGCCGTTCTCGCCGTCCACGCCGCTATCGTCGGTGGGTGCCGAGCTCGCCGTCACCGAGCAGTGGGTACAGGGCGCCAGGAGCCATGAGTACATGGAGGACCTGTCCGATGCGGTGCCGGATGTGGATGTCGCCGAACCGATCGTTGGGCCGCCGGTGGAGGAGAATCATTACGTGGCCTATTACGACGAGGAAGGTTTCCACGATGGCTATAGCGATGCGCTGCATGACGCCCCCGACACCACAGATGACGAGGTGGCGCGCAACGGTGGCCACAGTGACGGCGACGCCGAACCGGCCACGCTGACCCACGGTGAAGGCACGGATCGAACGGCGCCGAGTCAGACGCCGCCCCTCGACGAGGCGCCGGGCCAGCGCTAGCCCCGCCGAGGCATGCCTTCGGCCGTCCTGGCGCCTCCGAGCTATGCTTCGGAGGCGCCTTGCGTTGCGGGGCGCTTCGGCCCCGGGCAAGCGCGACAGGCAAGCCAGGCTAATCCGGGGCAGGCTTCTCTCGTCGGGTGCGACCTTGGGCTAATGGAGCGCTTCGGCTAGGGAAACTACTATCGCCGGTATTGTTTTTACGAGGTGACCCCATGTTTCCCTATGCAGCCCCCGTGCGTGATCTCCAGTTTGTCCTGGCCGACCTGCTCGACCATCGGTCGTTGTCACTTCCTGCCTTCGCCGAGGCGAGCCCCGAGCTCGTCGATGCCGTGCTGGACGAAGCGGCCAAGCTCGCCGGCGATGTCTGGGGGCCGCTCAATGCCTCCGGTGATCGCCAAGGCTGCGAGCGCCGTCACGATGGCGGTGTGACTCTGCCCGACGGCTTCGCCAGCGCTTATCAGGCCTATGTCGAGGGGGGCTGGAACGGTATCGGCGTGTCTGAGGCGCTCGGCGGGCAGGGCTTGCCCGAGGTGATGGCCAGCGCCGTTCAGGAAATGCTACACGGCGCGAACATGGCCCTCGGGCTCTGTCCCATGCTTACCGCAGGGGCCATCGAGGCCCTGGCGCACCATGGCAGCGACGAGTTGAAGGCGCGCTATCTGGACAAGCTCGTCGAGGGCAGTTGGACGGGCACCATGAATCTTACCGAGCCCCAGGCGGGCTCTGACCTGTCCCGGGTGCGTACCCGGGCGGTGCCTTGCGCACCGGATGAGGGCGATTTCTATCGCCTCAGCGGGCAGAAGATCTTCATCACCTGGGGCGAGCATGACGCGGTCGAGAACATTCTTCACCTGGTGCTGGCCCGCACCCCGGATGCGCCGGAGGGCAACAAGGGGATTTCGCTGTTTCTGGTGCCCAAGTTCCTGGTCAATGACGATGGTTCGCTCGGTGAGCGCAACGACGTGGTCTGTGCCTCCATCGAGCACAAGCTGGGCATTCACGGGTCGCCCACTTGTACCCTGAGCTTCGGTGAACAGGACGGCGCCATCGGCTTCCTGGTGGGCGATGCCGGGCGCGGCCTGAATCACATGTTCACCATGATGAACGAGGCTCGCCACAAGGTCGGGATCCAGGGCATCGGGGTCGCCGAGCGTGCCTGTCAGCATGCGGTGGCCTATGCCGCGGATCGCTCCCAGGGGCGTACTCCTGCCTATCGTGGCGGCGAGCCCTGCACCATCAGCGAGCACCTCGACGTGCGTCGCATGCTGGTCTCCATGCGCTCGCGCACCGACGCCTTGCGGGCCCTGGCGCTCTACTGTGCCGCCGAACTCGACGTCGCCCGCCACCATGAAGACGCCGCCATGCGGCAGGCGGCCCAGGTGCGCGCCGAGGTGCTGATTCCGGTGGTCAAGGCATTTTCCACCGACCAGGCCGTGGACATTGCCTCCCTCGGGGTTCAGGTTCACGGCGGCATGGGATTCATCGAAGAGACCGGGGCCGCCCAGATGCTGCGGGACGCGCGTATCGCGCCCATCTACGAAGGAACCAACGGCATCCAGGCGCTGGACCTGGCTGGGCGCAAGCTGCAACGTGACGATGGTGCTGCTCTTGCGGCCCTGATCGACGATGTCGAGGCCACCGCTGCGGCACTTGGCGCCCATGCCGAGCTGTCGGGTCTGGCGCCGGAGCTTGCCGCCGGGGCACAGGACCTGCGTGCCTGTGTGGCCCAGGTACTCGAGGAAGGCCGCGATAGCGAGCGCGGTCTCGACGCGGTTCAAGCCTATGCAACGCCGCTGCTGTCGCTCACCGGTCATGTGCTCTGTGCCTGGCAGATGGGGCTGGCGGCGCTCAAGGCCCAGGCCGCCATCGAGGCGGGGAGCAGCGATGACTTCTATCGCCGCAAGCTGGTTGCCGCCGACTTCGCCATCCGTCAGTGGCTTCCCGAGGGCCGAGCCCAGCGTCGCATTCTCGAGGCGGGTTTTCAGGGGCTTTTGGATATCGACGCCACGCGTCTGTGACCCTGCGCCGGGGCGGCGCTTGGCAGGAGCCTGCAAAGACTCCTGCCGAGCGCCATCACCGGCTACCTTGTAAGCACAAGCCTACGATCACAGTGGTCAAAGGCCGCGCTCATGCATCCGCGTATAACGCACCCGGCAGCGCCCACGTCTTGCGTGTCCAGACGCAACGCCGCCGTCTTGGTGCGCGCCACTACAACAGGAGAATCTTATGGATACTTCGGTCTTCGAGCAGGGCATGCCCCGCACCGCGGCCAACCACGTGGCGCTGTCGCCGCTGACCTTCATCGAGCGCGCCGCCTCGGTGTATCCGGACTTGCCGGCGGTAGTTCACGGCGCGATTCGGCGCGACTGGGCCACCACCTGGGAGCGTTGCCGACGCCTGGCCTCGGCGCTGGAGCGGCGTGGCCTGGGGCACGGTGACACCGTTGCGGTGATGCTGCCTAACGTGCCGGCCATGTTCGAAGCCCATTTCGGTATTCCCCTGGCCGGTTGCGTGCTCAATACCCTGAACATTCGCCTCGATGCCGCCGCCATCGCTTACATGCTGGAGCACGCCGAGGCCCAGGCGATACTGGTCGACCCGGAGTTCGCCGACGTCGTTCGCGACGCCGTGTCGGGACTCGCCAAGCCACCGCTGATCATCGACGTGGCGGATGCCGAGTTTCGCGGTGAGGCACAGGCCATCGGCGAGATCGAGTATGAGGCGCTGCTCGCCGAGGGTGATCCCGAGTATGCCTACCGTCTGCCCGACGATGAATGGTCGGCGATATCGCTGAACTACACCTCCGGCACCACCGGCAAGCCCAAGGGCGTGGTCTATCACCACCGCGGTGCCTACCTGAATGCGGTCAGCAATATTCTCGAGTGGGCGATGCCGCACCATCCGGTCTACCTCTGGACGCTGCCGATGTTTCACTGCAACGGCTGGTGCTTCCCCTGGACCATCGCCGCCAACGCCGGCGTTAACGTGTGCCTGCGCAAGGTCGATCCCAAGGCGATCATGGACCTGATCGCCGATGAGAAGGTCACGCATTTCAGCGGCGCCCCGATTGTGCTCAACGGCCTGGTCAATCTCGACGCGAGTCAGCGCCGCGCCATCGATCATCCGGTCAAGGCCACCACGGCCGGCGCGGCGCCGCCGGCGGCGGTGATCGCCGGGGTCGAGACGCTCGGCATCGAGGTGACCCATGTCTATGGGCTGACCGAGGTCTACGGGCCGGTCACGGTGTGTGCCTGGCGCGAGTCCTGGGACGAGCTGCCGCTCGAGGAGCGGGCCCGGATCAAGGCTCGCCAGGGGGTCCGGGGGCACATGCTCGAGGCGCTGTGCGTTGCCGACCCGGTGACGCTTGCGCCGGTGCCCAAGGATGGCGAGTCCATCGGCGAGATCCTGATGCGCGGCAACAACATGATGAAGGGCTATCTGAAGAACGAGGCGGCCACCCGCGAAGCGCTGGCGGGTGGGTGGTACCACACCGGAGACCTGGCCGTGTGGCATGCCGATGGCTATATCGAGATCAAGGATCGCTCCAAGGACATCATCATTTCCGGCGGCGAGAACATCTCGACCATCGAGGTGGAAGATGCGCTCTACGCGCACCCGGCAGTGGAAGAAGCCGCGGTGGTGGCCCAACCCGACGAGAAGTGGGGCGAGACACCGTGCGCCTTCGTCAAGCTGAAGGCCACCAGCGGCGAGGTCAGCGAAGCCGATATCCTCGCCCACTGTCGCGAGAAGCTGGCGCGGTTCAAGGTGCCCAAGCGCATCGTTTTTACCGATCTACCCAAGACCTCTACCGGCAAGATCCAGAAGTTCGTGCTGCGCGAGCAGGCACGCGCGGGCGAGTAGCCCGTTCACTTAGAGAAGAGACACGACGCCACCAACAGCAGAGGGAACGCAAACGATGAGTGCCAGCCTGATCGGTGTAGTGGGAGCGGGAACCATGGGCCAGGGCATCGCCCAGGTACTCGCGCAGAGCGGCTTCGACGTGGCCCTGTATGACGTCTCGTCAGACCAGTTGACTCGGGCCCAGGCCGCCATCGACAAGGGCCTGAGCAGGCTCGTGGACAAGGGCCGGCTCGCGGCCGAGGCGCGAGCGTCGGCATTGTCGCGGCTCGACACCACGACGTCGCTGGAGTCGCTCAAGGACTGCGAGATCGTGCTCGAAGCGGCCCCCGAGCAGCCGGCGCTGAAGGAAAAGCTGTTTCATGACCTGAGCCGGCTGTCGCCGACCATCATTCTGGCGTCCAACACCTCGTCGCTGTCGCTGACGCAGCTGGCGGCGGTGTGTGAGCGACCCGAAAGGGTCGTGGGCATGCACTTCTTCAACCCGGTGCCGGTGCTCAAGCTGGTCGAGGTGATCCGCGCAGAGCAGACCTCGGAGGCCACGGTGGCGCGCATCGAAGCGCTCGCCGAGGCAATGGGCAAGACCGCGGTCGCGATCGCCGATTCGCCCGGCTTCGCGGTCAACCGCCTGCTGGTGCCGATGATCAACGAGGCGGCCTTCCTGGTGCAGGAAGGGGCGGCGTCGGTGGAGGACATCGACACTTCGATGAAGCTGGGCGCCGCCCACCCGATGGGCCCGCTGGCGCTTGCCGACCTGATCGGCCTCGACGTTTGCCTGGCGATCATGGAGGTACTCGCCGATGGTTTCGGCGATCCCAAGTACCGGCCTTGTCCGCTGCTCAAGCGCATGGTGGCCGCAGGCCATCTGGGACGCAAGTCGGGGCGCGGCTTCCACGCCTACGGGTGACGCTGGCGAAGCCAGAGGGCGGGCCGGGTTCGCCGAAAGAACGGCTTGCCGGCCTACCAAGCGTTCGCTAGGGTGGGCCGAGCATTCCCACGGCAGACGCGCTGTCGTTGGACGACGCCTCGGGGCTTGCCTGCAGCGAACGGTGCCTGACCACGCTGGTAGAGGACGTTGGCCGACATACCCCGGCAGGCCGGCTTGCCAACGAAACAAGGGACATCGGGTCTCGCTGTGGGTCGCGAGTGCCTTGCGTCCCCAGTGACAAACCCATCCCCATCCCGACTCGACCCGGAGGTTGTTGTATGAGCGAGCAGTTGATCGAAATGTCTGACACTGGCGGCGTCGTGCGCCTGACCGTCAACCGGCCGAAGGCCCTGAATGCCCTGAACAGTGACGTCATTGCGGCGCTGGAAACGGTACTGATCGAGCTCGAAGGGCGCCGTGATCTGCGCGCGGTGCTGATCACCGGCGCCGGCGAGAAGTCCTTCGTTGCCGGCGCCGACATCACCGAGATGCGCGCCAAGACGCCGCTGGAAGCTCGCGAGTTCGCCGGCGCTGCCCTGCGCACCATCAAGCGTCTGGAAACGCTCCCGGTGCCGGTGGTGGCGCTGGTCAACGGATTCTGCCTGGGCGGCGGCTGCGAGCTGGCGCTGGCCTGCGATTGGGCGGTGGCGAGCGACAATGCCGTGTTCGGTCAGCCCGAGGTGTTGCTCGGGGTGATTCCCGGTTTCGGTGGCTCCCAGCGCCTGCCGCGCCGTGTCGGCCCGGCCATGGCGTTGGATCTGTGCACCACCGGCCGCAAGATCGATGCCGCGGAAGCGTTGCGTATCGGCCTGGTCAATCAGGTCATGTCTCAGGCGGAGCTCGAGAATTACGCCGAGACCCTGACCAAACAGCTGACCGGTAACGGCCCCGGCGCGGTGCGTAGCGCCAAGCAGGTGATTCACGACGGCATGGACCAGGATCTGGACAGTGCCCTGGCGCTGGAGACCAGCCTGTTCGCCCTGTGTTTCGCCAGCGACGAGCAAAGCGAGGGCATGAGCGCCTTCGTCGAGAAGCGTAAGCCTAACTTCTAGGCCTTGCGCCGATAGCGTTCTGCACGACAACGGCCATGGCGTTCGCCATGGCCGTTGTCGTATCACCCGACGCGAGGAGGTGTGGATGGACACCGTTGAGCTTGTCGCCTGTGGTGATCCTCGCCGTGCCGAGGCGCTTATTCGCCGCAACATGGCGGTGGACTATCGTCGTCACGGTCTGGACTGGGACGATGACGCCTTTCGCCGTGAATGGCCGCGGCTAACCTGGTGCTGGCTGGTGCGCCACGACCGGCGCTGCGGGCTAATGGGCTGGCAGTTGCGCCACGGCATCTTGTACCTGCATGAGTTGCAGGTCTGCGAAGGCGAGCGTGGCAAGGGGGTTGGGGCCCAGGCGCTGGCCTTGGTGGAAGCGCAAGCACGGCGTGATGATTGTGTGGCGGTTCGGCTGCGGGTGCTGTCCGGCAGCCGCGCAGAGGCATTGTACCGCCGGCAGGGCTATCGAAAGCTACGCGAAGATCCCACGCCGCGGGGGAGTATTTTCGGCCTCGAGAAGCGCCTGTAGGGCGCCCGTGCCAGGACTTGCCGCGTGGCCGGCGCGTTATTTCTGGCAGGCCTCGCTGGTCGTGGTCGGTTCGGCCACTTTGCGTCGCCCGTGGGGCAACAGCCCCGTGGCGATGGCGGTACCGGCCAGGGTGACCGCCATGCCGATCCAGATGCGTAGACCAAGCTCCTCATCGAGCAGCAGGTAGCCCCACAGCAGCGCGCTGACCGGGACCAGGAAGGTCACGGTGGAGGCGGCGGTGGCACCGGCGCTGGCCAGCAGGCTGAAGAACAGCAGGAAGGCGACGGTGGTCGAGAGTGCTGCCATGGCCAGGGCGCTGCCCCAGGCCTCGGCGCTGATCGGGGTATCGGGCCACAGCAGCATGCCCGGAATCAGTAGCGCAAGACCCGACATGCTGCAGCTACCCGCCGCCAATACCCTGACCGGCAGGTGCGAGAGGTGGGTCTTCGAGTAGTTGCCGGCGATGCCATAGCAGAAGGTGGCGCCGAGGATGGCGAGGATGAACCAGCCATCGCCGCCGACCCGGAAGTCCAGGCGGTCACCAGACAGCACGTAGACGCCGAAGAATGCCAGGGCCAGGCCCGCGTACTGGCGGCGTTGGATCGGTGTGTGGAACCAGGCCGCGCCGATCAGCGCGGTGAAGATCGGCGTGGTGGCGTTGATCAGCGACGTAAACCCGGCCTCGAGCTGGGTGGTGGCAAGGGCCAGCAACGAGAAGGGGATGACGTGGTTGATGATCCCGAGCAGGGCCAGGCGACCGAGGTTGTCGCGGACCAGGCGCAGGTAGTGGACGGTCATCAGCAGGGGCAGCAGCAGTAGCGCGCCGACCCCCATGCGTATCATCACCACCGGCACCGCGCCGAATTCCGGCGAGGCCACGCGCATGAAAATGAACGACATTCCCCAAAGCGTCGAGAGCACAATGAGTTTCAGGGTGTCGCTGGCCGTCATGGAGCCTCCTCAAGGCATGCTGGACGAGTCGATAGTCGCCTAATGCTATGCGGGATGGCGGGGATGGGAAAGCCGAAATCGGCATTGGCGCTGTGGTTCAACGGTGCGTCTTGTATGCTGAGGAGAGCCGATCCCCCGGATGGGTCTAGCCCCGAGTCTCACCAGGAGAACGAGATGAAGACGATCGGACTGTTGGGTGGAATGAGCTGGGAATCCACGGTGAGCTACTACCAAGTGATCAATCGGCAGGTCGCCACGGCCCTCGGCGGCCATCATTCGGCCAAGGTGGCCTTGATCAGCGTTGATTTTGCCGAGATCGAGGCCTTCCAGCATCAGGGACGCTGGGAAGATGCCGCCGCGATGTTGGCCGAGGCCGCCGGTCGCGTGCAGGATGCCGGTGCCGACATGCTGGTGATCTGCACCAATACCATGCACAAGGTGGCGCGCCAGATCGAGAAGGCGATCGATATTCCGCTGCTGCATATCGCCGACGCCACCGCGGACGCCCTGATTGCGGATGGCGTCAAGCGCGTGGGCCTGCTGGGTACCTGCTTCACCATGGAGCAGGCCTTTTACCGTGAGCGCCTGGAAGCCTACGCCATCGAGGTGCTGGTGCCGGACCAGGAAGGCCGCGAGCGTGTCCATCGGATCATCTACGATGAGCTGTGCCTGGGACGACTCGAACCAGAGTCTCGCCGGGTCCTGCTCGATGCCATCGACGCCCTCAAGGCTCAAGGCGCCGAGGCAGTGATTCTGGGGTGCACCGAGATCGCGTTGCTGGTGGCCCAGGACGATACCCAGGTGCCGCTTTACGATACGACGCGGATCCACGCCGAACGCGCGGTCGAGATAGCGCTCGGATAATCCTGAGGGTCGCCTTGGTCCCAGCGCGCTTGGCTTGAGCGCCCGTGGCTTGAGCGCCCTTGGCTTGAGCGCCCTTGGAACAGCCTTCGAGACAAGCGCCTTGCGTTGGCTCGTGGCAGGGCCTTCGGGCGCACGCAGGGAAATGTGCTGCGTGGGCTGCGGCGGAGGGCGAGGGCGGGGTAGACTCCTATGCTCCTGCCCGTCGACGACGAGGCGCCGATCGGCCGATCACAAGGATGTTTCATGCGCATAACACGTCTTGCCATCTATCCCGTCAAGTCGCTGCGCGGCATCGAACTCGACAGTGCCACGCTCACCGAGCGAGGACTGGCCTTCGATCGCCACTGGATGCTGGTGGACGCCGACGGCGTCTTTCTCACCCAACGCGAGCTGCCGGCGATGGCGAGAATCGGCGTGGCCCTTGACGAAGGGGGACTGCGGTTACGCCGCACCGCAATGACCGACCTGATCATCGACCTGGCGCTCCCTCAGGGACCCACCCGCGGCGTCCGCGTCTGGACATCGCAGTGTGAGGCGCTCGATGAGGGCGATGAGGCAGCGAACTGGCTCAACGCTGCGCTGGGAAATCCCCGCGAGGGGAGCGGTGGGGTGCGCCTGGTACGCTTTGCCCCTGACCACCGGCGTGACGTCGAGGCGGATTTTCTCGCCGTCGAGGAGCAGGGCCTCACCCACACCGAATTTGCCGATGGCTATCCGTTGCTGGTCGCCAGCGATGCGTCGCTGGGTTTGCTCAACGAGCGTCTTACCGCCAAGGACGAGGCGCCGGTGCCGATGAGTCGCTTTCGGCCGAGCCTGGTGGTGGACGGGGGCGAGGCCTTCGTTGAGCGTGATTGGCGCAGCCTGCAGGGGCCCGGCTATCGTCTAGGCATTCGCAAGCCTTGCAAGCGCTGCAAGATCATCACCCTGGATCAGATCAGTGGCGAGGCGCCGTCGGTCAAGGAACCGCTCAAGACGTTGGTGCAGATGGACACCCAGCCTGGTTGGAAGGGGGCGTACTTCGGCCAGAATGCCATCGTCGAGGCCGGCGTTGGCCGGGTCGTGCGCGTCGGTGACGAGCTGGTGGCGACCGCGGTGGACGCGGCGTCTTGAGACGCGGCAGAGACCGGATGGTGGGGTGACCGCGGCCGCCCGCTAGCCCTTGCCGTGCAGGCGGTGATGCAGGCTGCGTAGTTCGTCGGCAAACTCCGGCGCCGGGCCGTCCACGATAGCCCCCGGCACGATGGCTTGAATCGGCAAGGGGGCGACGGGGGCGGCGCTCGCGCCGATCTCCATAAGCCATTGGCCGAGCTGCTCGGAGGAGCCGGCGTAGACGATCCGGCCGAGCCCGACCCAGCCGTGGGCGGCGGCGCACATGGGACAGTGCTCGCCTGAGGTGTAGACGGTGGCTGAGGCCCGTTGCTCCGGCGTCATGTGTGCGGCCGCCCAGCGGGCAATGGCGAATTCAGGATGCTGGGTGGCATCACCGCCGGCGACACGGTTGCGGTCTTCGAAGCGGCGAATGCCGTCGCGATCGACCAGGCAGGAACCGAAAGGTTCGTCGCCGGCGTCGAGTGACTCACGCGCCAGATCCACGCAGCGGCGAAGGTGAAGATGGTCGGTGGCATTCATGTGTGGTCCTCCCTGGCTTTTCGTTTAGCCCTTGTTTAGCCCTTGTGTCGCTCACGTTCAAGCCGGGCTCGCCGCGGCGCGGTCCCGAGATCCCGCCGTGTGGAGAGAGGCCGGACGGCGGCGTTGCGCGGCAATGTGCACTTTTAACAATTTGCGCCTCCGATTGGCATTTTATCGGCATTGTCTTACAGCCTGCTCGCCGATTGGCCATTGTTGCTGACGGCCACGGTGACGACTCTAGGAAGACACTGATCGTGATATCCGAGGAGGCGAGCCCAGTGAATATCATGTTGGCCCAACAGATGGTCTCGCTGGAGCAAGAAGACCGTGCCCTGATCGAGGACCTCTATGCATCCGGGGAGATCCCCTCTCCTGATTATCATCCCCGTGTACGCGCCTTGCACCGCGCGAACGCTCAGCGCCTGGGCATGGTGCTTGATGTCCATGGATGGCCGGGCCTGACCAATGTCGGTGAGGAAGCCTGTCAGGCCGCCTGGCGTATCGCCATGAATGCGGTGTTCGACCTGGCCTTCATGGAACGCTGCTGCCAGGAGCTGCTTCAGGCGGTGGCTCATGGTCAGGCACGTGGCTGGCAGCTGGCCTACCTGGAAGATCGCATTCGGGTATTGTCGGGTCAGTCTCAGCGCTACGGGACTCAGTTCGAGATCGCCGAAGATGGCTGGCCGACGCCGAGTCCGATCGAAGACCCGGAGCGCGTCGACCACCGACGCGCCGCCCTCGGGCTCGAGCCGCTGTCCGAACGCATGTCACGTCTCAGTGCCGGCATTGCCGCCACGGGCCGAGGATCATTGCGTCGTTCGGCTTGAAGCGGTGTCGGTGTGTTCATCGTCACCAAGGTCGCCGTGTTCCATGGCATCGACCAATTCCAGGGCCACCGCCTGCCGCACGAGCTGCGCCAGGCTACCCGCGTCCAAGGCCTTCATGATGCGCTGACGGTAGACTTCTACCGTCTTGGCGCTTAGCCCCAGCTGCGCTGCGATCTCGCGGCTGGTCAGGCCACGGGCGACTCCCACCAGAACATCCTGCTCCCGGGGGCGAAGGTCGGCATAGCGCTGACGCAGGGCGCTCAGGCGCTGTGCTGCACGCTGCTCACGCTGATGGCTTGTCAGTGCTTGCTGGATCACGTCGAGCATCTGCTGTTGATTGAACGGCTTCTCGATGAAGTCCAGGGCCCCGGCCTTGAGCGCGGCCACCGCCATGGGCACATCGCCGTGGCCGGTCATCATGATCAAGGGGGGGCAGCAGCCCCGCTCGAGCAAGCGTTGCTGTACCTGCAGTCCGCTGAGCCCTGGCATGCGCACATCCAGCAGCAGGGTATCGTGAGCCTCGGGGTCCGCCGCCAGAAAGGCCTCGCCACTTCCGTAGCCGCGCGTCGCCAGTCCGACCGACTGGAGTAACCAGGTGAGCGAGTGGCGCAGGTCGTCATCGTCGTCGACCACGGCAACGCAAGGCGCGTAGCCACTGTCGACTCGAGCATCCATCGGGGGCGCAGAGCCGTCCTCGAGCGGCTCGGGCCTGGCATCGTCGTTCCGGGGGGGATCGCCGCGGGGCTCGGTGGCGTCGTCGGCCAACGAAACAGCGTGGGACGGGTCAGTCATGCTGGCCTCCTGTTGATACTCCGCCATGGCGGGGATCCTGATGGCGTGGGGATGGCGGCGATTGGCGCCCGCGTCGTGCGGCCGCCCTGGGCAATGTGATCCGAAATACCGCGCCGACGGCGGCGTTCTCGGCGTTCCGGTCGGCGCCGCTGGCGGTGCGCGCGACCTCGTCCCGGTCGGCCCCGGCATGGGGCACGCTATCGTCGGAGACAGGCCCGGCGGGTGGCTGGGCAGGGGCGGCACCAGGCTCCCCGTGTTGCGTCACCAGGCGCAGGCTACCGCCCATCGCCTCACACAGGGAATGGCTGATCGCGAGCCCCATGCCGAGTCCATCGCCACGGCTGGAGACGAATGGAGCGAAGATCTCCGCGTGGCGTGCGGCCGGGATGCCCGGGCCCTGATCGATGACATCGATGGTCACTTCGGCTCGGCCGGCGGTCTTGGTTTGCACCAGGATGCGCCGGGCGTTCGCGCAGGGTCGGCTGGCCTCCAGCGCGTTGAGGATGAGATTGACCAGGACCTGTTCGAGGGCGACGGGGTCGGCGTTGACCTCCGTGAGCCCTGGTTCGGCTTCCCGCACCAGGGCTATGCCGGACTGGTCGCACTGCCAGCGACACAGCTCACAGGCAGTGTCGATGACCTCGGCCAAGGAGAGCGCAGAGGCGTGCAGATCGCCCCGGCGGACGAAGCGCCGAATATGGCGAAGGCGCTGTGCCAGGCGCTCGACCTGATCGTGAATGCGGGCGAGGGGCAGGGCCAGGTCCGCCGCCGCCATGTCGGGCTGGCGCTGCAGTTGCATCAGGGCGCCGCTGGCGTAGTTGCTCATGGTGGCCAGTGGTTGGTTGCATTCGTGGGCAATGTTGGTGGCAAGCTCGCCAAGGGTCGCCAGGCGGTTGGCATGGGCGATCTGGTCCTGGTGGCGTCGCGCCTGTGCCTCGGCTTCAAGGCGTGGTCGGATGTCACGATTGAGCAGCGACAGTCCGTCATCGTCTCCGGGGGAGCGATGCTTGAGCACGACACTCAGCACCGGGACATCACCGAACTTGCCCTTGAGCGTCAATTCGCCACTCCAGGAGCCATAGCGCGCGACCGCCGGGGCGACGATGTTGCGCAGGTCCGCCAGCGATGGTTCGGTGTAGAGTTCCGCCAGGGTCGAGGCACCATCGGCAGGGCCCTGGGGAAACAGCCGGCGGGCGGCTTCATTGGAGTACAGGACCCGCTCGTTGGCATCGCAGAACAGCACGTAGTCGGTCGTCGACTCCACGACTCGCGCCAGGCGCTCGCGGCGGGCCTCCGTCTCGACGCGCCGACTGACGTCGCGAGACACGCACAGAATATCGATCAGCTCGCCGCTCCCGGGGCAGCGCCGGGTGCGGCTGGTGGTCTCGAACCACACGTAGTGACCGTCCTTGGCACGAAACCGGTACGTCTGCTGATAGAACCCTTCGTGATAGTAGATACTCGGGGACTTGGTCAGCAATGCGGCCAGGTCGTCGGGGTGGAATTGGTCATACGCCGACATCCCGACCAACTCCTGGGGCGCGTAGCCCAGCAGTTCCTGGGCCGCCTGGGAGGCGTACAGGAAATTGCCGTGCTGGTCGTGGCGGGAGATCATGTCGGTGGTGCTCTCCGCGAGCCACTGATAGTGACGCTTTTGTTCGTCCAGACGAGCGATGCGGGCCTCGAGCTCGGCAATTCGCGTCTCGGCGGCGTCGCGCCTGCCTCGTGGCCTGGTCGGCTCATGGGGCTGGTCGGCGGAGGGCGGTGGAGTGTCAGTCATGGGCGTCAGCGTAGTCGGTCGGGTCAGCGTGGCGGATCGACGATGCCGCCGAGCGAGGCGTTGCGCCGAAACCAGCCGGCGATACTGGCGCGAGGACGATGGGTCGGCAGCACCTCATGGGGGATCTGCTCGGACATGAAGCACACCAGGGTGCCGGCCTCGGGCGCGACGCGCGCCACCTCGCGATCGGGGGCCTGCTCGTCGAAGATGACCATCTCGCCGCCGGCACGCGGCGACCAGTCCGGGGTCAGGTAGCCGACGGTCGAGACCACGCGGTTGGCGCGGCCGCGAAAGCTGTCGAGGTGGCGTCGATAGAAGGCGCCCTCGGGATAGCGGGCGAAATGCGCCTCGTACTCGAACAGGCCCAGAAACAAGGCCGCATTCAACGCCTGCTGGAGCTCGGCCATGGCATCGAGGTAGCGGCGTTGGGCCAGGCTCTCGCGATCCAGCCAATGAATGGCGTCGCCGCGAACGTCGAGGCGCTGCTCGAAGTCACGGCCGCGGCCGATGCCCGCCCGGGTCAGGACGTCTTGCTGTGCGCGATCTTCGACCTCCCGGTACAGCGCCTGACACAGCCCAGGGTCGATCAGCGCCTTGCCTGCATAAAAGCCCTGCTCGACGAGGGCGTCGATCATCTCGTCGAGACGCTGTGCGGGAAGCGGGCAAGCGGCGGGAAAGGTCATGGTTGCGGGGCTCGGCGTGGCGGCAGGTGGCGCAGTTTACCCTCTGGGCGGCGAGAAAGGCTCATCGGTTGACCGAAGCCCTCGGCGAGCAGTTCGACCAGCATCATCGCCGACAGCCCCCAGATGATGTAAGGCTCGCCGCTTGTCGCCGGGATCTCGTAGCTCGGCACGAACAGCTCGCTACCGTCCACCGGGATCACGTCGGTGTGGGTACGCTGATCGTCGAGAAAATGTCGGAGCGGCACCTCGAAGATGGCGTCCAGCTCGTTAGCGTCGGCCACCAGTGGTAGCCCCGGCGGGATCAGGCCGACGTAAGGGGTGACCTTGAGGCCGTGCAGGGACAGGACATCGGAGAGTTGGCCCAGCACCTCCACTCGGTGTGCCGGGAGGGCGATTTCCTCTTCAGATTCGCGCAGCGCGGTCGCGAGCAGGCTGGCGTCTTCGTTCTCGCGTTTGCCACCGGGGAAGGCGACCTGGCCGCTGTGGGTATTGAGGTGACTCGCCCGCCGTGTGAACAGCACGGTGGGAGAGGCGTGGTTGACGATGGGAATCAGCACGGCCGCTTCCGGCAGCCTGAGTGTCAGGCGCCGGGGGCTGTGTGCTTGCAGCCGTTCGCGAAGTTTCTCTAACATGGGGATTCCGTCGGGTTTGACTCCTTGTACCCAGCGCCTGTTACCGGCGTCAAGTCCGCCTGCCATCGCCGCCTCAGGGAGCGACATGAACTATTGCAGCCATTGTGGCCAACCGGTCAGCTTTGTTATCCCTCCAGGCGATGACCGTCCTCGTTACCTGTGCCAGGCCTGCGGCACCATCCATTACCAGAACCCGCGGATCGTCGCCGGTACCTTGCCGGTCAGTGGCGACCAGGTGCTGCTGTGCAAGCGCGCCATTGCCCCTCGCCTGGGTTACTGGACCCTGCCGGCCGGTTTCATGGAAAACGGCGAAAGCACGCCCGCGGCGGCAGCCCGGGAGACTCGCGAGGAAGCCTGCGCCGAGGTCGATCTTCAAGGGCTCTACACCCTGATCAATTTGCCGCATATCAATCAGGTCTTCATGATCTTTCGCGGCACGCTCCTGGGCGAGTTCGCCGCGGGTCCCGAGAGTCTCGAGGTCGCCTTGTTCCGCGAAGACGAGATTCCCTGGGATGAGCTGGCCTTTCCGACCATCGAGCGGACGCTGCGCCACTTCTTCAGCGATCGGCAGCGCAACGCCTTTCCGCTGCACGTCAGCGATATTACCCCGGAAGACCGCGAGCGCTACTTCGGCAGCGCTTAGCGAGTGGGGCCGTTGTGGTGGCATACTCGGTTCGCCAGCGCCTGGCGGGGCGACGGTAATCGCTGTGGGCGCGGCGATGGCCGCACGCGAAACGGTTTACACGGGTTCCAGGCGCCAGACGTCGTAGGCCACTTCCTCGTAAGGGTGGGACAGCTTGAGCGCCGACACGGCGGCCTGGATCAACTCGTCGCTGCACACCAGTTCCACCTTGAGTTCGTCGACGGTCTCGAGATCGCCGACGCGGCCAATGTGCGGATCGGCGCCGTCCAGGGGGCGAAATTGGCCGCGGCCCGGGGTCTGAAAGCAGCAGGCTTCGTAGTCGCCGATGCGGCCGGCACCGGTGGCGAACACCGCTTCCTTGACCGTTTCGGCGTCTGCGATGGGCACGAAGAAGGCGAGCTTGTACATGGGAACTCCCGGTGATTGAAGGGACAATGCCATGGCCACAAGCCTGAATCAGCGACGCCACGGAGCGCAACCGCGGCGCCCCCTCATGCAGCGAGGAGAGCATGATGCGACTCGACCAGGCGCTGGAGTCCATGGCACTGGTGGCAACGGCGCCGCCGGAGGCCCTGTCCGGCGGCGATATGGCGAAGGTCTGGCGTGTTCAGACGACCCAGGGCGCCGTCGTCGCCAAAGGCGATGATGCCGAGCGGCTCGACGCCGAGGCCGAAGGGCTGGCGGCGCTGCGTGCTGCCGGTAGCGGCCTTAAGGTGCCCGAGGTCGTCGGCTGTGAGGGCGGTTGGTTGATCATGGAGGCGCTGGAGGCGGGCCGCCGTGATCCGGCTCTGCTCGGCGAAGGGTTGCGGCGCTTGCAGGCGTCGACCGCGAAGGACCACGGCTGGTGGCGGGATAACGCCTGCGGTCGGACGCCTCAGCCCAATGCGCCTCTTTCCGACGGTCGGGCATTTCAGCGCGAGCGCAGATTGCTGCCGCTGATCGATGCTTGCATGACGAACTCCCTGCTGAGCCGCGCACAGGCCGAACGCTTGCGCGGGCTGGCCCACGACCTGGAAACCTGGCTCCCCGACGCTCCCGCCTGCCTGGTGCATGGCGATCTGTGGTCGGGCAACGTGCTGTATAGTGCGCATGGTCCGGCGCTTATCGATCCTGCGGTGTATCGTCATTATCCCGAGGTCGACGTTGCCATGCTGACGCTGTTCGGTGACCCAGGGCCTGCGTTCTTCGAGGCGTATTGGCCCGCAGGGCCGGCGCCGGACTGGCCGCGACGAGAGGCGTTGTTTCAGCTCTATCCTGTGCTCAATCACCTGCTACTCTTTGGGCTAGGCTTTCATCGTGCGGTGATGACGACGGCGGATCGAGTGGCGTCCGGATGAGACCGACTCACCGAGTCCGCCGGGCCTTGTCGAGTGAGCCATCGAGTAAGCCGTCGAGTAAGCCCGTCGAGTGAGCCCGTCGAGTGGGTCCATGAGTAGATCCATCGAGTGAGCCGTCGAGCGTCGAGCGTCGAGTAAGCCGTCGAGCGTCGAGTGAGCCCGTCGAGTGGGTCCATGAGTAGATCCATCGAGAGAGCGTTAGCCAGTTAGAATCGGTGGCGGAAGGAGCGATCGGCGCAAGGCCTTCGTGGACGCCGAGCCCGGTCGGGCTGGGGCGAGCCTCGACCTAGGTCGGGCTGTGGTCATGCATCGCCGAGCCCCAGCAGTTTTTTCCACCAGGGACGCCGCTGGTCGGTAACTGGCGGCGCTGGCCGGGTCGGGGCAGCCTCGAGGAACTGGCGAATCGGGTCGACCTGGCCGGGGCGGTCGAGCATCGGTGCATGGCCGCAGCCCGGCACTTCGAGGGTCACGAGGGTCGGTTGGCGCTCGACCATGCGCGCCACGCTCTCGGCCGTCAGCAGCGCAGAGTCGGCGCCGCGAACCACCATCAACGGGCAGCGGATGGCCGCCCAGTCGGCCCAGGTGTCACGAGGGGTATCATGGATGAATTGCTCTCCGATGCGAGGATCGTAGTGATAGGTCCAACTGCCGTCGGGCAAGCGTCGGGCGCTATTGACCGTCAGCCGCCGCCAGGCGGCTTCGTCGTCGATGCCGAAAGCGGCGTAATGGCGCTTCAGCTCGGCTTGCAACTGGCTCAGCCGGGTGAATCGGTGCGGCACCGCAAAGTAGCGACCAAGCTCGGCCAGGCCTTCCGCGGCGAGCTCCGGACCCACGTCATTCATGACCAGTCTGTCGATGCGCCCGGCGGTCGCAGGTTCTGCGGCCAGCAACATGCCCAACAGCCCCCCCATCGAGGTGCCGACCCAGGCGACGCTGTCGAGCTTGAAATGATCAAGAATGGCTACCGCCACGGTCATGTAATGCGCGTACAGGTAGTCGTGGGCAGGGTAGAGCGACCAGCTCGACAACCCTCGTCCCGGGGTGTCCGGGGCCAGAATGCGCCATTCTGGACCGAGCTCGCGAGCGAGGTCGGTGAAATCGCCGCCGTGACGGGCCAGGCCGTGCCAGGCCACCAGGGTCCTGGACGCGCCCGGGTTCCAGATGCGCACGGCAATCTCCAGTTCGCGTACCGTGACCCAGTCGAGGCTGTGCATTTCTGCCATGTGGACTCCCGTCATTTGGGCTATGTTGTTGACCAGCTTTTCCTTGATGCTGCCCCGCAGCATAGTCGAGGTGGCGTTTTCGCGTGTGAAAACACGAAATTTTCACCATCCTTGCATGAACGGCGTTAGAATTGCCGACTAAACATGCGACAATGTATGTATATAGAATTCCGCTACGGAACTGAATCGAGGAACCCTTCATGACGCCTTCTCGTCCCGACTCTTGGAATCGGCTGCCACGACACTTTCGCCCCGCTTTGCTCGGTGCGCTGATCGCCGCTGCCTTTGCGAGTCAGGCTCAGGCCGCCGATCTGTTGACCATCACACGCGATGCGCTGAACAACAACTCCGAGTTGGAATCGTCACGAGCGACCACCCAGAGCGTCGAGGAAGGCGTCAATGTCGAGCAGGCGGATCTGAATCCCCAGGTCAACATTTCAGGTGAAGCGGCCTATAACCACATCTTCGAGCGTCAGTCCCAGTCTGGCTTCAGCGCCTCTGGTGGCGATGACAACTACGCCAGCTATGGCCTCAACCTGCAGGCGACGCAGAAGCTGTACGATGCCCTGAGCAGTCGCGAAGTCGATGTTGCCGAGCGCCAGGTCGATCAGCAGACGTACCTGCTGGCGGCCACCGAACAGCAGGTGTTGATCGATACCTCGTCGGCGTACTTCGACATTCTGCGTGCCTACGAGATTCTCGAGGCCCGCCGCGCCCAGGAACGCGCCATCGGTCGCCAGCTTGAACAGGCCCAGGAGCAGTTCGATGTCGGCTTGATCGCGATTACCGAGGTCGAGGAAGCGCGCGCCAGTTTCGACCAGTCGCGTGCCGATCGTATCGCCGCGGAGAGTGATCTGCAGGTGTCCTTCGAGGCGCTGGAGCGCCTGACCGGCCAGCGTTACGACAGCATCGAGATGCTCCAGGATGACTTGCCCATCGCGCTGCCCGAGCCGTCGAGCCGGGACGCCTGGATCGACATGGCCATCGAGCTGAACCCGGAGTTGCTGGCCCAGCAGGCCGGCGTCGAGGTCTCACGTGAGCAGATCGATGTCGCCCGGGCGGCGGATCTGCCGGTATTCGAGGCCTTCGCCAACTACGGCTATTCCGATAGCGACAGCGACGACGTGACCGATTACGACTCCAACAGTCAAATCGGTGTCAGCGCCAGCATGCCGCTGTATACCGGGGGGCGCACCAGCGCCTCCATTCGTCAGACCACCTATCAGCTCGAGGCCAGTCAGTACGACTTCGAGTCCCAGCGTCGCGAGACGGTGCTGCAGGTGCGTTCGCTGTATACCCAGGTGAGCAACGACGTTTCCACCGTGGCTGCGCGCAAGCAGACCATCGTCTCCAACCAGAGTGCCCTGGACGCGACCCGCGCGGGGTATGAGGTCGGCACCCGTAACATCGTCGACGTGCTCAACGCCGAGCAGAATCTGTATAACGCCATCGCCGACTACGCCGATGCGCGCTATGCCTACGTCGTCGACCTGCTGTCGCTGCGTCGGCAGGCCGGCGTGCTGGATGAGGCGGCCATCGCCGAGCTCAACCAGTTCCTGGTCGAACAAGGACAAGTGAACTTCACGCTGCCCGAACAGAGCAGCGACTATGACGCGGCGCTCGATATCGGTGAGCGCCCGCAGCCGGACCTGTAATAGCCGGCCACCTAACAAGATGACACTGGAGAGCGGGCTGGCAGAACGGCGGCTCGCTCTCTGCGACTGAACTGACGACCCCAAGGAAGACACGGGATGAACATCTTTTTTTCGCGAAGTCGCCCCCTGGTGGCGGCTGCGGCTGCTCTATTGCTTGCTGCCTGCGGTCAGGACGAGGCGCCGCAACAGGGGGCCGGGGGCGATAGCCAGCCGCCGGCCAAGAGCGTCGAGGTGGCCGAGCTTGCCCGCCAGGACATTGGCCTGGACAAGGCCTATCCGTCCAAGCTCATGAGTGAGGAAGAAGTGACCCTGGTCGCGCGGGTGACCGGGTTTCTCGAGGAACGCAAGTTTGAGCCGGGCGATCTGGTCGAGCAGGGCGACAGCCTCTATGCCATCGAGCCGGACCTGTACCAGTCCACCGTCGAACAGCGCGAGGCGGACTTGAACAGCGCTCAGGCGGAACTGTCCCGGGCGGAACGCGATGCCAATCGCTTCCAGCAGTTGGCGGCACAGAATTCCGTGAGTCGCCAGCAGGTCGACCAGGCGCTGGCCGATGCGCGAGTCGCGCGGGCCAGCGTCGCTCAGGCCCAGGCAGCACTCAATAGCGCACAGATCGACCTGAACTACGCCGACGTGACAGCGCCGGTATCCGGCATGATCAGCCTCAGTCAGATTAACGTCGGCAATCTGGTGAGTCCGGGGACCGAGCTTGCCACCATCACGCCGCTGGACCCCCTCGAGGTGCGCTTTCAGTTGCCCCAGCGCGACGCTTTCGAGCTGCGTCGCCAGCTGCAGGATCAGCACATCACCGATATCCAGGCGACCCTCGAGGTACCGGCGTTGATGGGCCAGGACAACGGCCAACTGTCGGGTAACCTGGACTTTCTCGGCTCCCGGGTAGACGCCGGCACCAGTACCGTTCAGGCCCAGGCCACCTTCCCCAATCCTGACGGTGCCGTGTTGCCCGGGCAGTTCGTGCGGGTGAAGATCGAAGGCCTGACACGCTATGACGTGTTGGCCGTTCCAGAGCTGGCATTGACCCAGGGGTTGATGGGGCCGCAGGTGTTTGTCCTCGACGACGACAATATCGCTCGTGCTCGTCCGGTCAACCTTGGCGAGCTGGCAGGGCCCTGGCAGGTGCTGCTGGACGGCGTCGAAGCGGGCGAGCGCGTGGTGGTGGGTGACCCGGCAAGCCTCAAGCCAGGCACGCCGATCGATCCCAAGCCGTTCGATGGCGATGCCGAAGCGCTGATGGACCAGTTCGACGAACAGCAGGCCGAACAGGCACCGGGCGGTGCTCCGGCCCAGGACGATAGCGCTGCAGGTGAGGGCGCCGCAGGTGAGAGCGCCGCAGGTGAGGGCGCGGCAGGCGCCGCCGCGGCAGAGGGAGCAAGCGAGGCCGAGGCGCCTCAGGACGCGGCTTCCGCGACCCAGTCTGCCCAGCAGGCACCGATGACGTCGCCGGGCGCCGATCAGGAGGCCAAGGAGGCTGAAGGAGAGGGTAACGAATGAATTTCGCCAACTTCTTCATCAAGAGGCCGATCTTCGCCTCGGTCCTGGCGATCATCCTGACGATCATCGGGGCCATGAGCATGCGGGTGCTGCCGATCGAGCAGTATCCCAGCGTGGTCCCGCCGACGGTATCGGTCAGCGCCTCTTTCCCCGGCGCCGATGCGGAGACGGTCGCCCAGACCGTCGCCGCGCCACTGGCGGAGGCGATCAACGGCGTCGAGGACATGCTCTACATGACCTCGACCAGCTCCGATAACGGCTCCATGAGCCTGAGCATCGCTTTTAATATCGGGACCGACGGTGACATCAACACCATCAACGTGAACAACCGGGTCCAGGGGGCCTTGTCGCAGTTGCCCGAGGCCGTGCAGTCCCAGGGCGTTCAGGTCGAGCTGCGCTCGAGCTCGATCTTGATGCTGGTCGCGCTGATCTCGCCCCAGGAGGACTACGACAACATCTACATGCAGAACTACGCCACCCTTAACATTCTCGATGAGCTGCGCCAGATTCCCGGCGTCGGTGAGGCCGAGGTGCTCGGGGGGGGCGAGTTCGCCATGCGCATCTGGATGGATCCGAACAAGCTGTCGGAGTACGACCTGACACCCACCGAGGTGGCGTCGGCGATTCGCGCGCAGAACACCGAGGTACCGGCGGGTAGCCTGGCATCGACGCCTCAGCCCGATCCGCGCGCGTTCACCTACACGATTACTGCCGGTGGCCGCCTGTCGAGCGCCGATGATTTCCGCGACATCCTGTTGCGCACCAACCCCGATGGGTCGGCGCTGCGCCTGAGAGACGTCGCGCGCATCGAGCTCGGGGCCTCCTTCTATGGCGTTGAGGCGCGGCTCAACAGCGCCACCATGACGCCGATCATCATCAACCAGCAGCCGGGCGCCAACGCGCTGGCGACGGCCGAGATGGTCCAGGCCAAGATGGACGAGCTGCAGGGACGTTTCCCCCCGGGCATGGAATACGTGGTGCCGTATGACACCACGCTGTTCATCGACGCCTCGGTGGAAACCGTGTTCCACACCTTCATCGAAGCCTTCCTGATCGTCGGTGTGATCCTGTTCATCTTCCTGCAGAACTGGCGCTTCACCGTCATTGCCATGTCGGTGGTGCCGGTCTCGGTGCTGGCCACCTTCGCCGGCTTCTACATGTTCGGTTTCTCCATCAACCTGCTGACGCTGTTCGCCTTGGTACTGTCGATAGGCATCGTGGTGGACGATGCCATCCTGGTGGTGGAGAACGTCGAACGGGTGCTGTCGGAGGACGAGGATATCAGCGTCCGCCAGGCCACCATCCAGGCCATGAAGGAGGTCGGTGGACCGGTCATCGCGACCTCGCTGATCATGGCGGCGGTGTTCATCCCGGTTGCCTTCCTTGGCGGGTTCACCGGGCAGATCTACCAGCAGTTCGCCTTGACGATTGCCATCTCGGTGGCGTTCTCGGCGCTGATGGCGTTGACCTTCACTCCGGCGCTGTCGGCGATCTTCATCAAGCATGACATGCACAAGAAGGAGTCGGCTTTCATTCGCGCGGTGCGTACGCCCCTGCGCTTGTTCGACCGCTTCTTTGCCGGCGTCACCGCGGTGTTCATGGTCGCCGTGAAGGTGCTGGTCAAGGCCTGGGTGTTGACCCTGGCGCTGGTGGCGCTGGTCGGCGTCGGGTCCTGGTGGCTGTATTCGAACACGCCCTCGACCCTGGTACCGGAAACCGATCAGGGCATCGTGCTGGCGGCGGTCACCTTGCCGGATTCGGCGTCCCTGGCGCGGACCCGGGAATACATGGGCAAGCTCAGCGAGCGGATCGAAGCCGTCCCCGGCGTTCAGTATTCCTCGGCCATCGCCGGCTATGATCTGCTGACCAGCTCGGTCAATACCGCCCGCGGCGTCATCTTCGTCAACATGGACGCCTGGGACGAGCGCGACACCACGGCCACGGATCTGATCGGGCGCATCATGCAGATGGGCGGCGAGATCGACGGCGGTAGCGTCATGGCGTTCAACATGCCCCCGATCATGGGCCTGTCGACGACCGGCGGGTTCACCGGCTATCTGCAGTCCTTCGAGGGCGCCTCCCCGGAGGAGCTTTATCAGGCCTCGCTGAAGGTCATGCAGGCGGCCAATCAGGATCCGGCGTTGAGCCAGGTGTTCACCACCTTCAGCGTCAACGTGCCGTCGTTCCGCGCCGAGATCGACCAGCAGAAGGCGTTGAGCTATGGCGTGTCGCTGACCGACTTGAATGCGACATTGTCGAATACCTTCGGTAACGGCTTCGTCAACTTCTTCAGCTACCAGAACCGCAACTTCCAGGTCTACCTGCAGAACGAGGCGGAGTTCCGTGATACCCCCGAGGACATCAACAATATCTACGTTCGCGGTGGCAACGGAGAGCGCATCCCGCTGTCGGAATTCGTCACCCTGGAGCGCAAGGCGGCGCCTGCGGTGGTGACGCGTTTCGGTGTCTACGCCGGCGCCCAGTTCCAGGGTGGCCCGGGGCCGGGGTACTCCTCGGTGCAGGCGATCCAGGCCATGGAGCGTATCGTTCAGGATACCCTTGGCAGCGACTGGGGCATGGGCTGGACCGGGACCGCCTATCAGGAGAGTTCGGCGGGCAACGCCGGGACCCTGGCCATCGTCTTCGGCATGGTGATGGTGTTCCTGATCCTGGCGGCTCAGTACGAGAGCTGGTCACTGCCCCTGGCGGTGCTGACGGCGACCCCCTTCGCCTTCCTGGGCGGCATCGGTGGCATCGCCATGCGCGGTCTCGATACCAGCGTCTACGTACAGATCGGCGTGTTGGTAGTCATCGGTCTGGCGGCGAAGAACGCGATACTGATCGTCGAGTTCGCCGAGTTGCAGCGTCGCGAAATGGGCAAGTCCATTCGCGAGGCGGCGATCACCGCGGCGGAGTTGCGTTTCCGGCCCATCGTGATGACGTCCATGGCATTCATCTTCGGTACCTTGCCGCTGGCGATCGCGACCGGTGCCAGTGATACCAGCAGCCACCATATCGGCACCACGGTGGCGGTCGGCATGGCGGCCGTGGCGGCGCTCGGTAGCTGCTTCGTGCCGTCGTTCTACGCCATGATTGCTACGGTCTCCGATAAGCTGTTCGGGTACAAGACCGAGCACGACGACGACACCAGTGCCGATGCCGATGCCGATGGCGATGGCGATGCCGACGCCGAGTCGCCGAAGGCGTAAGCGCGGCAATCCCCCGAGGCCATTCGGCCCCGGGCCTGGCTTTTCGATGCATCGACAGACACCGCCCTCGAGGCGGTGTCTGTCGTTTTGGTGCAGTGCAACATGCTGTTGTGGAAGGAGAATTCATGCGCAAGGGTCGTGGGAAAAGGCCATCGACGCTATGCTGACAAGTGTCACGAGTCGCTATGTATCGGTCCTGGGCCGAGGGAGAGTTCGCATGGACATGGCAATGGTAAAGGATATCGCCCTGAGTTTTCCTCTGGTGCTGTTTACCTTCCTGCTACCGCTGGTGGCGCTTTACTGGTTGTTGGTGGCGCTGCGCATCGCGCCATTGCAGTTGTTCGAGCGTGACAGCCTGCGCGACGACCACCTCGCCAGTACCATGGTGTCACTGGGGTTTGCTGGGGTGCCGGTCAGCATCGCCTTGAGCGTGCTGTTTGTCTTCGCGGCCGTCTTCACCCTGATCGCGGAACTGCTGGTGCTGCACTGGTTCGATCTGGCGCTGGTGATTGTGCCGCTGGGAATCCTGGTGTTATGGGGCTCCTTCGCGCTGGCGTCCCCGCTGGCCGCCAGGGCCTGTCGGGCGATGCTGCGCCGCCATCGTCATCGTCCGTCGATGAACCGTCGCTGCCTGCTCGGCGAGCGGGTACAAGTGGTCGGGTTTATCGATGAAGGCGGCTGTTGCCGGGCGGTGTTGTGTTCGGACGGGACCCGGGAGGTGTGCTTGCATGGCAAGCCCGAGGCGATGCCCAGAGAAGGGCAGGTGAGGGTGCTGGTGAAGTACCTGGCCGATCAGGATGGGTATCGGTCGGTGGCCGAGAAAGACTATCTCGAGGCCCGCACACGCCTGGTGCGGCTCAAGTTGGTCGAACGCCATGAGCCGGATCCGGGGCAGGCGGATGATCGGGCGAGCCACGGCCATCATCATCGGCCTCATCACGGCCATTCGCACTAACGGGTAGCGTCAATGCCCCGCCTAAACGCCCCGCAATAGTCCTGGGCACTGGTTGTTTCTGGGCACAGGTTATTGGTGGGGCCGTGGTGACAGGGTGTCGCAGAGTCCATGGGCACAGGCTGTTGCAGGGGCCGGTGTAGCCCCCGTTGGCGAGACGCGGTGCCACCCTCTGGTCTTGCCCGAACCATCGTCGGCTCCGCTATGCCTTGCGCATCAGGTCGATCAGGGTGTCGACCAGGATCGCCCCGCGCTCGCTGATCGAGAAGTCTTCGGCGTCGCGTAGCCACTCCCAGAACAAGCCATTGAGCGAGAAATGGAACAGCTCCGTGGCGCGCTCAGGGGACAGGCCGTCTCGTAGTTGACCCTTTTCGTGGGCCAGGCAGAAGTGGCGAAGAAAGGCCTTCAGGGTCTCCTGGACGAACTCGTCCTTGACCTTGAGCGGGTCGAAATCCTGGGACAGTTCACACCGATGCAGCAGAATCGAGTGCACGCGGCGATGACGCGGTGTGTCCAGGTGGATCATGCCGGCACGGCAGCCGAGGCGAACGGCGTCGAGGGGGCGGTCTCCCAGGGAAGGATCGTCGAGCTCCGCCACCAGTTCCTCGAATGGCATGCGCACGCGATTGAGCATGGCGCGAAACAGGTCGCCCTTGTTGCGGAAATGCCAGTAAAGCGCTCCTCGGGTCAGGCCGGCGCGTCGCGAGATCTGATCCAGCGACGCACGCGCGACACCGCGCTCGAGAAAGACTTCCTCAGCGGCGTCGAGCAGCGCTTCGCGAGTGGCAGCGGCTTCCGCCTTGGTGCGTCGTGCCATGGTGATGGCGTCTCCGGAGGGGCGTAGAGGGTGTCATTCTACCGAAGTCGGCTTCGCCTCGCAGGCGATACCGCGATCGAACCAAGGTAAATTGGACTCGTCTTGACGACGGCGGAAAGGTATAAGAAGCGCAGGTCCCGGCGCTGTCGGGACGGGACTGCATTGGCAACAAGGAACCTTCATGGCTCGAGCTCCTTTTGAATTGGCCGGCGTACAGGTTGCGCCGGGTACCCGCACCCAAATCGACGTTCCCGTCGCCAAGCTATATACCCATGCGCCCCTCGATATTCCGGTGGAGGTGGTCCATGGCCGGCAGTCGGGGCCGACTCTGCTGGTGTGCAGCGCCATTCATGGCGACGAGATCAATGGCGTCGAGATCGTCCGTCGCTTGTTGCGTTCGCGCCAGATCAATCGGCTCAGGGGCACCTTGATCGCGGTGCCCATCGTCAACGTCTTCGGCTTCGTCCAACATACCCGCTACCTGCCCGATCGCCGTGACCTCAATCGCTGCTTTCCCGGCAGTGAATCCGGCTCGCTCGGGGGCCGAGTGGCCGCGCTGTTTCGCCAGCAGATCGTCGATCAGGCCAGCCACATCATCGACCTGCATACCGGTGCGATACACCGCACCAACCTGCCGCAGATACGCGCCCAGTTGAATGGTGCCGACGACGAGACGCGCAGCATGGCCGATGCCTTCGGCGCACCGGTGATCCTCAACGCCGAGTTGCGTGAGGGCAGTCTCAGACACTATGCCCAGGGCCGTGGGATCCCGGTGCTGACCTACGAAGCCGGTGAGGCGCTGCGCTTCGATGAGTGGGCGATCAGCTCGGGCGTGCGCGGCGTCTTGCGGGTCATGCGTCGGCTCGGCATGTTGACCGGAGAACAGCGCCGTCGGACGCCGGCTGCCGCGGAGGTGGCCAATGGATCGAGCTGGGCCCGAGCGCCTATCGATGGCATCCTGCGCCCGCGGGTGCGTCTCGGTGCCCGGGTCGCCAAGGGTGAATTGCTGGGGCTGGTGGCAGACCCCTTCGGCAACGCCGAAGGGGAGGTGAGGTCCATGGCCGATGGCATCGTGATCGGCATGGGCCGGCTGCCGCTGGCCAATGAAGGCGAGGCGCTGTTTCACATCGCTCGCTTCGACGCGATCGAAGAGGCCGAAAGCGCCATCGAGACGTTTCACTCGAGCCTGGAGCCGCCGCCCGACGGGCTCTACTGAGCGAGGCTTGTTGACGCCGTCCCTGCGACTCGCTCCCGTAACGTTGCGGTAACACGAAGCGGCCGCCCTTGGGGGCGGCCGCTTGGTGTCGTTCAATAGGCGCTCTCGGCTCTCGGCTCTCGGCTCTCGGCTCTCGGCTATCGGCTATCGGCTATCAATAGACGCTATCACAGCCGTCGCTTCGCTCAGCTTACCAGAGCCTCGTCATCGGGCGTCAGGGAGTGCTCGGCGACCAGACCGAGGGCATCGTCGAGCACCGACAGCCCCGCGCCGTCACGATGAGCGTTCTCGGACAGGTGGCGACGGAACTTGCGTCCCCCCGGGCAGCCCTGAAAGAGACCGAGCAGGTGACGAGTCAGGTGATTGAGCTTGGCGCCTTCCTCGAGGCGACGCACGATATACGGGCGCAGTGCCCGAGCCGCCGCGTGGCGCGAGGCTGCGGGCCCGGCTTCGCCGTAGAGCGCTTCATCGACAGCCGCCAGCATCCACGGGTTCTGGTAGGCCTCGCGGCCCACCATCACGCTATCGACACGCTCAAGTTGGGCGCGACACTCGTCGAGCGTCTTGATGCCGCCGTTGATGCCGATATGCAGCTCCGGTCGGCTGGCCTTCAGGCGATGCACTCGCGGGTAGTTGAGCGGCGGCACGTCGCGGTTTTCCTTGGGCGAGAGCCCTTGCAGCCAGGCCTTGCGGGCGTGCACGGTGAATATCTCACAGCCAGCATCGGCCACCTTGTCGATGAAGGTCGAAAGATCCTGGTCTTCGTCCTGATCGTCGATGCCGATACGGCATTTCACGGTCACCGGAATCGTCACCGCATCGGCCATGGCGCGGACCGCGTCAGCCACCTTGTCCGGGTGCCCCATCAGGCAAGCGCCGATCAGATTGTTCTGCACCCGGTCGCTTGGGCAGCCGACGTTGAGATTGACCTCGTCGTAGCCCCACTCCTCGGCAATAGCCGCGCATTCGGCCAGCTCGCCGGCATCGCTGCCGCCCAACTGCAGCGCCAGAGGATGCTCCGCGGCGTCAAAACCGAGAAAACGCTCCCGCGGTCGGCCGTAAAGAATCGCCCCGGTGGTGACCATCTCGGTATACAGAAGCGCGCGACGCGTCAGGGTGCGAGCGAAGACTCGGTAGTCGCGGGTCGTCCAATCCATCATCGGGGCCACGGAGAAGGTTCTATCCAGCGCAGGGCGCGGGATGTCAGGCTTCATGCGGGTTGTGGGGGTTGCGTTCTCAATCATATCTGTACATATTTACAGTAGTTGGTATCCGTTTTTCGCGACTACTTGGTACTGATTTGGTACTCGTGGTGCCGGAGTCGCGTCGATTTGGTACCAAGGAGGGAGCGGTGGCGACGATTCGAAAGCGCCGAAAAAAGGACGGCAGTTTCTCATACATCGTCCAGATACGCATCGCACTCCACGGTCTGGATCACTCCGAGTCGCGCTCGTTCCCGCGCAAGGCCATGGCGGAGGAATGGGCGAAGCGACGTGAACTGGAATTGGCGAGCCCGGCAGGTGTCGCCCAAGCCCGCTGGAAGGGCGTGACTCTGGACGATGCCATCGAGCGCTACCTGCATGAGTTCGCCCAGGGTGCGGGCCGTTCCAAGCGCGCCACCATCGAGCAGCTTCGCCGCTTTCCTATCTCCAGGGTAGCGATCACCGAACTCACCAGCGAGCGGGTGATCCGCCAGACAGACCGCAGCGAGCACCGTCACCTGTGTGTCAGGTCGCAGGAACTCAAGGTGTCAGGGGCTGGTCAGCGCCGATGCCAGAAGCGTCGGGGGTGATTCGTCGGTCATCCATGAAAATGCACAATTGCTATTTCAGGTTCCTCTTCTACATTGAAAATACGCGGACTAGGGTTCACTTCCGCGACGATCTGGACTAATTGCTGACCTACTCAGGGCCTTGCTCTGTTGAGGAGAGAACATGAAACTGAAGCTTGTAGGTGCATCGGTGTTGGCGTCTCTGATGATGGCAGGCTCGGCCTTTGCGATGGACTCGGAAATGCTCGACGAGAAGATGGCCGAGATCGAGGAGCGCACCCAGCAGATGAGCGAGGAGGACCGTGTTGAGGCTCTCGAGCAACAGGTCGAGGATTTGAAGGAACTCATCCATATGATGATGGAAGAGGACACCGGGGCTTAAGGGGCGTCGCTCGTGAGTGAGTAATCGACAGATTCGACATATTTTTGTGTTCGATCTTTGAAGGGTGCCCCAGGCGTGGGCACCCTTTTTTTGGTTCTGAACGTGGGGGCGGAGGTGCTGTGGCCACCGGCAGTCAGCGTTCTCGTCTTCGGTGGCGCAGGCGATGGCAACGCATGACAGCAGGCAAAGGGTGCGGTAAAAAAGCGCACTTGATGGGCACCTTGTTGATCTGGGTTAGAACCGGCAACAGAATCGACTGGCGTCGTCGAGCGCCACTCATGTGCGCTGGCTATCCGGCCCCGCCTGATTGCCGGCAGCTCCCCGGTGGTGGTCTGGCGAAGGCCCGGCAGGAGAAAGGGGCCTCGCCGGTCGTGGGGGAATGGCGTTGACACCTCCGGGGCGCCGAAACGACAACAAGCGACACGGGCGACGCTGAACGAGGCGGATGCTCGGTGGTTGCACGCCATGACTGATGCCCTTGGTAGAGGATTTGCCGACAGGGCCAAGGAACTCTGACATGTTGAATATTCCGATCTTTGTGATGATTTACGCCGGGGTGTGCATCTCGCTCTATCAGCTCTACGCGATCTATTACCATCAGAACTTCGGCGATCAGGAGAAGCACGACGCCGAGGGGACCGAGCAGCTCGAGGAACTCTCCCGTCAGGCGAAGGAGTACGCCAGTACCGGTGCGTCACCGGGGTTTTTGCAAACGGTGAAGACGGTCTTCGGTGGCGACTTCGATCCACGTATCGCCTTTGTCGCCTTCTCCGGAGACGGTGGGGAGCGACATGCCGAGCCGCTGCTGCGGCGCAAGCATCGCCTCGTCTGCAACGGCATGATCAAGATCCGCCACCTGGCGCTGTGGAAGACCCGACCGCCGGCCTGGGATATCCGCGCGGGGCTGTTGATGCTGATTGTCTTGTGCAGCATCGTCGTGGTGTTCCTGGGGGGGCTAAGCGTCTATACGATCGGCTATGAAGTGGCTGCGACGTCGCTTGCCTGGATGAACAATGAAGCCATCCTGCTGGGGCTGATCTACGCCTTGATTGTGTTGACCTGGCTGATCGCCAAGTTCGACCTGTATATGCACGATATCTATGAGATCGGCAAACTCAATGCCAGGTTTCCACCCGCCGCGATGACCCGTTAGCGGAGTCGCGCGATGGTGGTCGGTGCTGGATGCTTGGGGCGGTGCGGCGGCCAGGGTGCGTCCGGTGGCCCCGGGCGCTATGGTAGGGCCGCTAGGATCGGCCGCCGCTTGAGGTTGAGATGGAACTACGTATCGTTCGCCGACGGATTCCCGAATGGGGCACGAGCTATGGCCCGCCTGGCGCGGGCCCCTTTCCCGCGATCATGCTCCTGCATGGCTCGGAGGGGGCCTGGTCCGGCTGGAGCCACCGTAATGCGATGTTGCTCGCTGCACACGGCTTTCTCGCCTTTCCTTTCGCGTACTCGCAGGGCGGCAATGCCTGGAACGCTGGCAGCATCATCGATACGCCTCTCGACCGAGGCGTCGATGTGCTGGCAGCCCTGCGCGGCTTTCCGGCGAGCGCCGGTGGGCCGGTCGGCCTCTATGGCGTCTCGCGAGGCGCCGAGTACGCACTGCTGATGACTAGCCTGATGGCCCGGGAGGGGTTGCCGGGCCAGCCTGAGGCCGTGGCGGTGCACAGCCCACCCGACGTGATCTGCGGCGGCTTCGATTCGCGACACTTCCGTGACGCGGGGGATCCGGGCTGGCGGGCGTGGGATGGCGCGATGAGGGCCTGGACCTGGCGGGGGAGAAGTGACCATCTGCTGCCGACGACGCCGATCGATATCGAAGCCTATGAGGGGCCGCTGATGCTCAGTCACGGGACCCGGGACCAGATGTGGTCGGTGGCAATGACTCGCCGACTGGAAGCCCGCCTGCGTGGCCATGGGCGCACTCCCCGGGTGCACTATTACGAGGGCGAGGATCATGTACTGGGGAGTGAAGCGGAAAATCGCCATCATGGCTACCTGCTCGACTTTCTCGCCGAACACCTGTGAAAGCCGCCAGGCGCCGGCGGTGAGCATGGCTCCCGCATCGAGTACGTCTTGCCGGTGACGCTTGAGGCGTTTGTCGATCCGGCCGGTTCGCGCTCCGGTTGCTAGTCATCCCTTGGTCGTGGGCGTGACCGGCGGCTGACGGCGGTGTGGTCGAGCCGTCCGCCGAACGATAGGCGCAGCGAACCGAGATCGTCCGATGCGAAAGGCGTGGCCAGTTGGCGCTAAGGGTGGAGATGTTCGAATAGTGTCAGCGAGCCGATGGCGATCAATACCAGGCCACCGAGGATTTCGGCGCGGCGGCCAATCAAGGTGCCGACCTTTCTGCCAATCAACATGCCGGTGGTGGCCATTACGGTCGTGGCCGTGCCGATGGCCAGAGCCGTGAGCCAGATGTTGACATCCATGAATGCTAGACCAATGCCAACGGCCATGGCATCCAGGCTGGTGGTCAGGGCCGTGGCGGCCAGCAGCCACCAGCGGGTATGTGAGCCGCCAGCGTGGCAGTCTTCCTCCTCGGTCGGCGGCGTGAGCCCGGCACGAATCATGCGCCCCCCCAGGATCAGCAGCAGGGTGAAGATCACCCAGTGGTCCCAGTCCCTTACCATCTGTGACGCCCCGAGCCCCATCAGCCAGCCGATTACCGGTGTGGTGGCTTCGATCACTCCGAACAGCAGCCCCGTCTGAAGGGCGACCACAAACCGCAGCTTGCGCACACAGGCCCCCTTGCTGAGCGAAGCGGCGAAGGCGTCGGTGGACATCGAGAAGGCCAGCAGTGTGGTGGACAGCAAGTTCATGGTCACGTGATCGGCCAGGCGATGAAACAGGTTCCAACGCGGGCCCGGCGTGCGGCGCGAAGGAAGGGCGAACACTCGGTAGCAGGCAAGTGCCGACCGATGACGACGCGGAGAGCGAAGTGGCAACGCCAGCACCCGGTTCGTGCAAGCCGGACGCGGCGAAATCGCCCCGAGACGCAACGGATATTACCGGAGATACGGGTCGGGTCAACTGATTGCCAGGGTTGAGATATTGAGTGAAAACAAACTTTTATAGCCGTTGCTATGGAGTATGCAGTGTGCGAACTCAGGCAGAGGCGTCCGGCCGATACATCGCAGAGTCGGGTGAGGGGTTGGGTATCAATTACCCGGGAGAGAGGCGAGGCAATTCGAGGGTTTTTTGGCCCATGAATACCTCCAAAGCGCCACGTTTTTCGCCCCATTTGGGTCGCAAGGAATCGGCGAACTCTCCCATGGGACGCTTTGGCAAGGGGCACCATGCGGCCTCGCAGAGCCTTTGGATAGTGGCATTTTCGTCGCGGCATCTGCTGCTGACGTCACGCGCTAGCCTGCCCGGTGTCGCCTGTGATACCGGGCGGGCAGGCGGTGCGGGGTGCTGCACCAAAAGACCGTGACGGCCTGATGATTGGCCTGGCCTGGTTCGTTACTCGGGAATCGTCAGGCCGCGTTGAACCGCCGGGCGGGCGAGAAACGCCCGCAGGGCGCGGTCGACGTGGGGGAAATTGGCGAACTCCACCAGCTCCCCGGCGTCATAGAAGCCGACGAGGTTGCGAATCCAGGGGAAGGTCGCGATATCGACCACCGAGTAGTGGTCGCCCAGCAGCCATTCGCGTCCGGCCAGGCGCTTGTCGAGCACGCCGAGCAGGCGCTTGGCCTCCTCCACGTAGCGCTCCAGCGGACGCTTGTCCTCGATGTCCTTGCCGGCAAACTTGTTGAAGTAGCCGATCTGGCCAAACATCGGACCGAGTCCCCCGACTTGGAACATCAGCCACTGCAGGCCGTGATAGCGCCCTTGAGGGTCCTGGGGGAGCAGCTCACCGGTCTTGTCGGCGAGATAGATCAGAATGGCTCCGGATTCGAACAGTGCGATGGGTTCGCCTCCGGGGCCGTTGGGGTCGAGGATGGCGGGAATCTTGTTGTTGGGGTTGAGCGACAGGAATTCCGGCGAGCGTTGATCCTGGGTGTCGAAGCTGACCCGGTGAGCCTCGTAGTCGAGCCCGGTTTCCTCGAGCATGATCGAGACCTTGACGCCGTTGGGCGTCGGCAGGGAGTAGAGCTGCAGGCACTCGGGATGTTGTGCCGGCCATTTGCGAGTGATCGGGTAGCGGGACAGGTCCGTCATGAAGGATTCCTTGTACGAATATCGAGATGCCTCGCATCCTAGCACTCGGCGCCGACGCCGAGGCTCGAGACTGCGCCGAAAGACGCGTCGGCTCGATCGCTAGCGCCATCGGCGCCGGCGTCTCGGGTCCCATTGCGTCGACGCCGGGCAGGCGTCAGGGCGCGGACATGGCCTCGCTGATGCGGTATGCCGCCTCGACACGTTCGGCGTTGGGGTAGCGCTTGTTGGCCAGGATCACGATGCCCAGACGTTCGGCGGGGACGAAGGCGACGTAGGCGCCGAATCCAAAGGTCGACCCGGTCTTGTTGATCCAGCGGTCGGGGGATGGGGAGGCCTCGGGGGTGAGCCACACGAGCGACTGTGGCTTAAGGGCCATGTCGCTGCTGTTGCCTGCGAGCAGAGTCTCGAGAGTCGCCGGGTAGGCATAGCTTTCCCACCCTAATCCCTGATGCATCGGGCCGACCGCGGCATAGCCCAGGTGCGTCGAGAGCAGTGCACGGTCCATCACCGTATCGCCTTGGTAGCTGGCGATGTTGGCCTCGATGAAGGTCAACATGTCCTGGGCGGTGGTCTTGATGCCATAGGCTTGGGCGTCCATGGGGCCCGGCGTGACCCGGGTGCGCGGGTTGTCGGGCGACACGCCGAAGGCGTAGTGCTCGGTCTCCGACGCTGGCACCTCGAGATAGGTGTGCGACATCTGCCACCTGGGCAACAGGGTATCGCTCATGACCTTGGTGAAGGGCCTATCTGAGCTGCGGTCGAGGCTGCGGGCGGCCAGATCGCCGAGCAGTCCAATGCTTGGGTTGCTGTACAGGCGCTGCGTGCCCGCGGCGAAATCTGGCTGCCACCGGCGGTAGTAGTCCAGTAGGGTGGCGTCGTTGACGTCGCTTGGAAATTGCAGCGGCAGGCCGCCAGCGCTGTAGGTGCCGAGTTCGAGCAGCGTGGCGTTGCCGATCGGGGTGTCGGCGAGTTCCGCCTGGTGGTCGGCGACCCGGTCCTGCCATTGCAGATGCCCTGTCTCCTGAGCGTAGGCGGCAAGGGCGGCCGTCAGAGTCTTGGACACCGAGCCGATTTCAAACAAGGTGGTATCGTCCACGGCGCCATCCTCGCCGAGCGCGGCAACACCATAATGGCGTACACAGCGTTGTCCCTCGTGACTGACACCCACCGACATGCCGGGAATCTCGTAGTCGCTCATCAGCGTCTTCGCGATGCGGTCGATCGATGCGACCGGGCAGGTCGTGGTATCGCCGCTCTCGGACACCGCTGGTGCCTGGGCGGAGGAGGGCGATGGGGGCTGGGTGGATTGGGCCAAGACCGCGGGGGCAGGCAGGGCGGCACCGGCCGCAATGGCCAGTGCAAGGCTGGCGTAGCGAGGTGTGGCAGCGTATCGAGACATAAGAGATGATCTCAGGGTGAGAAGGCGATTGAGCCAGGCGAACGGGTGGGTAGCGCTGTACGCTATCGCTGCTGACATCGGTGCATGCTAGGGGCCGCCCAGGCCCGCCACAATCGATCATTTCTCGTCTCTGCCACAAATTGGATTTGTCCCTCGTCATGGATCGTAGCCAACTTCCGTTGAATGCCCTGCGTGCCTTCGAGGCCGCGGCCCGTCACGCAAGCTTTACCCGTGCCGCCCAGGAGTTGTGTGTCACCCAGGCGGCGGTCAGCCACCAGGTACGGGGCCTGGAGGCCCAGCTGGGGGTCGAGTTGTTTCGTCGCTTGCCAAGGGGCCTAGGATTCACCGGGGAAGGCGAGGTGCTTTACCCGATCGTTCATGAGGCGCTGGAGCGGATGTCCCAGGCCATTGACGTGCTGGCCGATGGCGCCGACCGAGAGGTGCTCAACGTCGGCGTGGTCGGAACGTTTGCGGTGGCGTGGCTATTGCCGAGGCTTGAGCAATTTCAGCGTCGCTTTCCCTTTGTCGACGTGCGTGTTTCCACCCACAACAACAAGATCGAACTGACCTTGGAAGGATTGGATTACGCCATACGGTTCGGGACCGGTGCTTGGCATGGCACCGAGGCAACACCGCTGATGGAGGCGCCGCTCACCGTGCTGTGCGCGCCGGCGCTTGGCGAGAGGCTCACGCAGCCGAGCGATGTGCTGCACCAGACCCTGCTGCGTTCCTATCGCACGGATGAATGGAACGCCTGGCTGTCGGCGGCCGGTGTTGATACCCATCTGTCGTTTCCGCGTACCGTGATCTTCGATTCGTCCGTCGCCATGATGGAGGTCGTGATCCAGGGCGGCGGCGTGGCGTTGGCACCGGCTGTCATGTTCAGGCGTCAGTTGGCCGAAGGGCGTATCGTCCGGCCGTTCAGGACCCAAGTCGCGCTGGGGAGTTACTGGCTGACTCGCTTGCAACATCATGGCGAGACGCCGGCGATGTCGGCCTTCAAGCGCTGGCTGATCGAGTCGCTCAGTGTCGAGTCCGGCGAGGCAGGTTGAGCGGGCTCTAGCGCGGTCGGTGCATCACCAGGGCATCCTCCAGCATCTTGACGATGACCAAACCGACCTTGGCCGGGAGACGGTCACCGGCGTAGAGCCGAGTCTGGAGCACGGCACACCGCAGCGCCTGAAACTCGGCCTCGAGGCGCTCGAGGCGTTGGTGGAGTTCTCGGGTGTCGCCCTCGATGGAGGGATCCTGACGGACGGCATCCTGGTTGTTCGGGGGTGAAGAAACGGTCGCCATCATCGCGAATTCCTCCCGTGTGGCTTGCCGAAAGGTCGCTCGCTGGCTGGTCCGGCTCCCTGGACCTCGTGCCTGGGTGACGTAGCGAGTCTTCATGATGGTCGCAGCTTGTCCCGACGTGGAGAATCCATGAAACGTGGTAGGCGCGGCGTTGCGGATTGGTCATCGGCGGCCGGCGAAGCGATGTGCCGAGCACCGGGAGGAGGTAGTCGACGATGCCCGAGATAGGGGATGGCGTCGCTCTTTCGGGGCCCCGTCGATGGAGGGCTCCGCACAAGGTCCAGCATCTCGTTCACAGTTCCGGGGCGGCGACGTCGGCGCTATGGGTGACGATCTCTTCGAGCTGCTGGCAGAACACCTCCAGCGCCGGGCTGGCGTGGCCCGGACGCCGATGCATCTCGATTTCGACCTGGCCAAGCTTTGGCAAGCCATGCTCCGCGCCGAGGATCCGGCAGCCAGCCGGTACGCTGCGGGGAGTCTTGACGGTAATCGCAAGCCCCGCCTGCACCGGCAGGTTGATGCCGGTGGGGGATTGGCTCGAATAGCGCAGCTCCCAGGCCCGCGCCTGCTTGCCCAGCGCCGTGAGCGCATGGGCACGAAAGATGCAGCCCTCGGGGTTGAGGGCCAGGGGCAGTGCCTGGCCGCGGGTCGGATCGGCGTCCTCGGCGGCGACCCAGACCATCGGCTCCCAGCCGAGCAGGTGACCGGACTGGGTCGGTCCGTGCCGGATCGACAGAGCCACATCGAGCAGCCCCTCCTGAAAGGACTGCACCAGGGTCTCGCTGATATCGCAGATGACCTCGATGCGGGTGTGGGGAAAAGACTCCGCATAGCGTGGCAACAGTTCGGGCAGATAGGCTCCGGCCTGCTCCTCGGAGGTGCCGAAGCGAATCCGTTCGCCCCGGGGGCGGTCCCCCATGGCTTCGCGGGCCTCGTCTTCGAGCTTGAGCATATGCCGGGCGTAGGGCAGCAGACGCTCGCCGTCGGCGGTCACCAGGACGCTGCGACTGGTGCGCTCGAACAGGCTCTTGCCCATTTGGTCCTCGAGGCGCTTGATCTGCAAGCTGACGGCGGATTGTGTGCGATGCAGGACGCGGCCGGCGGCGCTGAAGCCTTGGCACTCGGCGACGGTGACGAAGGCGCGGAGCAGATCGGTATCCATAATTAATGAGACCTTGAAATGATTGGTATCTAAACCATTCATTTCTATTATGGAAGTGGCCTGACTATTCTGTCCAGCATTCCCTAAAGCACGGCAGGAGATTTCCATGCGGGCCACCGACGCTTCGACGACTTCCTCTCTCGACGGTCTTATCGACCTCGACCGCTATCCGATTCATGCGCTGGATGACGCGCAGGGACATGAGCTGATCGAGCGTTGCCGTCGGCAACTCGCGGATGATGGTTGCGTGGTGCTGAAGAACTTTGTGCCGCAGGAGGCGCTGACCCGGCTCGAGCGCGAGACCGAGCGACTGTCACCGCATGCCCACTACAACCAGACCGAGACCAATCCTTACAACAGCGATGGCGATGCCGACCTCGCGGCGTCGCATCCGCGCAATCGCTTCGACGATCGCACCAACGGCTTCGTCGCCGGCGATCGTATCGGTGCCGACACCATCATTCGCCAGGTCTACCAGGACCCGGACTTCCAGCGGTTTATCGCCACCGTGGTCGGCATGGAGCAGATTCACCAGTACGCCGATCCGCTGGCCGACCTGGTGGTCAATGTGCTGCGCGAAGGCTGTCAGCATCCGTGGCACTACGACACCAACGAGTTCATCGTCACCATGATGACTCGCCAGTCCCATGGCGGCGGCCTGTTCGAATACTCCCCGGGTATCCGCAGCCCTGAGGGCGAGAACTTCGAGGACGTGGAAAAGGTGCTCGACGGGGACCGCTCCAGTCTCAAGTCCCTGACCCTGGAGCCCGGCGACCTGCAGGTCTTCTTCGGCCGTTATTCGCTGCACCGGGTGACGCCCGTCGTCGGCGACAAGGAACGTCACACGGTGATCTTCGCTTACGCCAAGGAGCCCGGGTTCATCGGCCGTCCCGAGCGCGCCCAGCGCATCTTCGGACGCATGGCGCCGATCCATGAGCGCCTGCTCAAGGAAGGCATGAGCCGCAGTGATTCCCTGGCCGATTGAGTCGCAGGCTCGGTCTTGCCACAAGCCCCGCTGAACCACGGCCCCGCTGGCGCCAGACGCCGACGCGGGGCCGCTACCGCCCCGCACAGCGGCGGACATATAACGTATTCCCGTCAAGGACCCTGACATGAGCATCGTCGATTTCGACAATCTGACCGACAACGAGCCCGACGCCATTCCGGTTGTGCCCTCCGCGCCCATGGCCAATGGCGACAGCATTCCGACGTCCTTCGACCCCAAGCGTCTTCGCGGCGGTCGCCTGGAGCGTCTGCGTGGCATGATGGCGGAGCAAGGCTACGCGGCGGTGGTGCTGTTCGACCCCAACAATCAGCGCTATGCCACCGGTTCGCGCAACATGTTCGGCTACTTCTTGCGCAATTCGACGCGTTACATCTACGTGCCCCTCGAGGGGCCGATCATCCTGTTCGAATATCCCGGCAGCGCTCATGTTTCCACCTGGCTCGAGACCATCGATGAGGCACGTACCTCCAAGGTGGTGTGGTCCGCCGTCAACCAGCGCGACAACATGTCGTCTGATCCCTTCGGCATCGAAATCGCCGAGCTGATCGAGGAACACGGTCGCGGCAACAGGAAGGTCGGTCTCGACCGCTGCACCCTGAACCTGGCGCGCTCGCTCGAAGCGCAGGGGCTGGATGTCTACGACTGCATGCAGGACACGCTGCATTGTCGTCGCATCAAGACGCCTGAGGAGGTCGCGTGCCTGGCGCAATCGATGGCCGCCAGTGAAGCGGCGGTGGCCGAAGTCGAGGCCGCCATCAAGCCGGGGGTCACCGAGAACGACCTGTTCGCCATCATGTACGGCAATGTCATCCAGCAGGGCGGCGAGTTTATCGAGACGCGCCTGCTGTCGTCCGGGCCGCGCACCAACCCCTGGTTCAATGAAGCCAGCGACCGGGTGATTCGGCCCGGCGAGCTGGTGGCCCTGGATACCGATACCATCGGCTGTCATGGCTATTACTCGGACTTTTCACGGACGTTCTGTGTCGGTGGTCGCCCCAGCGCCTATCAGCAGAGCCTGTACCGCATGGCCTATGACCAGGTGCATCACAACATGAATATCCTGGCCCCTGGCGTCGGCTATCGTGAGATCGCCGAGCGCGCCTGGAAGATTCCCGAACGCTTCCTCGACCGTCGCTACCCGTCGATCATTCACGGCGTGGGCATGCACGGTGAAACGCCGCTGGTCGCCCACCACATGGACTTCGATCGCTTCTCCAAGGACGGCGTTCTCGAGCCCGGCATGGTGGTGTCGGTGGAAAGCTATATCGGTGAAGTCGGGGCCGCCGACGGCGTCAAGCTCGAGGAAGAGGTGCTGATCACCGAGACCGGCGTCGAGAAGCTGTCGCGCTACCCCTTCGATGAGGCACTGCTCGGCCGCTAGTCGTGGCTCGAGCGCGCCTATCCGGGCGTCAGCGACGCCCGGCTCCTAACGTTTTGAATCACCGATCAAGAGAGCCTGCATGACCGACGTACACCATTGGATCGCCGGCACCAACGTGCCCGGCGAGCGCAGCCTGGATGTGTTCAACCCCGCGACCGGTGAGCCGGTACGCCGCGTGGTCCTGGGCACTGGCGAAACCGTTCAGCGTGCCATCGAGGCGGCCCGCCTGGCACAGCCGGCCTGGCGAGATACGCCACCGGCCAAGCGGGCGCAGGTGATGTACCGCTTCAAGACGCTGCTGGAGCGCGATGCCGATGAGATCTGCGCGCTGGTCAGCGAAGAACACGGCAAGGTGCTCGAAGATGCCATGGGCGAGCTCAAGCGCGGCATCGAGAACGTCGAGTACGCCTGCGCGGTGCCGGAGCTTCTGAAAGGCGAGTATTCCCACAACGCGGGTCCGGCGATCGATACCTGGTCCAATCATCAGCCGCTTGGCATCGTGGCCGGCATCACGCCGTTCAACTTCCCGGCCATGGTGCCGCTGTGGATGTATCCGATGGCCATTGCCTGTGGCAATGCCTTTATCCTGAAGCCTTCCGAGCAAGTGCCTTCGGCGGCCATCAAGATGGCGGAGCTACTGGATGAAGCCGGTCTGCCCAAAGGCCTGTTCAGTGTCGTCCATGGTGATCGCGAGACGGTCGAGGCGCTGATCGATGCCCCTGACGTCAAGGCCGTGTCCTTCGTCGGCTCGACCCCCGTGGCCCGTGCGGTGTATGAGCGTGGTGCCCAGCAGGGCAAACGCGTTCAAGCACTGGGCGGCGCCAAGAATCACGCCGTGGTGCTCCCCGATGCCGATCTCGATAACGCCGCCAATACCCTGATCGGTGCGGCTTACGGCAGCGCCGGCGAGCGTTGCATGGCGATCTCGGTCGCCGTCTGTGTGGGGGAAAGCACCGCCGATGGCCTGGTCGAGCGCATCGCCGCCCAGGCCCGCGACCTGAAGATCGGGCCGGGAACCGAGCGGGGCCTCGATATGGGCGCACTGGTCAACGCCGGGCATCGTCAGCGGGTGGTCGACTACATCGGCCAGGGGCAGCGCGCCGGCGCCGAGTTGGTGGTCGATGGGCGGACCCATCCGCTGGTCACGACCTCCCACGGCTATTTTCTCGGTGCCAGCCTGCTGGACCGGGTGACGCCGGAGATGAGCGTGTATCAGGATGAGATTTTTGGCCCGGTACTCTGTGTGGTGCGCGTCGAGACCCTCGATGACGCCATCGCCCTGATCAACGCCCACCCGTATGGCAACGGCACCTGCGTCTTCACCCGTGATGGGGAAGCGGGGCGGCGCTTCGCCGATGCCATCGAGGTGGGCATGGTGGGCATCAACGTACCGCTACCGGTGCCGGTGGCCTTCCACAGCTTCGGCGGCTGGAAGAGTTCGCTGTTTGGCGATCTGCATGCCTATGGTCCCGATGCGGTGCGTTTCTACACGCGGCGCAAGGCGATCTCCCAGCGCTGGCCGCGTCAGGCCACCAAGGAAAGCGCCGAGTTCAGTTTTCCGTCGAGCTAGGCGCGGATGCCGAGGGCCGGCGGGTCCTCGATGTCGTGAATTCAAGCCCACTGTCGAAGGTGGGCTTTTCTGGTGGGTGGCTCAGGCATCGAGCGAAGGATGGGTCGGGTTGATCGGACGATAGTCGCGCAGGATCAAGCGCCGTTGGCGAACGCTCGGGTGCAGCGTTTCGTTGCCGAAGGGCGTGAAGCCGATCGGCCGCAGATAGCGCCGAGGCGACACCAGACGATAGAAATGACTGAGAAACTCGCGGTAGGAATCGACGATGTCCGCACTGCGGTGGGTGGCGAGCAGCACGGGTCGTTTATCCGCGGCCAGGACCAGCCCGTGACGCTCGGCTCGCTCCATCATCCAGGCCAGGCTGACATCGGACAGGATCCGGGACGGGTAACCTCCACCGACATTGGAATGAGCCCCGGGAAACCAGGCCTGCTCCAGGCTGCCTGCCGCCGGCGATGCCGGTGACCATAGCGTCGGGGCGAAGGCTTTGCGGTGTTCGTCCACCGCGAGTGCCTGGCAGGCGTGCCTCACCCGGTGGCTCAGGCGGGTGTCGTGAAACTCGAAGTGGCGACGATTGAACGCGCCGAAGCTGTTCAGCGGAATGCCGAGGCTGCCGACCGTATCCCAGACGCCCAGCAGGTGGATCGGCACGACAACCGAGTAGCGTTTGGCGAAGCGCTCGGCGGCCGCCGAGCGCGGTCCCTGACGGCGATCTCGGTACAGCCGGTAGGCGTGGTCGAGACGCTGGCGATGCTCGCGCCTCAAGAGTCCCGACGTCTCGAGCAGGCCACTGAGGCTCCTGGCGGTGTAGGCGCCGCGGCTGAAGCCAAACAGGAACAGTCGATCCCCGGCCTCCCACAGATCGATCAGATCACGGTAGGCCCTGAGCAGGATGTCGGACAGTCCAAGGCCGGTTGCCCCCGCCACGAGATACCAATGCCCACCGTCGGTACCGACCCCGGAATAGTAGCGTTTGATGGTGCCCCAGGGCGTCTCGCTGGCCACCACCGCGTCGTGCAACCGATACACGTTGGTATTGGTATCGCCGTCTTCGAGGTTCATGTCCGGCACGTTCCAGGTGCCGTCAAAGGACATCACGATGGTCTTGGCCATGGGCCCTGGGTGCCTCCTGCGCTGGGTAGAGCGGGGTATGGTTGCGTTCAGTCTACGTCGGCCCGGGAAGCGTCTGGTTGATGCGGTGCCGGGGAAGGCGTCGTCGAGGCGATGTTTGCGCGGGGTGGCACATTCGTATGGCCTTCCCCTGCTGCGGCGCTCGGCGCTCAGGTCTTCACCAGTGCGCCGGCGATGACAATCGGTGAGACCGGACTGGCGACGTGCCACAGAGGGAAAGCGTGGTCGGCCAAGCGTCGCGTGACGTTGCGTCGCGTCGCAGGGGCGGGGGCGGAGGAAAAGGGGGTGGACTGGCCACTTCAGCGTAGGTGGTCGGCGATTCGCTCGGCGATGAAATCGAGGAAGACCCTGAGTTTCGGCGCGACGCCCTCGCGACTGGCGAACACCGCATGGAAGGCAATGGTTGGCCCGCGCCAGTGCGGGAGTACCGGGACCAGGCGTTCACTGAACAGGTGCGGGCGCGCCATCAACGTGGTGCCGAAATAGATGCCGTGGCCGCCGAGGGCGGTGTTGAGCGCGGTGGTGGGTTCGTTGGACATCAGTGTCGGTTCGAGCTTTACGCTCAGGCGGTGGCCCGGCGCCGACTCCTGCCACAGTTCCCACTCGACGTGGCGGGCACCGGAACAGGCGGCGTGGGCCAGGGTGACATGGTGCTCGAGATCGGCGGGATGCTGGGGTGCGCCGTGTCGCGTCAGGTACTCGGGGCTCGCATAGAGGCGCATCACCGCCTCGCCGAGTTGGCGAAAGCGGTAGCCGGGTGTGTCGAGGTCGCCTACGTGCAAGGCGATATCGGCGCCTTTCTCCAGTTGGTGGACGGCATTTTCGCCGAGCTCGAGCTCGAGTCGAATGTCCGGGTACTGGCGCAGGAAGTCGGCCAGCAGTGGCGCCAGGTACTGCGAGCCGAGGGTGTAGAACGATGCCACCCTAAGCACGCCGCGGGGCGCCGATTGCAAGCGCTCGACCGCCTGGTGGGCCTGAGCAATTTCCTCGCGCACGGCCAGGCAGTGGCGGAAGAACACGCGTCCGGCCTCGGTGAGATACATGCGCCGGGTGGTGCGCTCGAGCAGGCGAATGCCGAGGCTTTCCTCCAGCGCGGTGAGGCGGCGGCTCAAGGTGCTGGCGGGCACGCCGAGGCGTTCGGCGGCTCGACGAAAACTCTCGAGCTCCACGATGGTGGCGAACCAGAGCATGCTGTCGGCGTGGGGTGTCATCGACTGATTATCCCTTTCTGGCAATAGTGTGGCCACTATCGTTGCGCGTTTAGGGCTATATGCTCGAGTTATTATCCCGTTAGTGCAACAGTTATTCTCGTTTCGACGCTGGGTGTTGCGTGCCTTCCTCACTACAGTCGGTACATGACCGAAACGAGGAGGACGCCCAGTGACCGACCCATCGAGCCCGCTATCTCTCGAGGTGCAAGCCGTCGAGAGGCTGACCCCCACCATCAAGTCCTTTCGCCTGCTGCCCGAGCTGGGCGTGCCCTTGCCATCCTTCGCCGCCGGCGCGCACCTGCGCGTCCAGGTCACGTTGCCCGATGGTCGCCCGGACGAGCGCGCCTACTCCCTGATCAACAGTACACGCCAGGGTGCCTGCTATGAGATAGCCGTGGCACTGGATGCCAATAGCCGCGGCGGTTCGGCCTTCATGCATGCGCTGGAGGAGGGTGCCCGGCTGACGGTGTGGCCACCGAAGAACGATTTTCCGCTGGAGCGAGAGGCGCGCCATCGCGTGCTTATCGCCGGCGGCATCGGTATCACCCCGATCCTGTCCATGGTCGAAACCCTGGTGGCCCATCGTGCCTCGTTCGAGTTTCACTACGGCGCCCGAAGCCCGGAACTGATGGCCTATCGCGAGCGTCTGGCGTCTTTGTGTGGTGACGCGGCCAGCCTCTATTTCGACGGCGGCGACCCGAGCAAGGGCATGCTGATCGAGGAAGTGATCGGCGAGCCCAGTGAAGGGCGCCATCTTTATGTCTGTGGGCCCAAGGGCTTGATCGACGCGGTGATCGCGACGGCCAAGGGACGAAACTGGCCGTCTGACCGGGTCCACTTCGAACTCTTCGCCAACCCGGTCGATGCGGCGTCTGCCAGCGGCTTCGAGGTGGAGTTCGTCGATTCCGGCATGACCCTGGCGGTGCCTGCCGACAAGAGCATTCTCGAGGTGATGGAGGAGGCCGGGCTCGACCCGATGTACGACTGCCGGCGCGGGGAGTGCGGGGTGTGCGCCGTCGAACTGATCGAGGGCGATGTCGAGCATGAAGACTACTGCCTGGATGAGGAGCAACAGCAGGAATCGCTGTGCGTATGCGTCTCTCGGGCTCGGGCTGGAAGGCTCAAACTCCGCGCCTGAGGCGACAAGCCGCGCCATCGGCGCCTCGGAAGGTGTCGAGCGGCGCCAAGACAATGAGGAGAATCCCATGAGTGACTACATTCGCAACGCCTGGTACGTGGCCGCCTGGACCAAGGACATCGGTCGCCAGCTGGTTTCCCGCCGCATCCTCGGCGAGCCCATCGTCTTCTACCGTCGCGAGGACGGTGCCCCGGTGGCGCTGGAGGATAGCTGCCCACACAAGCTGGCCCCGCTGTCGGTGGGAGAACTGGTGGGCGATGAGGTCCAGTGCGGCTATCACGGCATGACGTTCAACTGCAGCGGTGCCTGTACCCGGGTGCCCGGACAGACGAAGGTGCCGCCGAGTGCCAAGGTCCGGAGTTATCCGCTGGTCGAGCGCTACAACGCGGTTTGGATCTGGATGGGGGATGCCGCCTTGGCCGATCCCGATGCCATCGTTGACGTGCCGCGCTACGGCGAGTCCGGCTGGGGCGTGGTGGATGGGCAGTATCTGCATTTTCCGACGCACTACCTGAACATTACCGATAACCTGGTCGACCCCGCCCACACCACCTACGTACACAAGAAGACCATCGGTGGGGCCGGTGGCGAAGACGTGGGGGTCAAGGTCGAGCAGGGCGATCGGCAGGTGCTGGCGTACCGCTGGATCAAGGATGACGAGCCGGTGCCGCTGTTCAAGAAGATGGGCAACTTCAGTGGGCCGGTGAATCGCTGGCAGTACTACTATCTCTTCATGCCATCGGTGTCCTGCGTGGATTTCGGTGGCATCGACGCCGAGCTGGAGCCTGTCGAGGAGAACAAGGATCGGGGGCTCCGGTCCTACAGCTTCAACTTCCTGACGCCTGAAACCGAGTCGACCACGCATTATTTCTGGCTACACGTGCGTAACTATCACGCCGATGACGCCAAGGTCGACGCAGAAGTCGTGGAGCTGATGACGCTAACCTTCACCGAAGATCTGGATATCCTCGAGTTGGTGCAGAAGGAGCAGGAACGCACTGGCATTCGGGAACGCACACGGCTTGGCATCGACAATGCCCCGGCCCGTATCCGGCGCATGGTGGAGCGCCTGGTCGCGGCGGAGCAAGGGCAGACAGAGGGGCCGCGTGACGACGCCCAGGGGGTCGCGTGAGGGTGTGATGATGATCCTGTCACCTCCGTGAAGGCCATGCACCAACCGACACCGGCAGCCCTTGGGCTGCCGGTGTCGGTTGGGTGACCGGTAGCGTCTGGGCTGCCGGTGGCGTTTGGAAGCGGGGGAGTGGCGAGGCAGGCCCCGTGGCCTGCCTAGAACCGGGTTTCCCAGGTGTCGATCACGCGCAACTCGGCATCGACGAGGTGAACGTGCCGCCATTTGTCGAAGGTCATGCAGGGGTGCGAGGCGCCGAAGGCGATGATGTCGCCTATCTGCACATCGTCGGCGCCGTCGGGCAGGGAAAGGAACGTGTGTTGGTCCATTTGCTTGATCACCCGCCAGCCATCGACCGACAGTTCGGCGTCGACGCTGGCCCCTTCGCGATAGCGGCGTAGCGCCTCGGGGGGCAGATCGAAGCCGATATCCCGCTTGCCCAGAGCGACGATGGCGAGACCCGGTTCCGGCAGCGACTGCACCTGGGCATAGACCTCGAGCGCGGGGCGCAGGCCTTCGTGCAGGTCTGGGCGACGCGAGAGCACGCCACGCTGGGCTTCGCGGTAAATGCCGTGATCGTGGACCACGTAGCAGCCGGGGCGCAGTACCGGGCTGAAGCGCTGGTCCAGGCCGGCATCACGAAATTCCTCGGCGATCACGTCGTACCAGGCCGACCCCGAGGCGGTGATGATGGGTGCCTCGGTCTCGAGCAGGTTCTCGCTGTCGAGGTATCGGGCGTTGGCGATCAGGCGCCGGGCGTAGGCACGAATGCCGGCCACCGGGTCATCCCCATGGACGACGCCCTCGTAGCCTTCGAGCCCCGCCAGTCGCAGGCCCGAGCTTGCGTGGATCCGATGGGCCAGTGCCGCGATCTCGTCGTCATCCCGACAGCCACAGCGGCCGCCGTCGACGCCTACCTCGATCAGCACATTGAGGCATTGACCGGCGGCGCCGAAGAACTCGTCCAGCTGATCGACATTGGCGCCACTGTCCACCGTCACGTAGAGCTCGGCACCGGCGCGGATCAGTGCCGCGGCGATGGTCATGTTGGCGCGGCCAACCAGTTGATTGGCCACCAGGAGCCGCGTCACCCCCTCGGCGAAGGCGGCTCGGCACTGGGGCAGGGTCGCCAGCGTGATTCCCCAGGCACCGGCAGCCAGTTGGCGGCGAAACAGCGCCGGGGTCATCGTGGTCTTGCCGTGGGGCGCCAGGTGAGCGCCATGGTCAACGGCGAAGGCTTGCATCCAGCTCAGGTTGTGCTCAAGCGGGGCCTGGTGAATGACGGCGGCGGGGAGGCTCAGGTCACGCAGCAGACCGGGGCCGGTTTCGAGAGTGCCCTTGTGGCCCCCCGAGTGTTCGAGAGTAGCAGCGGTAGCGGGGTGGACCATCGGTGAACTCCTGGAGCAAATGGGCCTGAGCGTCGATCACGCTCGGCACGAATCGGGCGTTGGCCGGGGCCGAGGGCAGTGAGACCGCGATCATCAACGCACAACCGGACCTCGATGATAGCCGCGCGGCGTTTTCAGGCAAGCCGTCTGGGCGACTCGGCATCCGACTTTTGTCGAAAAATACCAAGATTTGTTTGTCTGGTGTTAGAAACTAACATAACGTGACTTCCAAGATCCACGCCAGCGACGTTCATGCGTTCTTTTCTCTGACGGTCAGCGCCGACACTCGGTCTGACGTCCAGGCTCGACGTCCAGGAGGCCTCCTTGAGTCAGCATATCGACATCCTTTCGAGCATTACCGCCACCGTCGGCTCGCTCAGCGAGTCCGAGCGCAAGGTGGCCGAGCTGATCTTCGAGGACATCGACTTCGTCACCGAGTCCAGTATTTCCGAGATCGCCCGCCGGGCCGGCGTCAGCGAGGCCACCGTGACCCGCTTTGCACGCTCGGTGGGGTGCGCCAATGTGCGCGATCTCAAGCTGCGCCTGACCCGGGCGCTCGCCGCCGGGCGTCGGTTTATTCAGGACGCCGATCCGGCCGCGGGGCCAGGCGTGGTGTACGACATCGCGGCCCAGACCCTGGCGCTCAATCGCGATCTGCTGTTGGAGGCCGACATCGAGGGCGCGGTGGAGCGACTCGACGGGGCGCGACAGGTCCTCGCCTTCGGCAGCGGTGGCGGGTCGAGCGTGATGTGCCAGGAGTTGCAGTTTCGCCTGGTGCGACTGGGCTATGCGGTGAGTGCCTATCCCCATGGTCTGCTGCCGCGAATGGTCGCCTCGACACTGGAGCCGACCGATGTGGTGGTGGTGCTATCGGTGTCCGGCTATACCCCGGAAATGGTCGAGTCGGCGCAGATCGCCCGGCAGTACGGCGCCGCGGTGATCGCGATCACCGCGGTGGGCTCGCCGCTGGCCGCCAATGCCGATGTGGTATTGCCGATCGCCGCCCGGGAAACCGACTTCATTCTGCACCCGTCGGCGTCGCGCTACGCCCTGATGGCGGCCATCGACGTGCTCGCCCTTGAGCTCGCCATGCGTCACCGGGAGCGCTCCCGGGACAAGCTCCGGCGCCTCAAGATTACCCTCGACGACCACCGTGGCGGCGACAATCGCCAGCCGCTGGGAGACTGACATGGCTCACGACCTGCTGATACGCCGCGCCACGATCATCGACGGCTCCGGTGGCGCGCCCTTTGTCGCCGATGTCGCCATCGACGGTGAGCGCATCGTTGCCATCGGTGACCTGGACAGCGAGGTGGCCACCGCCGGGGAGGTCGTCGAGGCCGAAGGCCTGACGCTGACACCCGGCTTCATCGACGTCCATACCCACGATGACACCAACGTCATTCGCACCCCCACGATGCTGCCCAAGCTGAGCCAGGGGGTGACCACGGTGGTGGTCGGCAACTGCGGTATCAGCGCCGCACCGGTGTGCCTGGACGCCGAGGTGCCGGACCCGATGAACCTGCTCGGCGATGTCGAAGACTTCGTCTATCCGACCTTCGCGGCCTATGCCCAAGCGGTCGATGAGGCTCGTCCCGCGGTGAATGTGGCGGCGCTGGTCGGCCACACCAGCCTGCGTAGTCAGGTCATGGACGATTTTTCCCGCGCCGCCAGCGACGGAGAGGTGGCGTTGATGCGGGACGCCCTCGAGAAGGCGTTGGCGCAAGGCGCCATCGGTCTCAGCTCGGGGCTTGCCTATCGCAATGCCTTCCAGGCGCCTGCCAGTGAAATGGCGCCGCTGGTTGCGGCGGTGGGCAGCGCCGGCGGGATCTATACCACCCACCTGCGGGATGAGTTCGCCGGTCAGGCAGCGGCCATGGACGAAGCCTTCGCGACGGCTGAACGTGGCCGGGCGGCACTGGTGATTTCCCATTTGAAGTGCGCCGGCGCCGGTAATTGGGGCCAGGCGCCTCGGGCGCTCGGGCAGCTCGAGCAGGCCGCACGGGGGCAGCGGGTCAACTGCGATTGCTACCCCTATACCGCCGGTTCCTCGACCCTGGACCTGGGCCAGGTGACCGACGAGATCGCGATCACCATCACCTGGTCCCGGCCCCACCCCGAACAGGCTCGGCGTCCGCTTGAGGATATCGCCAGCGACTGGGGACTGTCGCTGGTCGAGACGGCGCGCCGGCTGCAGCCGGCCGGGGCGGTCTATCACAACATGAGCGAAGACGACATGCGCCAGGTGCTGGCGCATCCGCTGACCATGGTTGGCTCCGATGGCCTGCCCAACGATCCGCACCCGCATCCGCGTCTGTGGGGCGCCTTTCCCAGGGTGCTGGCCCACTACAGTCGGGACCTGGCACTGATGCCGCTGCCCGAGGCGGTGCGCAAGATGACCCGCCTTTCGGCGGCTACCTTCGGTCTGGTCGATCGCGGCGAGATCCGCCCCGGGGCCTATGCCGACCTGGTGCTGTTCGACCTCGAACGGCTCGAAGACGCGGCCGACTACGACACGCCCATTGCTCCCACTCGAGGCATCGCCCGGGTCGTGGTCAATGGGGTGACGTCCTATGTCGACGGCGTGGCCCGTGATCAGCGTGCGGGGCGCATGCTGCGCCGAAGCGTGCGGCTGTCCTGTTCACCCGAACTCTTATCCCCCCACCATGAGGAAACGTCCCCATGAGCATCAAACGCTATGGCGCCGAAGGCGGCGTCGGCACTGGCGGCCAGAAACTGCCGTTCTCACGCGCCGTCGAGGCTGGCGGCTGGCTGAAGGTCTCGGGCCAGACCCCGATGACCGACGGCGAGGTCGTCGAAGGCGGCATCATCGAGCAGACCCGGCTGGCCTTCGACAACTGCCTGACCATCGTCAGGGAAGCCGGCTATGCGGTGGAAGACGTGGTGCATGTCACCGCGGTCTTGACCGATGCGCGCTACTTCTCGTCGTTCAACAAGGTGTTCGCCGAGATTTTCTCGGAGCATCCACCGGCGCGTATCTGCAGCGTTCAGGATCTGGTAGTCGACTGCAAGGTCGAGGTCGATGTGACCTGCTACCGCGCCGATCGCGCCTGACCCCGATCGCGTCTAAACCAGAGCGAGTCTGTGCGCACCGACGCGCAGTAGCGAGCCGCCCATGGCGCGATGGCTGCATCACGCCTCGCGGCAGAAATCGTGTCAGGCAGGAAGGAAGGTGGCGTCGGGTCCCGGCAAGGACCCGACGCCGGTCACAGCAAACGGCAAACGTCCACTGCCTCGATCGCGGCAACGATCGAGGCCACAAGTATAAGAGGTCTGTATGAACAGTCACCTTTTCCTCGGGACCTTCTTCGTTTACATCGTCGCGATGATCGGCTTCGGCTGGTGGGTATCGCGCAATGATCGCGGCAGCGGCGACGATTTTCTGCTCGGCGGACGCAGCGTGCCGCTATTTCTTACCGTGGGCACCACGGTCGCCACCATGGTCGGCACCGGCTCGAGCATGGGTGCCGTCGGGTTCGGTTACGCCAACGGGTGGGGCGGGGCGCTGTACGGTATTGGCGGCTCCATCGGCGTCTTGCTGCTGGCATTGTGCTTCTCGGGGGTGCGGCGCATGCGCTTCATGACCATGAGCGAGGAGTTGTCGTTCTATGTCGGCGCCAATCGCATCGTGCGCAATGTCGTGGCCCTGCTGATCTATGTCGCCTGCATCGGTTGGTTGGGGGCGCACATTCTCGGCGGTGGGCTGTACCTGGCCTGGATGGCGGATATTCCTGCCTGGCAGGCCAAGCTGATCGTGGCGCTGGGCTTCGGCATCTACTGCGTGATCGGCGGCTACATGGCGGTGGTCTGGACCGATACCGTTCAGGCGATTGTGCTGTTCATTGGCTTTTTCTTGATGGCGGGTGTCGCGGTGGTTCAGGTCGGTGGCTTCGATGCCATGACCTCGGCCATGGATTCCGCGACGACGAGCTTTCTGGCGATCGACAAGATCGGGTTGCTGCCGGCCATCTCGCTGTCCGCCGTCATCGCAGTGGGGGTACTGGCCACGCCATCGTTTCGCCAGCGCATCTACTCGGGTCGCTCGGTGCGTTCCGTGCGTCGCTCATTTCTGATCACCGGCGTGCTGTACATGGCCTTCTCCATCGTGCCGGCGATCATCGGCATGGCCACCTACGCGCTCAATCCGGATCTCGAGAACACCAACTTCGCCTTCCCCTACCTGGCCACGGAGGTGCTGCCGCTGTGGCTTGGCCTGCTGTTATTGGTCGCCGGCCTGTCGGCGACGATGTCCAGCGCCAGCAGTGATGCCATCGCCGGCGTCACTACCCTGATTCGGGATGTCTACGTGCTGTTTCGTGGCCGCGCGCCCTCGGCGGCCAACGTGGTGCTGTACTCGCGCGTCGCGCTGGTCGGCACCATCGGTCTGGCGCTGGCCTTTGCCCTGACATCGGACAATGTCATCTCGTACATCACGCGCATGGTGTCCACGGTGCTCTCCGGGATGTTCGTGTGCGGCATCCTCGGGCGCTTCTGGTCGCGCTACAACTGGCAGGGTGCCATCGCCTCGCTGGTGGTGGCCTCGGCAACATCGCTTACGATCATCGCCAACGCCGACTGGAGTGCCTACTGGGGGAACCCGAGTATTCCCTCGGTGGTGCTGGCAATGATCGCCGGTGTGGTGGTGAGTCTGGCAACGCCGGCCTCGCGACTGACCGAGGAGCAGGCCCTGGCGCGAATCAGCGCAGAGCGGGAACGCATGGAGGCCGTGCCGGACGTACCGCTTGGCAACAAGGCGGCCGGCGTCTGAGCCCTGGCCCGATAGCGGTCATCCCGTGATCTGACTGACGCAAGCGCCCGCCCCGGGATGACCGGAGCGGGCGCTTGCTCTTCGCCTGGCCCGTCGCATAGCCCGTCACATAGCCCGTCACATAGAGCCCTTCGTATAGCCCGTCGCCTAGCCCTTCGCATAGAGCTCTTCGCATAGAGCCCTTCGCCTAGAGCTCTTCGCCTAGAGCTCTTCGCCTAGAGCTCTTCGCCTAGAGCTCTTCGCCTAGAGCTCTTCGCCTAGAGCTCTTCGCCTAGAGCCCGTCACATAGAGCCCGTTGCCGAAGCGGGGCCGGGAGATCAGGCACCTCTTGGCACCTCTCGACACCTCTCGACACCTCTCGACACCTCTCGGCGCCTCTCGGCGCCTCTCGACACCTCTTGGCACCCCGCCGCGGACCGCCGTGTCGATCGCAACGACCGGCCAGGCGCGCCTCAACGACGTCGCCATGACCACATCCGATACAGTACCGGGTCGCCGAGAACGGCATGATGGCACAGGGCGGCGGTGATGTGGCTGGCTATCAGCAACGGCAGCAGCAGGTCGGCGCCCCAGTCGCGGTGAAAGCGACCGAAGGGCTCCATCAGCGTGATCAGTGGCATATCGAGGGTATGGGCAAGCCAGGGGGCAAACTCGAAGCGCTGGAAGGAGGGGATCACCCACCGGCCCAGCACCACGATGTCGAAGCCATTGCCGATGTAGGCGGCTATCGGCAGGGCCAGCAGTAAGGCCAGCATCAGCCGGTGCACCAGGGTGCCGGCGCGGCGCAGGGCCGGGCGGTTGGCCACCGGGGCGGGGTGCGGGAGGCGCTGGTGGGTGAGCAGCAGCGCGATGGTCAGGCCAAGGCACAGGAGTCCGAGGTTGACGTGGGTGAGCAACAGGTACCAGTTGGCCGACTCCATCTGGGTGGTGCCCCACTTGCGCCAGTAGGCGCTGAGATAGAGCAGCGCCAGGACGGCCGCCGTTGCGGCGTGAAGGCCGCGAGTCATGGCGTGGTAGCGCTCGGGGCGAGTGGCGAGTGGGCTGGGTGGGACCATGATGGCCTCTGAAATGGGGGAGGCTGTGCAACGGGCCTGGTGATCCGTCGCGTCGTGGCGGTGACCGACGCGGCTCGCGGGGAAGCCCCCAGTTAACACCCGTATTCCGGTCGTCGTCTCCACGGTTGTGTGCCACAGGCGGCAGCGGATGGCTCTCGTCGGAGGCTGATCTTCGCTATTCTGACGGGTGAGCCTGAACAGCATGATGTCCCCCCCGCCATTTCTCTGAACGAGCCGACTCGCATGCCGATTATTCTCTATACCCTGTTCGCCGTTTCCGTGTTGCCGGTCCTGCTGGCCTGGGTGGGCGCGGTCTACCGCGTAAGGCAGTTTGCGCATCTGGATAATCGCCACCCCCGCGAACAGCAGGCCCGGCTCGAGGGAGCCGGCGCCCGCATTCATGCCGCCCAGATCAATGCCTGGGAGGCGCTGGCGGTGTATGTCTCGACCTGTTTTATCGCCTTCGCCGCCGGGACCGATATGGCGACGCTGACCGCGCCGGCGCTGACGTTCGTGGGGGCTCGGTTGCTACACCCTGTCTGCTACGCCCTGAACCTGCACTGGCTGCGGTCGCTGGTGTTCGCCGTTGGCATGGGGGCCTGCCTGGCCATCATCGCCATGGCGATGGGCTAGGCGCCCCCGGCTAGGCGCCCCCGGCTAGGCGCCCCCTTCAAGCAATCGCGATGCCCCCGACGCGGCCCGAGTGACGAGCACATCGCCGAGCGATGCGGCGCGATCGTTGCTCGTCGGTCGTCACGTTCGGTGCAGGGTGTCGAGGGTCGTGACGAGTCGCTGGCAGATGCCGTCGAGTTTGCCCAGTTGGCCTTCGTCGGCGAGGCTGCCGTCTTCATCGAAAGCCTGGCCGGCGCCGCCGATGGCTAGCTGGTCGGGGAGGACGGTGACGCCGATGTTGCTCAACAGTTGGCGAAGCAGGGGGAGGGCACGCAGACCGCCGAGACCGCCGGGAGAGGCGGCGGCGATGGCGGCGACCTTGTTGGCGTAGGGGGCCAGGCCGCCGAGGTCGCCATCGGGGCGAGAGACCCAGTCGATGGTGTTCTTCAGCAGCGGCGTGATGAACCCGTTGTACTCGGGGCAGGCGATGGCCAGGCCCTGGTGTTCCATGACCAGCCGCTTGAGGCGACGGGCATGCTCGGGCAGACCGGCATCGGCCTCCAGGTCGCCGTCATAGATCGGCATTGGATAGTCACGCAGATCGATGAAGGTCGCATGGCCGCCCAGGGTGTCGATGCGATCCGCCATCAGGCGCGCGAGGCGCTTGTTGAAGGAATCCTCTCGGGCGCTGCCGGCGAAGACGAGAATGCGGGGAGGTGTGTTGCGGGAAGTGATGGTCATGGGGAAGGCTCCTTGAAGGTGACGGAAAGGGCTCGGACGCACTATCGTCGAAGATGACCGGCGTTGAAGTCACGCCGAAGCGGCACGCACCTTCGCGCGATGCCCGGTGGTCGTGACGGGATTGCCCAGGACCGTCGGCGAGGTTGCCCCCATCGGGCGCCGACGGCCGACGGCGACTCGCTGCTCCGCGGTCCTGGCTACCACGGCAAGGGCGGCGCGCGCAGGCGCTCTCCCTGCCATTCGGGGATCGTGCCGAAACGTGCTGCCGCCGACTCCCAGTCGCGCTGGGCCTGAATGATCGCCTCTCGGCTGTGGCCAACGAAGTTCCACCACATCAGGATCTCGTCGGTGAGGGGGACTCCGCCGATCAGCAGCACCCGGCTGTCGGCGGGTAGATCGAGGGTCAGGCTATCGCGCCCGCGGCCAAGATAGGCCAGTTCGTCGACCACGAAGCGTTCCCCGTCGAGGGCCGCTTCGCCCTCCAGTACCATCAGCCCGTATTCGAAGTCTGCCTCGAGCGTGAGTGACAGTGGTGCGATGGCCTGATTCCCCGCCGGCTGGATGTCGAGGGCGACGATCTCGCTGAAGGTCAGCGTCGGTGCACGCTGGCCCTCGGCAGCGCCGACCAGCAGGGTAAAACTGGCCCCATCGCGCTGCCACTTCGGCAGCTCAGGGTAGTGATCGAAGCGCGGCTCGATGTCGCGTTGTGCCCAGGGCAGGGCGATCCAAAGTTGGGCGGCGTGCAGTCCGCCTGCGCTGTCGAGACTCTCTTCGGTGTGACTGATGCCATGGCCCGCGGTCATCAGGTTGACCTCACCGGGACGAATCACCTGGTCGCTACCGAGGCTGTCGCGGTGATGGACGTCGCCCTGAAGCATCCAGGTGAAGGTTTGCAGGCAGGTGTGGGGGTGAGGCCCGACGCGCATGCCCTGGCCGTGACGCAGGATGCTCGGGCCGGCGTGGTCGAGAAAGCACCAGGCGCCGATAGTGCGCCGGTGGCGAGTCGGCAGCGCCCGGTGGATAGGCAAACCGCCGACATCGGCTTCCCGTGAGGCGATACGCGAAATGGCCTGGCGACCGTCGATCACGGGACAATCGCGAGAGGATGACACCTTGTGGGGTGTTTCATGGGTACTCATGACAAACCTCCGGTGTGGCGGGTGTGGCGGGTGTGGCGGGTGTGGCGGCCCGATGGCAGGCCGCCGTGTCGTCAGGGGGGCGCTGAGCCGCTAGGGTCCCATTCGCCCGAAGCGTCCTTGCTGAAAGGCATCGATGGACTCGTGAATCTCGGCCTCGCTATTCATCACGAAGGGCCCGTAGCCGACCACCGGCTCGTCGATGGGCTCTCCGGTCAGCACCAGCAGGCGGGCCTCGCTGTTGGCTGCAAGGGTGAGATTCTCACCATCGCGTGACAACTCCACCAGATCGGAAGCGCGAGCCACTCCTTCGCCCTGAATGAGGACGGTGCCTTCGAGCACGACCACCAGGCTAGTGTGGCCGGTGGGCAGGGCTAGCGTCGTCTCCGCGTCGGCGTTCAAGGTCACCTCCCAGGCGTTTACCGGGGTAAAGGTGTGGGCGGGTCCCGCGGTCTCGCCATAGGCGCCTGCCACGACCCTGAGCTGTCCGGCGTGTTCGAGAGCTACCACTGGAATAGCCTCCCGTGTCAGCGTCTGGTAGGCCGCTGGCGTGCCCTTGTCGCGGGCCGGCAGGTTCACCCATAGCTGGACCATCTCCATGGCGCCGCCGCTGCGGCTGAAGTCCTCGGAGTGAAACTCCTCGTGGAGGATGCCGGCGCCGGCGGTCATCCACTGTACGTCGCCGGGGCCGATGGTGCCGCCGCCGCCGGAGGAGTCGCGGTGCGCGACTTCGCCGCGGTGGACGAAGGTGACCGTCTCGAAGCCACGGTGCGGATGCACACCAACGCCACGGGGGCGCGCGCTCGGGGTGAACTCGTGGGGCCCGGCGTGGTCGAGCAGCAAGAACGGACTGATGCGCTCGGCACCGAACCGGTCGTAGCTGAGCACAGAGCGTACCGGAAACCCATCGCCGACCCAGTGGCCTCGAGGGGCAGCATGAATCTCGACAAGGCGCTTCATGGCAGTCATCGCCAATCTCCTGTTGAAGGAACAGGCCGCTCGGGCCTGAATACAATCATGGTAATGGCGGAACGATGGCGGCGGTAGTTGGGTAAAACTGGACACATCGTTCTATTATTGGAACGAATGGCGCTGGGTGGCCGGTTGGCGATCGGGAAATGCGGTCGGTGGTCGTGGGCACTCGAATAGCGTGAGGATAGAAGCCAGGGCAGGACATTGACAGGAAGGCGGGCTATGCAGGATCTCAACGATTTCTACTACTTCGTCCAGGTCGTGGACCATGGCGGCTTCGCGCCTGCCGGGCGCGCCCTGGGCCTGCCCAAGTCGCGTCTCAGCCGACGCATCGCGGCCCTCGAGTCCCGCCTCGAGACGCGCTTGATTCAGCGCTCGACACGCCAGTTCGTGGTCACCGATCTCGGCCAGGCGTTCTATCGCCATTGTCGTGCCATGCTGTGGGAGGCGGAGGCCGCCGAAGAGGTGGTCGAACGCCATCGGGCCGAGCCGCGCGGGCGCATCCGGTTGAGCTGCCCGCCAAGCCTGCTGGAGGTGGTGTTTTCGCCACTGCTCTCGCGTTTCATGCGTCGGTGCCCGTTGATCTCCCTGGAGGTCATCGCCACCAGCCGGCGCGTTGACCCATTGCGCGAGGGTATCGATGTGGCGATTCGCGTTCGCTACCCGCCGTTGGAGGACAGTGATCTGGTGATGCGGGTGCTGTCGACGAGCCCCCAGCGGTTGCTGGCGGCCCCGGAACTGATCGCGACCCAGGGCTTGCCGGCAACCCCGGAAGCGCTGGCGAGCTGGCCGAGCCTGGATTTCGATGAACCCGACCATCGCCACCGCTGGTGCCTCGATGGTCCCGACGGGCAGACGCGAGATATCGTCCATGTCCCGAGGCTGGTGACCGATAATATTGGTCTGCTGCAGCGTGCAGCACTCGATGGGCTTGGCGTGGCAAGGTTGCCGCTGGTCAGTGCTGGCGCCGAACTGTGCGCCGGTCGACTGGTGGATGTGGTGCCGCAATGGCGTCCTCGAACCGGGCTTATTCATGCGGTCTTTCCGAGCCGTCGCGGTCAGTTGCCTTCGGTACGGGCGCTGCTCGATTTTCTCGACGACGCACTCGATGACGTGGACTTTGCGCTGCCGGCCGAAGGCGCGGGAGGAGTGGCGGAGACGCAAGAATGACTGTCTGAAGGCCCGAGGCGGGAAGGGCAAAGGCGTCAGACGCGCCCCGGGCACCGCCTCGACGGTTGGCACAACGCAAGACGCCACGGCCGCTGCCGTGGCGTCTTGCGCTTTGCCGGGAGGATCCGGGTGCCTTAGGCGTTGGTCTCGCGGGCTTTGCCAGCGTCCTCGTCGCAGCCCTTGTCATCTCCGTCGGGCGGGCTCGGCCAGGCGCTGGGGTCGACCTTGTCGGCCAACTTGGGAAAGCGGCGCGGATCGAAGGTCGGTTCCACACCGGCCTTGAGCTGGCGCTCATAGTCCCGGAACAGGGCGAAGGCCAGGGGGGATAGCAGCAGGATGGCGACCAGGTTGATCAGCGCCATCATGCCCATGGACAGGTCGGCGAAGCTCCAGATGGTCTTCAGTTCGGCGACTGCCCCGATCATGATCATGGCCAGCACCGCCAGGCGGTAGATGAACACGGCGGCGGCGGAGCGACGCTTGCCGGCCAGGTACTCGATGTTGGATTCGCCGTAGGAATAGTTGGCGATCAGCGAGGTGAAGGCGAACAGCAGGATGGCGATGGCCACGAACATGCCGCCCCAGTCACCGACGTGCTGGGAGAGGGCCGTCTGGGTGAGCTGGATGCCGTTGGGCGAATCGCTCCCCTGCAGGGCAGGCTCGGACAGGATGATCACGGCCGCGGTGGCGGTGCAGATGACCAGGGTGTCGAAGAAGACGCCGAGCATCTGGATAAAGCCCTGGGCCGCCGGATGATTGGGCTTGGTATTGGCGGTGGCCGCGACGTTGGGGGCCGAGCCCATGCCGGCCTCGTTGGAGAACAGGCCGCGTTTGATGCCCTGCATCATGGCCTGGGCCACGGCGTAGCCGACGGCGCCGCCGGCGGCTTCCTGCAGGCCGAAGGCACTATTGAAGACCAGCGCCAGAGCGCTCGGCAGTTCGCCGATATTCAGCGCCACCACGATCAGGGCGATGATCAGGTAGAACACCGCCATGATCGGCACGATCAGCTCGGCCACCTTGGCGATGGAGCGCAGGCCGCCGAAGATGATCGGGGTCACGGCAACCACGAGGGCGATGCCCACGGTCCAGGTCGGAAGGTTGAACGCTTGCTCCATGGCCTGGGCGATGGAGTTGGACTGCACGCTGTTGAAGGCCAGCCCGAAAGCGATGATCAGGCAGATGGAAAAGGCGATGGCCATCCAGCGCTGGCCGAGGCCCTGCTCGATGTAGCGTGCCGGGCCGCCGCGGAAGGTCTTGTCGCCGTGATCCACCTTGTAGGCTTGGGCCAGGGTCGACTCGATGAAGCTCGTGGCCATGCCGACAAGCGCCGTCATCCACATCCAGAAGATGGCGCCGGGGCCGCCCAGATAGATGGCCACGGCGACACCCGCCAGATTCCCGGTGCCTACCCGAGCGGCGAGGCTGGTGGAGAGCGCCTGGAAAGACGAGATCCCTTCACCGCCGTCCCGGGAGCCCTTGAGCAGGGCGAACATATGAGTGAAGAAGCGAAACTGGATGCCCCGGGTCATGATGGTGAAATAGAGCCCAGCGCCGATCAATAGATAGACGAGAAGCTTGCCCCAGATCAGCCCGTTGCCGGCGGCAACGACGTCACTGAATAGCGTGGAAACGGAAAAGTCCATGTCGATTTCCTGTCGAGGATAGTGGCGAGGATAGTGTCCTGTTCGAGGTCGAGCCGAGTACCGAGCGTCGTCTTGCGAGAGTCCCGGCGACACAAACGCGGGGGCTATTCTTCACGAATCGTCTGAAATGACAAGGAGGGAGAGAGAATAGTCATAAGAGGTGGGTGAGGTGCCGTAAAAATCGACGTGACGCCTTGTGGCGTGAGGCCTCGGCACCCTTCATTGTGGCCTGGCCGGAGCCCCGCCGATTCGTCACTTGCCGGGTCTGGGCCGGCCAACACCGCGATCGGCGCCAGGGAGGGAGATGTCAGCGCCCGGCCAGCGCCCAGACAGAACCAAGCTACCCGACCGAGGCTCGCGTTTCCGACGGCGCCTGGCGGATGCTGTTCTGTTGATGGACGGCGCAGGCGACCCGCAGTAAGGAGGCGAGATTGGCGACGTCTCCTCGGATCTCGGTCACCTCTCGGTGCAGTTCAGTGATGAACTGAGCCGTGGACAGCTGCTGGCCCGAGGCGATGTCGTCGAGGATGTCCCAGAACTCGTTCTCTAGCCTTACGCTCGTTACACAGCCTCGAAGGCGCACCGAACGCGTGGTGCATTCGTATTTGGCGGGGTCGGTGGAGGCATACATATGGCACATGGCGTGGCTCTCTCGTTGTGATTCTCGTCGTGATTCTCGTCGTGATTCTCGCTGTGATGATCGATGCCCGTGGGCGTCGCGAGGTCTCGCAGGCCCGCGGGTCATGGCCCGCCATTTGCGCTCGGATCGACCAGCATCTCGGGTGCCTCTTCTGACACTGCCTCGCCTGGGCGACCATTAGCATTAGACCATGGTCGACGTAGTAACCCAGTGTTACCCCGGCCGCCTTCGGCGGGCCTAGGCTAAGGGTAGAGCGACTGGGCGTGTGGCTCCGTTGCGCTCTATCTTCCCCTGGCCCCGGCAAGGAGTCTCCATGTCGACAACTACCCTCACTCGCCGCACCTTTCTCAAGGCCAGCGGCGGGGTGCTGGCCGGCACTCTGGCCTTCACCACCGGCCCCATCGCGCTGATGGCGCCCTCGCGTAGCTGGGCGCTCGGACTCGATACCCTCACCTCACGCCAGGGCGACGTCGTGCTTGTCGTCGTGCGTCGACTCTTTCCTCATTCCGATCTCGAAGATGCGGTCTATGCCCTGGTGGTCAAGAGCCTGGATGCCAAGGCCAGTGACCCTGAGGTCGCCGCAGTGATGGCCGAGGGCATCGATGGCCTCGATGCTGCCGCGGGGGGCGACTGGCTGTCTCTCGGCGAGACACGCCAGCTCGACATCCTGTCTGATCGAGCGGGTACGTCGTTCTTCGAACTGGTGCGCGGCGACGCCGTGGTATCGCTCTACGATAATCCTCTGGCCTACGCCCACTTCGGCTACGAGGGGGAGGCGGGCAACGCAGGCTATCTGACCAAGGGCTTCGATGACCTGACCTGGTTGCCGGATCCACCCAAGCCCGAGGGCGGGTACCTCCCGGGTGAAGCCACGGCGTGACCGGGCAGCGATGCTGATGTGACTTGGGGCAGCACTCAGACAAGGCGCTCAGACAAGGCGCTCAGACAAGGCGCTCGGACAAGGCGCTCAGACAAGGCGCTCGGACGCGGGGCTCGGATGCATGGGGCCCAGGCACATAACGATAACAACGACCGTATGAGGAGACGTCGTCATGGCCATGACCGACGATCAGAAGACCTTTTCTTTGGATGACGATAGCGTGGTAGTGGTCATCGGGTCCGGGGCCGGCGGTGGCACCCTGGCCAATGCGCTGGCCCAGCAGGGCATCGATGTGGTGGTGCTGGAAGCCGGCAAGTTGCATACCACCGCCGATTTTCTCGCCGACGAATGGGGCGCGTTCAGCCAGCTGTCCTGGCTCGATCCGCGCACTACCTCGGGCAGTTGGCGCCTGGCCAAGGACTTTCCCAACCTGCCGGCCTGGATCGTCAAGGCCGTGGGAGGCACCACCGTTCACTGGGCCGGCGCCAGCCTGCGTTTTCAGCCCCACGAGTTCCGGGCGCTGAGCCACTATGGCGACGTCGAGGGAGCGGCCTTGCTCGACTGGCCCATCGATCTTTCGACCCTGGCGCCCTATTACGACCAGGCCGAGGCGCGCATGGGGGTGACCCGCACCAACGATAACAAGGGGTTGCCGGGCAACAACAATTTCAAGGTGATGTACGCCGGGGCCCAGAACCTGGGCTATGCGTGCAACACCGGCCACATGGCCATCAACAGCGAGATCCGCGACGGCCGCGCGCCTTGTCAGCAGCGCGGGTTCTGTTTTCAGGGCTGCAAGACTCAGGCGAAGTGGTCCACGCTGTACACCGAACTGCCCCAGGGCATCGCCACAGGACACCTTGAGCTACGCCCCGAGGCTCATGTGGCACGGATCGAGCACGATGCTCAAGGGCATGTGAATGGGGTGGTGTACTTCGATGTCGATGGCAATGAGCAACGCCAGAAGGCTCGCGTCGTGGCGGTGGCCGGCAATGCCATCGAGACACCGCGGCTACTGCTGAACTCCGCCAGCGAGCGTTTCCCCGAGGGTCTGGCCAACGGCTCGGACAAGGTGGGTCGGCACTACATGCGTCATATGACCGGCTCGGTGTACGCCACCTTCGACGAGCCGGTGCACATGTATCGGGGTACGACCATGGCCGGTATCATTGCCGATGAAGCACGCCATGATGCGTCGCGGGGCTTCGTCGGTGGCTACGAGATGGAGACCCTGTCACTCGGGCTGCCGTTCATGGCGGCCTTTCTCGATCCCGGCGCCTGGGGGCCTCGGTTCACCGGGGCCCTCGATCAGTATGACCACATGGCGGGCATGTGGCTGGTGGGAGAAGACATGCCCCAGGCCAGCAATCGCGTTACGCTCAATCGTGACGTCAGCGATCGCTTCGGCTTGCCGGTGGCCAATGTGCATTATGATGACCACCCCAATGACCTGGCCATGCGCCGGCATGGCTATCGCCAAGGAACGGCTCTTTACGAGTCGGTGGGGGCCAAGGATGTCTACGAGGTGCCGCCCTACCCGTCGACCCACAACCTGGGGACCTGCCGGATGAGCGAGCACCCGGAAGATGGCGTGTGCAACGGCTTTGGGCAGGCCCATGAGGTGGCCAACCTGTTCATCTCCGATGGCAGCCAGTTCACCACATCGGCGTCTGAAAACCCGACCCTGACCATTGTTGCGCTGGCACTGCGCCAGGCCGAGCATATTGGCGGGCGCCTGAGAGAGGGTTCGCTCTAAGCTAGGACCGAGGGAGCGCCGCTGAGCGTTTCTCTCCAGGCCTCTCGACCACGACGGTATCGGTGCCGTCAACTTAAGGAGATAGACAATGCGTCATGGAATTCAAGGCGAAACGCACCCAGGTGTGGTCGCGCCGCCGCCCCAGACCACGGGCTTTCGGTTGAATCACTGCATGCTGCGTATCAAGGACCCCGAGGTCTCATTGGGCTTTTATGCCAAGGTGTTCGGCATGAGCGTGCTGCGGCGGCTCGATTTCGGTGAACTCGGTTTCTCGCTGTACTTTCTTGCCTGCCTGGAAGAGGGCGACGAGGTGCCAGCGGAAGCTGCGGCACGCAGCGCCTGGACCTTCGCCCAGAAAGGGCTCCTGGAGTTTACCCACAACTGGGGCAGCGAAGAGCAGGAAGGACGGATCTATCACGATGGCAATGCCGAGCCCCAGGGCTTTGGGCATATCTGTTTCTCGGTGCCGGACCTGCACGCGGCGGTCGCCTGGTTCGACGATAACGACGTCGAGTTCATCAAGCGCCCCGAGCAGGGCAAGATGAAGGACGTGGTATTCGTCAAGGACCCGGACGGTTACTGGATCGAGGTGGTGCAGGCGAGCCTGATGGTCGGCGTCGGAGATGCCTGAAGCGCTCTGGCGTGTGACGGCATAGCGACCCTCAGCGTGGCAGGCAGTGCGGCAGGCTCTCGCGCACCGAACGTGGCGTGATGCCGATATCGGCGAAGGTCCCGACGCCATCGCCGACCAGATTGTCGCGGCCGACCAGCCATAGCATGTCCCGGGTTAGCGGCGGCGAGGGCAGCGGCGACAAGCCCATGGCCAAGGTATGCCAAACCGCCATGGGCACCGACACCAGGCGAGGGTCGCGCCCCAGGTGTCTCGCCACCAGGCTGACCAGCGCCCGGTAGCTCAGGGCATCGGGCCCGCCGAATTCGAACAGTGCCCTTGGCGTCGCCGGGCGAGCGGTGAGCCGAGCGATGGCCGCGGCCAGGTCGCCGACGTGCAGCGGTTGCAGGCGGCTGTTGCCCTGGCCAAACAACGGAATCACCGGCAGTCGTGCCAACCGGGCGAGGGTGGCAAGCAGGCCGCCTTGCGGCCCATAGAGCGCGCTGGGGCGCAGAATCACGGCGCGGGCCATTTCCTCTAGCACGGCTTGTTCACCCTGTGCCCTGGCTCGTACGTAGGGCGACGGCGACGCGGCGTCGGCGCCGATGCCCGACATCAGCACGTATTGTTCGATACCTGCCTCCTTGGCGAGCTTCGCCAACCGTGCGGCGCCGTCCACATGAATGCGCCGAAAGTCGAGCCCGCGTGTCTCGTGATAGAGGCTCACGGCATTGACCACCGCGCGCGCACCATCCAGCGCCGGTTTCAAGGATTCGGCATCGGTCAGATCCGCCTCGACCGCTTCGACCGGATCTCCGTCCTCTACCTCCCCGGGAAGGCGAGGGTGGCGCGAGACGACGCGTACCCGCTGCCCGCTATAGAACAGCTCCTTCACGACCTCCTGGCCGACGAAGCCGGTTCCGCCGACGACGACGACCGGCCGGAAATCCATCGCCATGCTGCGCTAGTCCTTTGGTTGAGCTGTCGAGGCCTCGGCGGCTGGGGCCTGAGACTGACGATCACGCTGGGTCAGTGCATCGCGCAGGCGCTCCACGGCGAGCAGCAGTTGGCGGCGAGGTTGGGCCCCGGAAAGGATGCCGGCGTGTTCGCCATCGACCAGGAAACGCAGCGCCGGCACTCCGCCGATGCCCAGCGTCTGTCCCAGGCGCCTGTCCGCGGCGGCCGACTCACGGTCCGCATCGTCTGCCAGTGCCATGCGCAAGGCGTGGCCATCGAGTCCCTGCTCGTCGGCGACCGTGCCGAGGGACTCGGCATCGCCAAGGTCCAGGCTGTCTTCGAAGAACCCCTTGAACAATGCCAGGCGCAGCGTATCGGCCGCCGCCTGGCCGTGATGGCGCTGGGCCCAGGCCACGGCCTCCAGGGCTCGACGCGAGCGAGGCTGGCGGGTCGGCTGACGCATGGTCAGGCCGCGCTCGGTGGCCATCGGCAGAACGGCCTCCTGCCATAGTCGGTTGAGATAGTCACCCGCCGGGTCGAGGGCAGGCTCGGGCTCAGGACGCAGTTCGAATGCCCGCCAGTGGATCGCCACGTCATCGGCGAAATGCTCCTTCAGAGCCTCGATTTCGGGCACCTCGAGATAGCAGAACGGGCAGCGCAGGTCGCTGAAGATCTCGAGGGTGAGCCGTGGTGGTTGGCCGGTCGCCTGCGTGGCAAGGCGACTCGCCGTCGTGCTGCTATCGCTCATGGGATCTCCCGGTTGTCATGGGGCGTGTCTGACGCCACGGTTGCGCTGGTCTTGCTCGTGACGGTGCATCGCGGCTGGGTGCCATCAACTGCCGTGTGTGGACGTTACCGCAAACGCGTGGATGACGTCATGGCCCGGTGTCGATGCGCGCCTGGCGCAGGTCCAGCGGGCCGGCGCGCTTGACGGCGCGCAGGGCGAAGCTCGAGTCCACGGTATTGACCATGGGCAGCGTCTGCAGTCGTCGTACCCAGCGCTCGTAACCTTGCAGGTCGGGACTGGCAATCTGCAGCAGGTAGTCGAAGGCGCCAGAGACGGTATGGCACTCGATGACCTCGGGCATCGCCGCCACGGCGCGCTCGAACTCCTCGACCAGCGCATCCTGGTGCCGGCTCAGCTTGACGTGCACGAAGATGGTCAACCCGAGCCCGAGGCGTTCACGGTCGAGCTCGGCACGATAGCGGCGAATCAGGCCGCTCGCTTCGAGGCGACGAATGCGCCTGGCGCAAGGGGACGCCGAGAGTCCGACGCGCTCGGCGAGTTCGTGGCTGGTCAGTCGTGCATCTTGCTGCAGGGCGTCAAGCAATTGTCGGTCGATGCGATCCAGGGTGGCCAACGGTGGTGCCTCGTTTCGGCGTAGAGAGAGCAAATTTTGGCATATCAAGCCAAGGCTAGGCCATTTTTCGCGGGAGTTTGCCTGCGCTAGCCAGCCGCCGGCACGCACACTGTTGGCATCCCTCGGCGGCGATGTCGAGGTCCCGGCCGGTCGCGGCCATGAACCTTCCGTTCTCCGCCATAAGAGGTATGTCATGTCGTCCTCCCTGACACGGGTCGCGCCCCTGGCACAAACGTCAGCCCGCTCGCTCGCCGGTATCGCGGCGGCGCTCACCGCGGTGGCGATCTGGTCCTGCTATTTTCTGTCGCTGCGTCTAGGCGCGCTGTCTCCGCTGGGGACGCTGGACCTGACCCTGTTTCGCTATGCGCTGCCGGGGCTGATGCTGTTGCCACTGGCGATCAGGCGTCGCCAGCGCTTGCTCGCGGTGAGTCCGGTGTGGCTGGCCGGCATGGCGCTCGGCGCGGGTATCCCGTTCTTTCTGCTGGGGGCCGTGGGCATGGGGCTCGCGCCGGTGGCGCACGGCAGTACGCTGATCCCGGGAAGTGCACCGCTGTGGGTGACCGCCTTGGCCGTGGTGGTCTTTGCCCAGCCCTTGCCTGGCTGGCGTGCGCTGGGGTTGGTGGCTATCGGCGTCGGGGTCGTGTGTCTGCTGGCCGGGGGCTGGTATGACTCATCGTCGCTGCTGGTTGGCCAGGGGATGTTCGTGCTGTCGAGCGTGATGTGGGCGGTGTTCACCATCAGCGTGCGCCAGAGTGGACTGTCGCCGATCGAGGCCACCGCCGCAGTGACCGTGCCCAACGGGGTAGCCATCGCCGCCGTGGTGATCGTGCTGGAGGCGACCGGCACTGGTGGGCTGAGCCTCGACCGGGTGGCGTTCGAAGAATGGGTGACCCAGTTGCTGGTACAGGGAGTGCTGGTAGGAATCGGCTCTGGGCTGATGATGGGGGCAGCCATTGCGCGTCTCGGCGCCGAAGCGACCTCGGCGCTAGGGTCGCTGACGCCGGTCGCGGCTACGCTGCTGGCTTGGTGGGCGCTCGATGAGACGATCAGTGCCGCGACCGCCCTGGGCATCGCCCTGGTGATGGGGGGCGTGGTGGCGGCCAGTGGCCTGGTGAAGTGGCGGCGATCGGTCCCGGGCGCGCCGGCGCAAGCGGCGCCGTGACAGCATCCGGTGAGTGACGAAGCCCCCGGGGCCGACCAGGGGCAGCCTCAGGGGTGGCAGGTCACCATGGCGCGGACAGGCGCAGACAGGCGTAGATAGCCGCGGGACCTCATGGCCTAGGGCGCCTGACGCTAGATGCCGCCAAGGGTCGGCACGGTGGCGACGCCCTTGGCGGCTCAGTCCTTGAGCCTGACCAGCATCTTGCCCTGGTTGGCGCCTTCAAACAGGGCCAGAAAGGCCGCGGGAGCGGCTTCGAGACCGTCTCTTACGGTTTCTTCGTAATCGATCTTGCCCCCGGCGACCAAGGGGCCGACCTCGTTAAGAAAGGTCGGGTAGTTGTCCCAGTGCTCGAAGACGATAAAGCCCTGCATGCGGGCACGGCGAATCAGGATCATGGCGAGATTCGGCGGGCCGGCCGTCGGGCCTTCATCGTTGTAGCGCGAGATCATGCCACACACGGCGATGCGAGCACCGACGCGCAGGCTGTTCAGCGCGGCTTCCAGGCACACGCCACCGACGTTCTCGTAGTAGACATCGAAGCCGTCGGGGCAGGCCTCGGCTAGGTCTCTGGTGAGCTGCTCGGCGTCCTTGTTGCGGTAGTCCACGGCCTTGACGCCACGGGCCTCGAGCCAGTCGCGCTTCTCCTGGGTGCCGGCCAGGCCGACCACGATGCCGCCCTTGGCCTTGGCCAACTGGACGGCGAGGGAACCCACCGCGCCGCTGGCGGCGCTGACCAGCACGTTGTCGCCTTCACGTATTTCGGCAATAGCGTTGAGTCCCGTCCAGGCCGTCATGCCAGGCATGCCCAGCACGCCAAGATAGGCCTGTTCCGGCACGTCGAGCGCGGGCAGGGCGGTCACGCCATCACCAGGCAGCTGCGCTACGTCGCGCCATCCCCCCATGTGACTGACCCGGTCGCCGATGGCGAAGCGCTTGTCGTTGGACGCGATGATCTCGCCAACGGCAGCACCTTCCAGAGGCGCACCCAGGGTGAACGGGTCGATGTAGGTCGTGACACCACTCATTCGCCCGCGCATGTAGGGGTCGACGGACAGCCAGGTGTTACGCACCCGGACTTCACCGTCGCCGAGCTCGGCAAGCGACTCGCTACGAAGCTCGAAGACGTCCTTGGTCGGGGTGCCCTGGGGATAGTCGTTGATGGTGAAGTAGTTCGACTGCATCTTGCTCTCCATTGCCTACGCTGGCGTTGCGTTCATGCCGAGACGGGTGCCGTACGGGGCTGAACAGGTGTGAAGTTCGGTGCTGTTCTATGCGGGTACGAAGAATGACGGACAGTGCCTGCTTGGAAAGGCACGCCTGGGTTTCGTTCGCCTAGCGGTGCAGAAACATCACGGCAGGCGATGGCGACAGTCTAAATCCGACCAGTCTACTAGTAAACCCTTAAACCAGGCTGTGGCATCAGACTGTGCCTTTTCTAACTAAAGTCTAAAGGCGCTAGGTCTGTTTTTACCCGATCCTATGTCGGACATAGCCTGGTGATGATCGGACACGTCGTTCGTCGACGCTTTCTCTTCGCCGATGCTTTTTTCTCGACCCGAGGCTTCATGACTCACGCCGCCACCTCTTCTCCCGTTCGCCGCCCGCGCCAGGACATCGCCGATGTGCTGGCCGAGGCGATCTTCGCCGGCGATCACGCTCCGGGGGAGTTTCTGCCGCGGGAAGTGGACCTGTGCGAGCGCTTCGGGGTGAGCCGATCCACGGTGCGCAGTGCGCTGCAGACGCTGGTCGCCACGGGAATGATCACGCGGATCTCGGGGCAGGGGTCGAAGGTGCGGCCGCTGGAGCAGTGGCACCTGCTGGACCCGCGAGTGAGTGGCTGGCTGGCGCGCTTCGCGCAGCCCAACCCGGTGATCCAACGCGAGATATTCGCCTTTCGTGTGGCGGTCGAGCCTTTCGTTGCACGCTTGGCGGCCGAGAACGCCACCGCCGCCGACCTGTTCGCGATCGAGACGGCCTATGAGGGCATGATTCGGGCGCTCGAGCACGATGATCTACGCTTCGAGGGCATTAGCCACGATGAGTACGACGTGGCCTTCCACGAGGCCATCTTCAATGCCTCGCACAATCTGGTCTGGGCACAGATCAGCCACGTGCTGAAGCCGGCTATCGCGCTGCTGGTCGAACGCTCGAACCACAGTGCTGACAGGCTGAACGACAGCATGGATCGCCACCGTCGGGTGATGGAAGCGATCCGTCTGCGTCAACCGGCAGAAGCCGCCGAGGCGGCGCTGGCGGTGCTGGATCGTACCGGACACGACCTGGGCCTCGAGGGCCTGCTGCATCGTCTGCCGACGATCGACAAGACCTGCGATTCCCCGAAAGACATCCCCAACAACGCACGAGAAGGATGAATCTCCCATGATGGCAAGCACCAAGCTCAAGACACTATCGGCGGCGGTTCTCGCGGCCATGGCCACCTCCGTCCAGGCGGCCGATTACGAGTGGACCTTCCAGACGTCGGAAACCTCGGGTGAGCCCCAGTTCGAGATGAAGAAGGCCTGGGCCGACAATGTCGAGACGATGTCCGAAGGTCGCATCTCCATCGAGATCCTGCCGGTCAACGCCGTGGTTCAGGCCAACCAGACCCTGCAGGCCGTGCAGTCCGGTATCCTCCAGGGGCACCTGACCGACCCGAGCTATTTCACCGGGCAGAACCCGGCCTTCGGCATGATGGGCAACCTGGTCGGTGCCTGGAGTGACCCCTATGACTTCCTCGATTACATGAACAATGCCGGTGGCGAGGATCTCTACAACAAGTTGGTCGAGCCCTATGGCGTACACCTGATCGGTGCCGCGGCCACTGGCCTCGAGTCACTGCCGTCGACCAAGCCGATTCGCTCCATCGATGATATGAAGGGCCTTAAGCTGCGTGCGCCGGAAGGCATGGTCTACAACATCTTCGAGGCGGCCGGCGCCACGCCGGTGAACCTGCCCGGTTCCGAGGTCTACACGGGCCTCGAGAAGGGCGTGATCGACGCCGCCGATTACACCGTGTTCGCCACCAACCAGGCCCAGGGCCTGCACGAGTTCGCCCCGTATCCCCTGTACCCGGGCTTCCACTCGTTGCCGATGGTGTCGGTATCGTTGAACAAGGAAATCTGGGACAGCCTGCCCGATGACCTGAAGGCGATGCTCGAGACATCGGTCGATGCCCTGGCCTACGAGATGGTCGCCGAGCTCAAGACTCGTGACCTGGAAGCCGTGCGCGAGGCGCGCCAGAACCCGGACATCGAGATCATCGACCTGCCGGCAGAGGAGCGCGTCGCCTTCCGCAACATCGCCAAGGGCGAGTGGGAAGACTGGGCCGGGCGTAACGAGATCACCCAGGAGTATTACGACTCCGTGGTGGCCTATCTCGAGAACCACAACCTGCTGTAAATCGGCTCGACACACGCAACGACGATCTCGAGTCCTATCGGGCGGTGCCTTGGCACCGCCCCATCAATTTCTCCGTCGTGGTGGTGGCAATGGCCACCCCCCGACGCTGCCAACATCGAGGATGTCTCATGGGTGAAGAGACTCGTGAGCCGCAAGCGGGACCCCCGTCTAGCGCAGATAACCGGCCAAGCGGCGATAAGCAGCCCGAGAAGGCCCCGGATGTGATTCGCAGCGGCTTCGACCGGATCGTCGTCGCCGCGGCACGCGGCGCGGCCTGGCTGGTGTTCATCGCCATGGCGATCAGCGTGTTCGAGGTCATCATGCGCTACGGCTTCGACTCGCCGACCTCC